>DATGYA010000740.1:0-11098 GCA_035298405.1 Kamptonema sp. | reverse complement strand
GTAGTCCCTTCAAGGCTAATTTATTTATATTGCACTGTGGGTTAGGGTCAGACAAGTTGAGTTTTAGTTAAAAAAACTCCTTATTGTTAAGTTACCACGTTATTACTTCTGATTCATTTTAAAACTAATAAGTGTGGAGTTATGAGTTTAACTCATAACTCCACACTCATTAGTTTTTAATACCCCCAGGGGAATTCGAATCCCCGTCGCATCCGTGAAAGGGATGTGTCCTAGGCCTCTAGACGATGGGGGCGTGTGTTTCGCACCTTTATTAACTTAACCGATATTTTTCATTCTGTCAACTACTTTTTCAAAAAAAATCTTTTATTGGTTCCAAGGCTGTTGGCAGTAGGCTTTGAGGATGCGGGTGCAGTTGGCGATCGCGCCCAAATGAGCAATCTCAAACCCGTGAGTGTTTTGTGTAGGGAAGGCTAAACAAGCAGCCCTAGCCACGTGACCAAACTTCATGGCGATCGAGGCATCGCTGCCAAATTGCGCGATCGCGGCTAATTGCAATGTCACTCCAGCGCGATCGGCCGCTTGCCGCAATTCGCCATTCAAGCCTTCATCATAAATCCCGTACCCATCCTGAGACAACAAAACTGGATTTTCGCCATCCTTAATCGGATATTCCGCTGCCAGAGGGCAAATTTCCAAAGCAATCAACGCATCTAACTCCTGTCGTTGAGTAAAATATAACGCCCCGATCGCGCCTACTTCCTCCTTCGCCGACGCTACCAAATAAACATCTACAGGCGGATTTTGCAAAGATGCAGCTAAATCGAGCAAAATTGCCACAGAAGCCTTATTATCCAACGTATAACTAGCAATCCAATCCTTTAAACGGAACGGTAGTTTGCGATGTTTTCCTACCACCATCCGCGTACCTGGGCGAATGCCAGCCGCCGCCAATTCTTCCGTAGTACATTTAGTTTCAATCCAAGCATCTTCCCACTTTAAAGAAACATCTTCCTGGTGAGATTTTTGAGGCGATTCATGAGAAACGTGGCGCGAACCAAAGCTAAGAATACCGCTAATTGTTTTACTATCTCCTAACAAATCGACAACGCCTTCACCGTAAACCCAAGGAAAAGCACCACCCAGTTTGCGAACTTCAACGCGGCCCTTTGAGGCGACAGTTTTGACGATCGCGCCGATTTCATCTTTGTGGGCAGTAATCGCGATCGAATGTTCAGAATTTTGACCCTTAATCAGCGCGATCGCATTTCCCGCACTGTCAAGCCAAGCCTTCACCCCCATTTTCGCAAATCTCTCCATCAACCACTCATCAACCTCTGACTCCACACCACTAGGCGAGTGGTGCATCACTAACTCTTCAATCGTAGCGAATAGGCGATCGTACTCTTCCAGCATAACTAACTTTTCCTATCAAGTGAGTAAAATAGGGGCGGGTTTAGCAGATAACACGCAGCACCAACAGACAATATCAAAACAAAACCCGCCCCGGCCTATGCAACAAACAAACAATATTAAAACAAAACCCGCCCTAGCAATTAGCAATTAGCCATTAGCCATTAGCCTGTTCTCATGCAACAGCTAAACCTCTATATTATTGATTAGTTTTCCCTTGCAACGCATCCTTAGCCGAAAGTCCATCCCCCTGAACTCCAAAATACCAAAGACTAGCCGCAGCCTCAGCGCGAGTAACAGATTTCTTAGGGCCAAACAGCGTTGTAAAACCAAAAACTCGGCGGATATTCGCCAAATCTCCATTATTGAAATCAGCCAAAACCGCACGGCTTGCCGCGCTATCAATCTTAGACGCATCTTGAAAACCCCACCTTTCTTTCACCGCATCAACATTAGCAGTAGGCAAAACTTGACGAATATCCAGAGGCACTTTCCATAGCATCATCGCCTCGCGAGTCAAAGGATCGTTCGGCCGAAACTTCACCTCTTTAATATCACCAGAAAGCGAACTTGGAATTAAACCAGCTTCCGCTAAACCTTGAATAGCAGCAAAATCCGGATCGGTTTTCGGCACATCAGAAAAAACCGCAACACTTGATGCCACAGCTAGCCGAATTTGTTTCGCCTGACGGTTAGCATAAATCTGATTATTAGCTGCCACCAGCCAGCGAGCATAATCGCGACGAGTAATAATTTTATTAGGTTCAGGCAAAGTATTATTAGTATCTGAACTCTGATTTGGCGATCGCAGTTTCAACACTCCTAATTGAGCCACATCAGCCACATACTGACGCAACTCTTGAGGCACTTCACTTTGATCCGATTCCACTTTTTGTGGCACTGGTGATGTCGTTGGCGAGACACTTGGCGAAGGAGAAGGTAAAGGCGAATTTGCGGCGGGTGAATTAGTCGGTTGTGGCATCACAGCACTTGGTTGAGTATCCTTGCCATACTCTATTAAAAATTCTGTAGCCGCCCCAGAGTTCTGATTAGGTACAAAGGAGATATTTATCCGTAAATTATCCTTAATTGCCGTCAGATTTCCTTGCCCTTCTTCCGCAGGACGACTGACAATTTCCCACTTTTTACTAGCAAATTCAGTCTGGTAAAAACTTTGAATATAATTGCTAGGATCGGTACTCGAAAAGCGCAACTTCACATTTTCTTTAGCAGGATTAGTTGGCTTAGAAACTTCCAGCAACTGAGCATTAGTATAAACCGGAATCTCACTCGGAAAATCAGCGGGTAACTTAGCAGTTGAGCTATTAGACTCAGTAGTAGCAACAGGCGTTGGCGTGCTCAAGCTGGCAGGACTTTCCTTAAGTCTGGGATCGGCTGCCAAAGATTCCTCAAGTGCCTTACCATTAGGACTATTGGCACAAGCACTCAACGAAGCCAGCAAAAAAACGGCTAAGCTAGCATTGGCGATACCGTGTTCAATTCTTAGTAAAGATTTACAGATGTTACGCCATGTAGTAAATATAGTATCCAAAATAAATCTCCCAATTGCCTATATATCTTTAGGCTAGCGCAAATATATCATGCTATGACCTGCTATACAAAACAATGAAACCAAAAATCTTACTGGCTGTTACCTGCGGAGTCCTCTGTGTCAAACTTACCTCTTCCCTAACAGCCCAATCAACCCCGCCACCAATTGTCATTGCTCAGTCCGTCACTCAGTCACAGTGGCAAGAATTCTCCTCACCAGAGGGCAAATTTGTCGTTACTATGCCAGGAATTCCCAAACTGAAATCAGAAAATTTCTCCGGTCGAGTCCTCAATCATACATTAAAGTTCGCCAAAGGCAAAGAACTTTACTTAGTCCGATACTTTGACGTAGATTCTGTCCTAACTCCTACCGATATCAAACTAACATTAAATAGTGTAGTAGCTACTTTTGTTGTCGGTGCTAATTCTAAGTTAATAGAAGAGCGAGATATTTCTATCAACAATTACCCCGGCAAAGAATTTGAGTTTGAATCACTTACTCCAGAACAGCCGCCCGGCATCGGTCAAGTATTTATTGTAGATCGCCGGATTTATGGGATAGTTGTGACTACTCCTGAACCAGATAATGCTCAAAAATTTATTCAATCTTTCCGTTTGTTGTAAAAGACGAAAGTATAGATAAATAAAAATGAAAATGACAAAAAGTGTTATGATTTATAAGTTATAATTCCCGCTAAAAAATTAAGCAATTTACTAAAATACTCCCGTGTTTGATATTTGCCCTCTCTCTACCGACACAGATAAAGATTATACCTAGAGAGCGATGTGTTCGTTTCCTTAAAAATCTATATTTAATTAAAGCTAGTTTAAAAATTGTACGAAGGACAGGGAAGAAGTCCATCTGGCTAATCAAATCCTTAACAAGAGGCACATTAAATATGAAGAACCTAACACCATTCCTCCTCAGCAGCATCCTATTATTAGGAGTTGCCGCTTGTGAAAATGTAGCTAAGACAACTGCTGATTCTCCTAATTCCACTAATCAGGAAGCCGCGAAATCACCAGATGCAAAAACTGTTCAGAATGACAAAAATGATGCTACTAGCGAGACTCGTAGAGCTCAGGCAAATTCTGATATTCGGGCACGAGAACAGCGCAACAATGTAACAGGTGGCGATACAGTAAGAGCCAATGGCGATCTTGAGAGTGAAGTCCGCTCTAAATTAGAGGTCAACATCACCAAAGGTGAACTAACCGTTGCAGCTAAAGATGGTGATGTTACTGTGTCGGGAACTGTTCCCACTCAAAACGATCTAAACAAGATTGAACCTTTAGCTAAAGAGATTAAAGGTGTCAAGAGCGTGACTGTTAAAGCAGTTGTCGCAGGCGCAACTCCCGCCAGCCCCAATCAGAAGCAATAATACAAATAGCTAATGGCTAATAGCTAAGATAGGACTAAATAAGATCCTGAATTGGTAGGGTGCGTCAGAGTTTTGACGCACCCTATAGGCTTTGTATAGTTTTATTGTAGGGAATATACTAATTTTAATTAGTAGCAACTAGCAATTAACAATTAGCATTCTACTGAGCGTTAATCTCGCAGTAAACTAGAATTAATTAGTCATTGATAATTATAGTTAACAATTATGCTCTGTCTGAGGATAGAGATTCAAGTTCCCCCTAGCGACCGATGAAAACTACTTAGAAAAATGAATAAATATTAGTGATAGCAGCAATCAGAAAAAAGATTTTGTAGCTATACAATCTCAATACTATAGCGGAGGATGTAAAAAATGGCTTTAGGTCAACAGAAGCGAGCTGTGGGAGCCTTTTCTAATTACCAAGATGCGGAAATTGCGCTTAGCGAACTGCAAAGTACAGGCTTTCCCATGAATAAAGTTTCGGTAGTCGCGCAGAATACTGACGGCAGCGATATCGCAGGAGCTAGCGTCAGCAAGACAAAAGACAAACAAGTAGGAGGAGGTGCTAAAGCAGGTGCGACAGCGGGGGCTGTTACCGGAGGCTTGATTGGCTTAATCGGAAGCCTAACTGCACTAACTATTCCCGGAATTGGCCCGATAGTAGCGGGTGGTACGATCGCAGCTCTCCTGGGCGATGCTTTGGTAGGCGGTGCAATCGGTGCTGCTGCGGGCGGTTTAGTTGGTGGATTAGTAGGTTTAGGCGTTCCTGAAGACCGAGCTAGAGCTTACAACGATCGCCTCTTGAAAGGCGGCTATCTAGTATTTGTAGAAGGTACTGACGAAGAAATTGCTAGAGCCGAAAGAGTTTTCAGTGTCCGGGGAATTCAAGACTGGGGCATCTACGACGTACCCACAGGTCACGATCGAAGCATAACTTCCCACCGAGACAAGCGGGCAGTAGGAATCTTTCCCACCCGCCACGAAACAGAACAAGCGCTCAGCGAACTAAGAAGTGCTGGTTTTAACATGGACAACGTTTCTGTCATCGCCCGTGATGCTGAACGCCAAAACGATATTGCAGGCGTTGACGTAGAAGATAGCACTGGCAACCAAGCCGATCTAGGTGCAGCTAAAGGTGCTGTCACAGGAGGTGCTTTAGGCGGTTTGACAGGTTTACTGGTGGGCTTGGGCTTGGTAGCAATTCCTGGTATCGGCCCGATCATGTTGGCGGGAGCGGGCGCAACTGCACTCGCCACGACTCTTGCAGGTACGGCAATTGGTGCCACGGCTGGCGGTTTGATCGGAGCATTAGCAGGTTTGGGAATCCCAGAAGAGCGGGCTAGAGCTTACAGCGATCGCGTAGCGAAGGGCGATTATCTAGTTATGGTCAAAGGCACAGACGACGAGATCGCCAGAGCCGAATCGATCCTGAGTCCGCGAGGCATTCAAGACTGGGGCATCTACGACTATCCCAGCGTCGATACAGCTCGCGCTGACTATGGTACTCCTGGTACTCCCAGTGTTGATACAACTCCTGGCATTTACGGTCGCGAACCGGATGCAAGCGCTCGCCGCTTAGGGTAAGAGTTACTGCTTTGGTCAATAACTACTCATCCTTGATAAATCTTGCTTAAGGCAAAAAGTCCGCACCACAAGAAAGATTAACCTTGCTTGTGGTGCAGGCTTTTTGTCTATCTTCACAAAATTATTGATAGAACAGAGTTCATCAAAAATAGCGATCGCCCTACCGCTAGCCACTTTAACATCGCAAATCTTATTAATTTAACTTAATCGTCTGTATCCCTTGCTACTACTTGCCCTGCGCCATAGAAGTACAATCAAACATTGGCATTTACTGAAAATATATATTGCCTCTAACCTCTGCTAGCGTTTATCTTTAAATATGGGGCAGCTAATTTCAGCAAATTATATAAGCGAAATAGCCGATCCCCACAGGCTGACTAGAGCCTGGGGTTGGAGGTAAATATTAGACCCACCCATATTGCCGTTATTCTTTATTGGGGCATAATCGAGCAGATAACCGCAAAACATAAGCTGGTCATCTTCGCGATCGCAACTATAAGGTTGTCGTTGGCAATAAATGTCACCCTTGGACGGTTTTGCAGAGAATGCTTCAGCGAAGCATTCCCGTATCCCAGGAACAGCTAGTATGTCCAGAATCGCGCAAGCGTGCCTGGTGTTCTGTTAATTAGAACCGCAAGCGCTCATGGATCGAGGAGAGACTGGCAGTAAGCACAAAAGTAGAAAAATACAGCAGCTTTTTCTCAAAACGCCCACCAGGTTTAGAAGGCAAAAGCTACTGAATATATCCGCTTGTGCTTCTGCTGAATGCTCAGCGCTAATCAGAAAACAGCCGAACTATAGGCTTTCACTGCAACACTATGCAGTGATGGGAGGTGACAGTAGCTAACCGAATCCTAAACCGCTTGATAGTCAGAGGGGCGTTACGGATGCAGGTAGTAACCCTAAACTCTTGATTATCAAAGGTAATAACCATTTAATCTAATTCAATCCCAACTTACTCCCTCCACAAGGGATATGTGCTAATCGGTCGCTGTTTAGCATTAATCAGCTTTCGTATTTATTGCTTTTGAACCATAATGCTGACAATTTCGGCCCGCTAACTTTCTTTATAGAAGTTTGCGGACAGCCGCGAATATCCACACATTCAGGAAAATTACTCAACTTTTTTATGAATTCCACTGAGCTGTTAAGTGCCAATGAACTTTTAACGCGACATAGACAAGGGGAAAGAGATTTTAGAGGAGCTAACCTAATTGCAGTTAATCTAGGTGAAGCCAATCTAAATCGCACAAATTTGAGTAACGCAAATTTGAGAGGTGCCAATTTAACTCGAACTAAACTGATCGGAGCGAACCTAAACGGAGCTGACTTAAGCGGAGCCAATTTATCTAAGTCTAAACTGATTGAAATTAACCTCGGTGGCGCTAGTTTAACTGGAACCATCTTGTTAGGAGCCGATCTGAGCGGAGCAAATCTCAGCGGAGCTATTTTTTCTCAGACTGACCTCACTAAAGCCATTTTAATTGGCGCAAGTTTGGTCGGTGCTTGTTTGTTGAATGGGTCGAAGTTGGTGGCAGCTAACTTGAGCGGGGCGACGCTGAGCAGAGCGACTGCGAATGGAGTTGATTTAAGTAGGGCAAATCTGATTCGAGCGGTTCTGAGCGAAGTAGATTTTAGTGGAGCAAATTTAAGTGAGGCTACTCTAATTCGAGCCTATGCAAATCGGGGAAATTTCAGCGGCGCTAATTTACATTCATCAAACTTAAGCGAGGCAAGTCTGCGGGAAGCAAATTTATGTGTGGCTAACTTGAGCAGTGCTGACTTGCAGGGAACTGACTTGAGCGGTGCTAATTTGAACGGTGCTAATTTGAATGGGGCTAATTTGCAAGGTGCTAATTTGCAAGGTGCTAATTTGCATAAAGCTGACTTGAGGGCCGCTGATTTAAATAAGGCAAATTTGCGAGGTGCCAACTTAAGTGGAGCTAATTTGTCGGGTGCTAGTTTGCTGGAAGCTGATTTGCGAGGAGCTAATCTTTGTGAGGCCAATCTGTCCGGTGCCGGTTTGCTGTTAACTTCGTTGGCGGGAGCGGACTTGACTGGGGCAAATTTATCTGAAGCCAATTTAATTGGGGCTACCTTGAATGTGGCTAACTTGAATGAGACTTGTTTAGGCGGGGCGATTCTGCCGAATGGAGCTACTTATGGTTAATGGAAGTTGAGCAGAGGGGGAGATAGGGAGATTTTTTAACCTTTACCCTTCTTCCCCAATTAGCCATTAGCCATTAGCGATTTTCCAAAAGGTATTGACAGTCTTTTGAGATCCTGATAGTATTAAAAGGTTTGAGACTTTATAGGGTGGAGGTGAAACCCGCAGAATGAAACAATTGGGAACCCATCTGGTCGTTGACGCTTGGCAGTCTCCTGGAGACCTTCTCAACGATCCTGAACGTATCCGCCGCGCTTTACTCGATGCGATCGCAGCCGGAGAAGCAACGCTAATTGATATGTGCGTACACCAGTTTAGCCCTCATGGAGTAACTGCTACGGTAACATTAGCAGAATCTCATATTGCCATACATACTTGGCCTGAGTACGGTTATTTTGCCGCAGATTTATTCTTCTGCGGACGTGGCAATCCTCAACGAGCCATGAAGGTTTTACAAACGGCTCTGCAAGCTAAAGAGGTAAGGCTCAGCGAGTTTAAGCGCGGTTTTGATCCAGGGGTGGGCATCCTAGATTCTGCTTCTTCAGAGCAGTATGCGCCTTGTCTCGTAGAGACAAGTGCCGCCAGAGGATGAAGAGCCAGGTAGCGTAATTCTAAAAATTTTATGCTAGGTTTCGTTTGAAAATCCCACAGCAAGAGCTGTGGGATTCTTGTTTTTGGTAGGAAAGTTTTTGATAAATCTTTTGGCACTGATTCAGCAAGTCCTAATTATTCATCTTCAACAGTGCTTTGGAGGAAGATTCGCCTGCTTTTCGTAACTGTCGGGTTAATTGCAGGCTCAAAAGTGCTAAAACGCTCCACTGACCGAGAATTGTCAGAAAAATGGCGGTTGTTGAGGCCTTTTGAATTGCGATCGCGGCAAATGGTGAAATCAGGAACCAATTGGGGTTGTTCTCAAAGGTAAAACCTAACGCTGCCATAGTTACCAGTGGTAAGATAATCACCGCACTAACTGCGGTAGCAGCCCAGATTTCTGGTTTGCGAGTTTTCATTAACAACGTGAGTTGCGCGATCGCAGCACAGATTAAAATCAAATTAGCAGTCAAGAAAAGAGTTAGGATAACTTGATTTTTTGAATATTGTTCCCAGGTGTTAAAAAGCGAATTATTTTGTTCAGGTAACAGCAACATCCAAGGTATCCAAATCGCAGCAGTAATAGCGAGATTAATTCCGATCGCGACCAGGGCAGGACTTTTTTCACCTAAGATTAAATCCTGTAATGCAACTGGAAAAGGATAAAAAATCGTTTCCCTTCCTTTTTTCTCATTCTTCCTTTCTCCACGATACCGCGCCCAATCCTGTAAAGCTTGGCGATGAGGTAACAAAGCAGCAATTAAAATTAGAAAGTAACAAGGGAGCAAAAAGAACAAAGAGAACAAAAAGATATACTTTATACCTTCAATTAGGTAGGAGTCTGTTTGGATTACACCAAACCCTAACATCCAAAAATTGACACAAGTTACTAATAGATAACTTTGCGACTTACTAATGGTTGTAGCATTAGGATTGCGGAAGCGGCGGTTTAATAATTGCCAAATCCAGTAGGTTCCCAAACAGATACTTAGTAGGGAGAATAAACAAGCGATTGCCAAATTAGAACCGAGTGGCAAATAATACCAGTTCAATGGTAAATTGATATCCCCTAGCACATCTCTATTTTCTATTACTACAGCAATGAAGAAGTTAAGTAGTAGTAAGAGTGGATATGCCAATAGTAGGGATAGAATGGCTCCTGCCCAAGGTTGTGATGCTCCTAGCAGCGTGGATAAAAGTACCCCACTGTAGAAGAAACTGCAAATAGCACCCACCATTAAATAAATTGTCAAAACAAAGCCAAAAGCCACACCTGTGCTAGTTGCAGTCCACAAATGTAGAGGTAATGCTAAGGCAATTGCGAAATAGAGCAAGACTGGAACTCCTAAAATTTTACCAATTAGAACGCTCTGACTTGGTTGCGGAGTCAATCGAATAAAATTGAGAGTGCCTCGGCGTTCTTCTTTCGCCATATCGCCGATGAGCATATAGGCACCACCTAAGACTAAGATGATTGGCAAAATCCAGTTGAGACTTTGGAATATATTCAACCATTCCTGGGAGTTAATTTCCCAAGAGTCAGTATAAGATGGGGCTGAAATTATGGCTACTAGGAGAGACTGACCTAGTATAGAGATAGAAGCTACAATCGTGACATTACGAAAATTAAATCTGCCTTTGATCTCTCGAAATAGCTGAGGATTCCAGTTGCCGATTGTTTCAAGGGTTAATAACATTGATATTCTCTCCCGAATCAAGTAAAAGTGCGCTATTAAATCAAGAATTAAAAATGAAGAATCATCCCCATTTTTAATTCTTAAATTTATTAACTTTTCAGCAGTGCTTTAGATGCAGATTCGCCAGCTTTTTTGAGTTGCCGAGTCAGTTGGAAGTTGAGGAAACCAAAGAAAGCAAATTGCGCTAGGAGTGTACTAACTATGACATTTATGGATGCGTATCTGATGGCATCTAAGGCAAACGGTGTTAGCAGCCACAAACCACCTCCATTTTCTCCCGGATTAATGGATAGAACTCCTAAAATCATGGGGGGCAAGATAATTGCTGCTGCTACAGTGCCTGCTGCCCAAAATGCTCGTTTGGAAGTTTTCATTAACAGCATGACTTGGGAGATGGTAGCGCAAATTAAAAGGAAACTGATGGTATAAAGCAAGGCTAAGATAATTTGATTGCGATCGCCTGCTTCAGCAAAAATTAGAGTTGCAGGCACAAATAGAGCAGCTACAATCAATAAGTTAACAGCGATAGCAACTACAGCAGGACTCTTTTCTCCCCAAATTAAATCGCGGATTAGAGAATACTTAACTCCTGTTTTCAACCGTTCTTGACGGTATCGCGCCCAATCTTGCAAAGTTTGTCGATGTGGAGAGAGAGCGGCGATTAAGCCAGAGAATACTAACACAATCCCGAAGCCGATAAAATATAACTGCGATAGGGTACTAGAGGATTGCAGAATCAATCCTAGATTCAAGAT
>DATGYA010000739.1:0-11548 GCA_035298405.1 Kamptonema sp. | reverse complement strand
CATTTGATTAAAGATGTAGATGTAAAGATAATAGAATCAGGTGCTACCAAGGAGATTCTAGAATGGTTTAGCTAGAAACTGCAAAGCCATAATAACACGGTATTGATGGTCAACTAAGCATTCTATTCCCCTATATTCTGGGTCTTTTAGAGGAGCTATTGAATAACCTCTAAGTCCGCCAGTCCGTCTATCGAATTGCACCCTTTGTGACCATTCCTCCAGTTGAGAGATTATCGATTCCCTTCTATCAGGTTCTAAGTTATCTAGAACTACTATTAAGGGATCTATCCAGATTGTATACACTTGTTGTTACCTTTAACTAACTCTAGATAGAATACCTGCTTTTCTATCCGAGAATGCCGAGCTAGGGTAAACAATATTTTGTGTCTACCTTCCTTTGTTGGTTTTTATAGTCATCAAGCGTGACGAATGCACCTTGCTGATAAGCTTCCAAACCTTTAAGAATAGCTTGTTGTTCTTCTAGTGGAAGTTCTTTAAAATTTGTAGATTGCTCTGAAACTTTTGAAGAACCTAGCGGGTACAAGTGTATTTTAGTATCAGGTGTATTTAGTTTCTCCAGCTCGGTTTTGGCGATTGCGGCTGCGATCGCGCTCTTCGACTCGAATTCACCTGAGTTTGGCCGTTCTGTCAATTCCATAAATTTCGGATCTCAATTCAGTGATAGGTATAATTTACCGTACTTCTGCGTGCTTGTGGGAATTCATCACCTTACCTTTGATTATAAACCAGTTGAATGATGTCTCGCCTTGTCTGGATGCTGAAATTAGATTGCATAAAAAATCTCACATCTCCAATTTCCAATCCAATAACTCGCCAGTACTAATTACTTCAACGTGCCGCCCCTGTCCCTCTTGGTAACTTAAACAAACTTGCAAATAACTATCAGGTTTATAGGGCAAGCGTTCTGCCCATTCAATAGCTACAATTCCCGGAGGCATTTCTATCCCTTCCCAGTAAGTTTCTAAATTTAATGCCTCCACTTCCACAGGTTCCAACCGATATAAATCTAGATGATAAAGAGGAATGCGACCATCTAAATACTCATTAATCAGCGTAAAAGTGGGGCTATCAATTGAGTCTTGAATTCCCAATCCTGCACCGATACCTTGAACCAAAGTAGTTTTGCCAGCACCCAAGTCTCCCTCTAATAAAATTACACTACCTGGGGGAAGCGATCGCCCCAATGCTACCCCCAAAGAGCGCGTCGCCTCGGCATCTGGTAGAGAAACCTTCATATTCAGCTCCCATAATAGTTATGCAACCCTTTCTTTTGCCATTTTTAATTATTTTGAGCTTTGTTGTACCATCGCAATAAAACCGCGGCCAACCGCTCAGAATTATGCCGCACTAAACCAGTTTTCTCATCTTCATCCATAACATTAGTGAGAACAATCCGACGACCCAATCCCGTAACTTCCTGTCGATCTAAAATAACTGGATAGCAGTTATCTTGAGCGTACCGGATGAGAACTTTAGCGGAAGGAACTTTTCGCTGTACTACTACTGCATCAAATAGCTGCTGACCGCAGGCGTTATCAATGGCGCGGATGTGGTCGGCGACAGTGTATTCTTGAGTTTCACCGAGTTGGGTCATAATGTTGCAGACATAAATGCGGGGGACTTG
The DNA here is from genome assembly GCA_035298405.1 of Kamptonema sp. Lineage (GTDB taxonomy): Bacteria > Cyanobacteriota > Cyanobacteriia > Cyanobacteriales > Microcoleaceae > Kamptonema. The sequence goes on along the minus strand of DATGYA010000739.1, from coordinate 9,903 downwards.
ACAAGCTGCGATCGCCTCGGCAATTTCTGACACCAATAAATTCGGAATTACGCTGGTATAAAGACTGCCGGGGCCAATGATAATGTAATCAGCTTCTTGAATTGCTTGCAATGCTTTTGGCAGTGCGGGGGGATTAGCAGGAGTGTAGCCAATTTTGATGATTTTGCCGTTAGCTTCACTAATGCTAGATTCGCCTTCAATTCTACGACCGTCGGCTAATTCTGCCCACAGATGGACATCGGCGAGAGTAGCGGGTAGTACCTGTCCTCTGACGGCTAAGACTTTAGAACTAGCTGCGATCGCCTGTTCTAAATCTCCAGCAATATCGCTCATTGCTGTTAGGAAAAGGTTGCCAAAACTGTGACCCATTAAACCGTCACCAGCTCTAAAGCGATATTGAAATAGTTCAGTTAATAACTTTTCTTCATCTGCCAATGCTGCTAAACAGTTGCGAATATCTCCAGGTGGTAAAACCCCAATTTCCCGTCGCAACCGCCCGGAAGAACCGCCATCATCTGCTACGGTGACGATTGCTGTAATATTAGCGCTGTAATCTTTAAGCCCCCTCAACAAAGTAGAAAGACCAGTACCGCCACCGATCGCAACAATTTTCGGTCCTCGGTGCAAGCGGCGATGATTGAGAAGGCGATCGACTAATTCCTCGTCACCTTCTGGCATCAGCACGCTGGTAATTGAGTTCAAAGTACGGGTTTGTCCCCACAGGATGAAAAGAACCCCACCGATGAGTAGGAGTGGCCCAGAGATATAATTGGGTACAACAGCCGTAATCCACCCCAAAAGTTGTTTGAGAAACTCAAGGGTGCGAAAAATCGGGGTCATTCCAGTCCAAATCGCTACACCTAGACTGGTGAGAAGCACGCCGCCTGCACTTAAAAGCAGCCAGCGTTTCACCAACAGTCCAGGGGCCAACCACTTAAACCACTGGTAAACGCGCCCAGTGCGGTATGAGCGGGGAGAACGGCCAGGATAGTTGGCAAAGGTCTGTTTTGCTCTAACAAGGGCGCGGAGGGCTTTAGGAAACGAACTAATTGACATAGGTAATTAGTCTCAGGGGTATGAGAACAGCTTGAGCTGACAAATTTACCATACAGGACAGTTTGGATTATGGCAGGTTAAAGCAAGTAAGGATGTCAGAGGTGGAATAGTATTTACTCTTCTGGCCTCAAAACTTTCCACTCACCAATCCCTAAATCCGCGATCGCGCTATAGACTTAGGACTAAGGAGTAGAAAACTTTGCGTACTAAGGACAAGTATCACCTCTTAACATCCTATGGCTGAGCCTTTGATCGAACTAAAGGGAATTAGTAAATCCTTTGGCAAGAATGTAGTTTTGGAGCAAGTGGATCTGAGAATAGATCGGGGAGAAGCTTTGGCTATCATCGGCCCTTCTGGTACTGGGAAGTCAACAGTTCTACGGATTATCGCGGGTTTGCTAGCGCCGGAGGCAGGGGAGGTTTATGTCCAAGGACAGCGGCGTGAGGGATGGGTAGACGATGTGGCCGATCCAATTGGAATTGGGATGGTGTTTCAGCAGGCGGCTCTGTTTGATTCGCTCAGTGTTGAGGAAAATGTGGGTTTTCTGCTCTACCAACACTCTAAACTGCCACGTCAAAGAATTCGAGAACTGGTGGAAGAAAAACTGGAGATGGTGGGGTTGCCGGGAATTGGCGATCGCTACCCAGCTCAGCTATCTGGCGGAATGCGAAAGCGTGTAAGCTTTGCCCGTGCGATTATGGCTAATCCTGATAATTCTAGAGATACTCCGGAGGTTTTGCTGTACGATGAGCCGACGGCAGGTTTAGACCCGATCGCTTCAACGGTGATTGAAGATTTAATCCGGGATTTACAGGCGGCGCAAGGAGGATGCAGCACTTATGTGATGGTGACTCACCAAGAAAGCACAATTCGCCGCACTGCTGACCGCATTGTGTTTCTCTATCAAGGTAGTGTGCAGTGGGAGGGAACTGTGGACGATATTGATAAAACTGATAATTCGCTGGTACGCCAATTTTTTAGCGGTAGTGTAGTGGGCCCAATTCAAGCTTTTGGTTAACAACTAACAACTAACAACTAACAACTAACCATTAACAACTAACAAAGGAAGTAAGATGCGATCGCGAACCGTTCGAGAAGGCTCAGTTGGTTTTTTAATTTTGTTAGGACTAGGCTTATTTGGCGGTTTAGTCCTTTGGTTGCGGGGGATGCAGTTGGGCAACCGCAGCTATAAGATATTAGTTGAATTCCCAAACGCCCAGGGGATGCAGGTGGGTACAGTGGTACGATATCGGGGCGTTAGTGTAGGTAAAATTAGTTCGATTAAACCTGGTTCAAATGAAGTAGAAGTGGTTCTGGAAATTACACCAGCGGATTTGGTAATTTCCCGTGACGTAAAAATCGAGGCGAATCAGTCTGGTTTGATTGGGGAAGCTACTGTGGATATTACGCCGAGGTCGCCTTTAGGGAGTTCGGATATGGCTGCCAATCCTCTAGACAGTAAATGCCCGAATACGATTATTTGTAATAATTCGCGGCTGAAAGGAGCGGCGGGAGCGAATTTGGAGGAATTGATTCGCTCGGCATTGAATTTTACTAATCTTTATAGCGATCCGCAGTTATTCGCTAATGTTAAGGCAATTAGTCAAAATACGGCGATCGCATCTCAGAATGCCGCTCAACTTACTCGCGATTTATCGAGTTTAACTCAGTCTGCGAAGGTTGAGTTAGGAAGTTTGAGTCAGTCAGTAAGGGGAGAATTAGGTAGTTTAAATCAGTCTGTACAGGGAAATTTAAGTGCAATTTCGACTGAAGTTGGTAGAGTTTCAGCAACGGCGGATGCTTCGACCAGAGCGGTAAGTGCGGCTGCGATCGTCTCTGCGAATTCGGTCACGCGAGCAGCGAATCAAATTAATTTGACAGCAAGTCAAGCCAATGCTCTACTAGCAACTAACCGCGCTACATTAGTTGCAACTTTGAATAATATTAACCAAACAAGTGAAGAATTGCGGGTAGCTGTAGGTGGATTATCACCTCTTGTCAGCAGAATTGAACAGGGACAATTAATCAATAATTTGGAAGTTTTATCTGCTAATGCGGCGCAAGCTTCGGCGAATTTGCGGGATTTATCAACTACTGTGAATAGTCCGACAAATTTGCTGGTGTTGCAACAAACTCTAGATTCAGCTCGTGCTACTTTTCAAAATGTACAGAAGATTACCTCGGATTTGGACGAGTTGACTGGCGATCCGGCTTTTCGTAATAATATCCGCAGATTAATTAAGGGATTGGGTGGATTGCTAGGCTCAACACAGCAGTTGCAGCAACAAGCTGAAATCGCTCAGAATTTAGCTCCTTTGTCGGCAAGCAATGCTGATTCCACTGTTTTGAATTCATCAGGGTTTTCGGAGTTTCCGAAGTTTAGTAAGATACCAAAGTTTACACCTATTCCTGCTCAAACTGTAAGGGCAACACCTGCTACTAATAGGGATAATAATTCTCATGTAAGTGAGCCTTGAGAGATATCGCTACGGCTAGGATACGGGGCGCGATCGCGTAGCGCTCTACAATAGATATAGCTGGCGAGTATGACTTGTAACAACTAGATGCAAATGGACAATACTCGATGCTTCAATAAATTTATTTTTTGGGTGTGGGAGGGCGAAAAATCCTACAGGAAAGGTTATTGCTGGCGTTGGTTGGAGGAGGCTGGGAATTTGTTGGTGGGGTGCGGAGTTATTGGAACAGGAGCGCCAGCGAACCGAACAAGAGTTATTATAATTGATAGAAAAACTACGGTAATCTATATTGGTTAAACTTGCGTAAAAACGCAACAATTATTTACAACCCAAAAAAAGCGCCAAAGCAATACGCATTTGGCGCTTTTTCAGGAAAGTAAGACGCAGCAGAAATTGCTAACTATCTTTTTTACCTTCGCGGCTAGCCGTTTGAATGTAAAGAATGATTAAGAAAACACTTGGAACTAGCACGAACAAAATGGATGCAATAAATCCCAGGTCATTAACTTGCATGATCCCCAGCCTCTATCTGAAAGCAGAAAACTAACAACACTAGAATACCACTTTAGCGTCACGGCTTAGTTTTCACACTTACAGGGCCATTAACCAAAGTTTGACAAGCCAACCGATAGGTCACAGGCTTTTTTTTGAGTTTACGATTTTCCACGTCAGTCCGAGGTGAGAGATGTTCCATTCCTTCCACAATTTCCACAATGCAAGTGCCGCATTGACCGTAACCCCCACAATTCATCATCTTTCCTGTAAAAGTGTACAAGTCTACCCGGTTTTCCAAGGCTTTGAGCCTCAAATTGGCTCCGTCTGCTGCAATCACTTCACGATTCTCGTTGACAAACTTGATATTACCCATTACGGATTCCTAAATTCGTTAATAGAAGAGGACGGATAAGTTTAACGGTTTTCACCCTTAAGGAAAAGGAGTATCCGAGAGATCGCTACCGGGAAGATTGGTAACAGCACGCTCAAGAGCAGATAGAGAGCGGTTGTAGCCAATAATTGCCAAAAGTCGGTTTCTCTCTGACCTTGTTAAGTCTGTTTCAGCCTGAATCACGTCCGTCTGAGTTCCCACACCTGCTTGAAAGCGCAGCCGAGCTAAGCGTAGGGCCTCCCTAGCCTGGAGAACACCGGTTTCGGCTGTTTCAATACTGGCAAAACTCGACTCCAACCCAAAATAAGCTTGTTCGACTTCGCGGCGTACCTGATTGCGAAGTTGCTCAAAGCGAGTTTCCGAGATGGCAATATCAAATTCCCGCTGTTGAGCCCTCGCCTGGGCAGCTCCTCCATCAAAGAAATTCCAGGTAAGCCTTGCTCCTAACGAATAACCATCCGCCCACCCGCGAGATGTAAAAAGATCTCCCTGATCCGGGTCTAAACCCACTACATTGTAGTTGGCAAAAACATTTAGTTGCGGCCAGCGGCCCGCTACAATCGAGCGTCGCTGCTGCTCGCTCACAGCCCGCTGTACTAACTGCTGCTCCAACTCAGCTCTATTCTTCAGAGCTAGCACAATACTATCTTCCAAAGACAGCCTCCAAGACCCTGCTTGTTCAACGGGATCGGCCGCTGTTAACTCCACAGACTGACTGATATTTAAAATTTCAGCTAACTGACGGCGACTAATTAGCTGATCCCGGCGGGCTTCATTTAATCTTTGCTGCTCGTTAGCCAAATTTACTTGAGCCTGCAACACTGCAAATCGAGTTCCCACCCCAGCTCGTTCTAGAGCTTCAGCATCCCGTAAACTCTGCCCAGCATTCCTCACAGCAGCCTCACCAATCGCCACTCGTCCGTCAGCATCTTGCAAGTTGTAATAGTTAGTAGAAACATCAAATCGCAGTTCCTCGGCTATCCGCTCTACTTCCAACTCCCGAAACCGCTGCTGTTGCTCCGTAGCTCGGATATTAGCAGTTCTAGCGCCGAACAGATCAACGTTATAGCTCAACTGCAAAGTTGTGTTGACACTGTTGCTGCCAAAATTCTGCGGGTCTTCGGTACCGGGCGGCAGTTGGCCCTTCGCATCCAAAGCGTCGATCCTGCGTTGTTGAGCCCGAACTCCAAGCTCTCCGCTAGCACTCTGTTGCCGATTTAGATCCACTTGAAGACTGAGCTCAGGATACAAAGCAGCTCGCTGCTCCCGCAGAGCCGCTTGGCTTTGTTCTAATTGCAGTTGGGCAATCTGCAAAGTCTGAGAGTTGCGGCGGGCGAGGTCTACCGCTTGCTGCAAGGTAATTGGCTGGGTGCGATCGATCCTGACTTCCTCGGGTCGAGTGGGAAAGCTGAGGGGATTCGGGTTCGGTTCGAGAAATTCAGGAGGCTGTGTCTGCAAAGTCCCATTCGGTGTTAACGGCGGAAAATTTTCCAGATTCGGGCGAGAGGGGGCGGGAGATGGGGTAGTTTCAACAGGAGTGGTGGGAACTACCCCTGGTGAGGGGATTTCTGTAGGAGTTCCGTTTGGGGAAGGTGCTTGTGCAGTATTTGAGTTGCTGGGAGTTGGGCTGTCTGTACTCCTTAAAGGTCTCTGTTTTGGCTTTGGAGGTGCGATTGGAAGTGCGCCTACGCTTCGCTTCAGAGTTAAGTCTGCTTTTCTGGGAGGCATGGGCTGTGGTACGGGCAGCTCTTGATTCTGGGACACTGGTTGTGCTGCTTTCGGGGTCGATTTGAAATTTGGCCCTAATTGCAGGGAGCGAGTGTCTGTCGAGGTTTCCTGGGATTGAGTTGGGGGGGACATCGCAGGAATATATCCCTCCTGCGATTTTCGCTCTCCTGCTGTTTTTGGGGCAGATTTAAAATCTGGCCCGATTTTGAGCTGGTTACTTTCTGGCAGAGTGTCCTGAGACTGAGCTGAGGGTGGTGCAGCCGCACTCCGTCCGACATTGCTGAAAGTAATGACCGCACCTACCCCTACAACCACGAGATGACGAAAAACGCGCATAAATTCTATAAATGAGTCTGCAAGTCCAGAGATAATTCTAGTGCAAGGGATGAAGCCTGATCTCTGAATCTGAGCGATCGCGTTAACGGTTAACGGTTAACGGTTAACGGTTAACGGTTAACGGTTAACATTCAGAAGAGTTCCTATATTTTAGAGAAGCGATCGCCTCTTTAATGCGCGATCGCAGCCAAGATCAGTTCTTCAACTCCCATAACCGGAAAAATCGGTGTTTTCAGTTGGGATGCTACTTCATCAAGAGTCATGTCGTCCAAAAACACACTATCTCCCTGCTTCAGCATCACAGATGGTAGCAGAATTCCCTCGCCCAATTCCCGCCCCTGCAAACCTGCGAGCAAGTCTTGACCTGTTAACAACCCCGTAACGGCGATCGCCACTCCCCAGTATTTGCTTTCCAAAGCTACGATATTCACTTCCAATCCTTCAATTTTATTGAACCGCTGCACTATTGGCTCAAAAGCTTTTTCTACAGCATTACCAACTACCCAAGTCCATTTTCGCGGAGGGTTTACTCTCTCCGGACGCAATTTCTCTATTGCTTTGTCAAATTCTTGGAGAAATTGGCGAATAGAACCCACACCATTACCAATTTGGGGATAATCTTCGTACTCATCAGCAGTAGGCAATTCTTCACCTGCGATCAAAAACCACTCATCTGCTAACCAAACACAATTTGCTTTCATTTCGCTGCGAAATTTAGCTTGTAAAGATTTTACCTGAGCTATGACCTCTCGCGCTTTTTGGGGCGTTACTGCTACAAGTTCATCCTCTATCGGTCGCCATCTAGTTAAACCTACAGGAACTACTGCGACAGAGGCAACAGCAGGAATATTGCCTGTGTGAAATTTTGCTAAATCTAACAGTGTTTGTTCTAAATGTTCGCCATCATTAATTCCGGGACAAACAACGATTTGAGCGTGAATTTGCAAGCGACGCTCTTGAAACCACTTGATTTGCTCTAAAATTTTCCCAGCTCGGAAATTTTTCAATAGGCGAATCCGCACTTCTGGCTCAGTTGCGTGAACTGAAACATAAAGGGGAGACAGCCGCATTTGTTCGATTCTCTCCCACTCTTTTTGAGTTAAATTAGTCAGAGTGAGATAACTGCCATAAAGGAAGCTAAGGCGGTAGTCATCATCTTTGAGGTAAAGCGTTTCTCGCTTCCCTGGTGGTTGCTGGTCGATGAAGCAAAAAGGGCAGCGATTATTACACTGAATTAAGCCGTCAAAAAGGGCGGTTTCAAATTCTAATCCGAGGTCTTCGTCACAGTCTTTTTCTATTTCTAGGTTATGGCTTTTGCCTTTAGTGTCTAAAACTTTAAGTTCTAGGATTTCATCGGCTACGAGGTATTGGTAGTCAATTAAATCGCGGGGTTTTTGGCCGTTGATGGACACAATCGAGTCTCCCGGTTCAAAACCGATTTCGGCTGCGATGGAATCGGGGATAACTTTGGTAATTAGGGCGGGTCGGATTGATAAGTCGCTCATGGTTATATATTTTTGCTTAAAGTTTTGTATTACGCGCTCTCCCTGTAAAATGTAATACCGATATTTTCGGACTTCGTTGCTTAACAACTCTGTAATCAACACCCGATCGATTCTATTTTTAGCTGTTTTTCAATACTCCACCTGCGATCGCGCACAAAATAGCTGTCCCAAAAGCTAAGCGATACCACACAAAAATCCACGTATTGTGAGTTTGTAGAAACTTTAGCAACCACGCAATAGAAATATATGAAAATACCGCCGCCGATAACGTGCCTACTACCAACGAAACAACTCCAGCTTCACCTACGCCTTCCCCTAAAGCACCTTTTAACTCAACTAAACCAGCTAAAGTAATTGCCGGAATTCCTAATAAAAAAGAAAACCTTGCAGCCGCAGCTCTTTCTAATTCCATAAATAACCCTGCTGTTAGTGTAGAACCCGACCTAGACACCCCAGGAATTAATGCCAGTGACTGAGCTAATCCCATTAAAATACCATCTCGCACAGTCAATTTTTCAAAATCTCGCTTACGCTTACCAAATTTTTCGGCTATTGCTAATAGCAGTGACATCACAATGGAAGCGATCGCGATCGCACCTACACTTCGTAATGGCGAATTGTCATAATTTTTAATCAATACCTTAATCAACAGTCCAAAAAAAATAATTGGTATTGTCCCCAAACCGATCCCCAACGCCAACCTAAAATCCAGGGAATCGTATTCTTTCTGAACCACCGCCTTATATGCACCAATAGTAATATTTGTCAAGTCTTCCCAAAAGTACCACAGCACCGCCGCAACACTGCCCAACTGAATCACAGCAGTATAAGCAACACCGGGATCGCCAAAGCCCAGTGCCAGGGGAACTATCTTCAAATGGGCGCTGCTACTGATGGGCAAAAACTCTGTTAACCCTTGCACTATCCCTAAAACAATCGCCTCTAAAATATCGATGGAAGGTTGCGTCGAAGTAGTAGGGGCAGGTGTTTGAGCCAAAAGCACGTTAAAGTTAGCAATCATAAAATTTTCCAAAATAGAAACCCATCCCCTTCAGGGGCAGGTGGGAGGAATTTTTGCGGCTTTAGCCGCCGTGAATCCCCTTGCAGGGCGGAGGGTATGGTTGCCCTCCGTTTCTCCCTTGCGGGGTAAAGTTCGCTTTGCCAATGTTGTCAAGGCTTTTTACGCTTGCAGCACTGTCTCAGTGACCTTAAGACTATTTAACTGCAAACAACAGAGCGGAAAACTAGCGTCGCATTCTCCGGTGTTATCACCCTAACAACGTAGTCAGTTAAGACTTAGGCGGGTCAGTATGGCTTGCTCAACTTTCGTCTTACAAGCCCATCCCCTTTAGGGGTGGGTTACTGACTGGTTATTCGCCCTCAAACACGGGCTGCGGCTATAACTCTAGCAGTTAAATTAGCTAGTAGGGTGTCTCAGCGGCTATAACTCTAGCAGTTAAATTAGCTAGTAGGGTGTCTCAGACGAAGTGAGACAAAAATTTATTGATAGATTCATCTCTGAGGCACCCTACTCATAATTCCAGTAAGGTAAAGTTTTTGTGATATCTTGAGAAAGATTAACTTAAGTAAAGAATCTTAAAGATACCTTGTTTAACGAAACTTTGTCTGCATTCACCTCTAACGCCGACGAGGGCGATCGCCATTTTTCCACATTTTTTTTCGGCAAACTCCGATTTAGTAAAACCTGGTTAATATTGGGGGCGGCTGTTTTCCTAGTGACAGTGCCAGTATTTTTCCAAGCGCCGTTAGTGCGACAACTTCCAGTGGTCAGCTTAATAATGACAGTCGGCTGGCTAGTTTTAGCCCTCAAGCTCCTAAAAAAAACCTCAACTTGGCTTTGGGGAGACTTACTGTTGGGATTTAGTTTTAGCTGGTTGACAGGAGGAATATATT
>DATGYA010000738.1:0-1548 GCA_035298405.1 Kamptonema sp. | reverse complement strand
CATATATTCGTACCATTGCTAGATTAACTCCTGATTCATCCAGAAAAATCAGATCTTCAGCCATTACATCCCTGATTTTATCCCAAAATTCAACTCTGGCTTTTTGCACTCGCTCGCTGGTTTTCTCAGCCGCATAGAGCGTTTTTTTTTGAAACTATAATTGAGTCGATTGCTGATTCTTCCCATAGTCGCTCTACTTACCTTTATTCCAGTTTTTTCCTCAAGCAGTTCAGTTAATTGGGAGCATCCCGATTTTGCAAATAGACTGCCAACAGATACAATAAAGAGATTACCGAAGGGGAAAAAATGAGCATAACTCCCGAAGAACAATTACGGTTATCAGCCTGTATTCAGGAGATAGCCCAAATCCTCTACAAAAATACAGATTCAGAAGAAATAGCAACCTTAGAAGGACTTGAGAAAGTAGTACGTCAACAGATGCTAGAATATGTCAGCCCCAAAGTTGCCCTTTTTTTATCCAAAAAGTAACCAAAACGGTCAAAGGGCGATCGCGGACGCTCAACAGTTGTGTAGGACGGCTCAAAATTACACAAAAACAAGCAAACCGCTTGGGGATCGAGCCTTACAGCCGTAGAAGTCCTCTGCTCGAAAAATGCTGTTTTCTACTTTCTGCTTCTGAGTCGTACCAAAATGCCTCTGTCGATCTAGCTACCCTCACAGGAGTTAAGGTTAGCCATAGCAGTCAACACAGACTTGTGCAACGCCAAGAATTTTCCGTCCCTGAAGCGAAAGGGGCGATCGCACAAGTCAGCATAGATGGCGGTAAAGTTAGACTCCGAACCGAACGGGGACTGCCCTGTGAGTGGCGTGATTATAAGGCAGTGCGCTTGCAAGACCTTTATTATGGGGCTTTCTTCCAAGATAACTTAAGTCTCGCTGATTGGGTGAATTGTCAACCACTAACTAACCCTGTAATCTGTTTAGGAGATGGCCACGATGGTGTGTGGAATTTATTCAAGGAAATTGCGACAACGGAACAACGGCAAGAAATCTTAGACTGGTATCATCTGAAAGAAAATCTGTATAAAGTGGGTGGCTCACGCAAGCGGATCAAACTTGCTGAGGCTTTGTTATGGTGTGGTCGGGTAGAAGATGCGATCGCCATTTTTGACAACTGCCATCGTCGGCAAGTTGTTAATTTCCGTGCCTACCTTAAAAAACATCGTCTCCGCCTTGTGGACTATGAGACTTGTCAGGAATTGCAACCAGGCTCCATCGGTTCGGGAGCAGTAGAATCAGCCGTCAAGCAAATAGGTAGAAGGCTAAAAATTTCAGGCGCGCAGTGGAAATCGGAAAGTGTTTCTCAAATGTTACAACTGCGTTGTGCCTACCTCAATGGCGAATTTGCAGTTTAATATTTTGTTTTTGCAAAATCGGGATGCTCCCGTATCGCTTAGAGTATGTCCCCAATCTTTTAATTTTTTTATAGCTGTGGGATTACTGCTAGCTTCCACTACCAAATCGTTAGCAATTTTCTTTTGAGCCTCCTCTGGAGAATACCCCCCGTGATTTTGCAACTGAGTTAAA
>DATGYA010000737.1:0-2215 GCA_035298405.1 Kamptonema sp. | reverse complement strand
CTCCCCTGCTCCCCCGCTCCCCCGCTCCCCCGCTCCCGACAGGGCTGTTTGCGGTACGATAACTTTTGGTCTGCTGAGTTGGGAAAAGCTTACCCGTGCCAGCAATCCGCTGCCTATCTTATCGTCGCTGTTGGGAATGGTAATTTCCACTGGCACTTGACGAGCGGTTGCATCAGCAGCGGGTGAAATGCGGCTGACTGCGCCTGAGAAAGTTTCGTTTGCAAAGGCATCTAGACTCACTTCCACCGATTGCCCAACTCTAATATTTGAGAGCTCTAACTCTGAAACGGGAACCACCACTTTTACGCGGCTAAAATCTCCCAATTTGAGGACTTCGCCTCCTGGTTGTACCAGATTTCCAGGTTCCGTCAATCGTTCCAAAACTACGCCGTTGATGGGTGAGAGTAGTCTGGCGTAAGACTGGCGCTCTTTTGCTTGAGCTACTATTGCTTGTTGGACGCGGACTCTGCCTTGGGCCGCTGCTACCGCTTGTTGCTCAGTACGAATTTGTTCTTCTGCTGCACGCAGAGTCTGTTCGGCGGATAGGGCTGCTGTTTGTGCCAATTCTGCATCTTGTTCGGAGATGGCACCCTCCTGCTGGAGGAATTGCCTCCGTGCCGAGTTTGTCTTCGCCTGTTGAAGTTCTACTTTTGCTTGTTGGGCTTTTGCTCTGGCGTTGCTAACTTGAGTTTGGGCGCGTGCTACTTCCGATTCGCGTGCTGCTACTTCGGCTTGGGCTTGAGTCACGTCAGTTAGTAACAATGAGTCGTCCATGATTGCCAGGATCTCACCTCGCTCTACGCGATCGCCGATATTTACAGCTAAGTTTAGCAGCCGCCCTTCTACCTGGGAGCGCAGGGAGATTTCCCGCACTGGTCTGGTGGTGCCGATGTATTGTGTGGGTTCCTGGAGAATGCCTGTGCGTGCTATAGCTGCATCCACCGTCGTGGGGCGCTGTTGGGCTGTTTGTTGGCTCTTGGTAGGCCCAGGTTGAACTTCTGCTTCTACTTTTTCTGCCATGCCACACGCGCTTATAGCGATCTGCAAAAGCGTTCCCAAACAGAGCCAAGCAACGAGGTCAAAAGGCAAAAAGAAGAGATTTTTCACGTTAGCCTTTTTTCGTTTCAACATAAAACGTTACAAAGCTTGACATTTTAATAGCATAGACGCGAAACAGCCTCTCTATGTATTCCTCAAGTAATGTTTGCCGCGAAGAGTCCAAGCATCCCTCTTCCTGCTACTTGCTCCCAAAAGTGAATGCTGTACGCGATCGCTATCCGAAGGCTCAACTATCAACTATCAAAAACTCTTTACGGTCAAAAAATGGCACAAATTCCAACAGAGGCTTATTTTTTCGCGCGATCGCGCCCAACAGAAGGCTATTTTTTCGCATAGGCGTAGCCAGCCGAAGGTATCGCGCTTGATCGAACTCACGTTAAATTCATCCACCAATTGATCGAACTGAATCTGGTGTCAAAGATTGCGGCCCATCCGATAACGCTTTCTTCGGATTCGGATGCACTTCAATTATCAACGAATCTGTACCAGCCGCGATCGCAACACCGGAATCACCGACAAATCCAACGTATTCCGCACATACTGGCGATCAACAGTTTGATTAGTAGCGTGTTGGGAAGTTTTACTCAATTTGTCTGTACTGATAACTCAAAATATATTTTTTATATAGTTACACACCCCTTGAGTCCCGTCCCCATACTTTCTGACGAATTCATCGATCAGACGTTGGGCCGCATTTTCTATAGCATCATAAATTGAACTTTGTGCTAAAACTTGATTAGCTGACTGACGCAAAATTTCAAATAGGCTAGAAGTATATTCAGGATCTTCGCTAACAAAATCCCAAAGTTCTCTACCAATTAAGGTTGTATTTTCCCAATCGGTTAAAATTTGTTTCAGCAAAGGAATTGTTACAGTCTGGTTCGTTCTTTTACCATAAGCTATGCCAATATAAGCTCTATCACCTTCATTAATTTTTTCTTGAATTTTGTCTTTCCAATAAACTATCTGGTCTTTATCCATATTATTCGGACCACTTTTTACCTGAATCCAGCATTTCTCACCGTTACTGATAGTTTTAATTACGTCCCATCCAGATTTACGGGGAGCAATAGCCACACTTTCCGAACACGATATTAAGAGCTGCTCAATAAAAAATCCCATTGATGTGACAATTGACCTAGTAGCAGCCATAAAA
>DATGYA010000736.1:0-4193 GCA_035298405.1 Kamptonema sp. | reverse complement strand
GGGCGATCGAATCTCCGCTCTAGAACAGCAACGATCGCTGGCATCAAGCTATGAAGCTCAGCCTTAAGATATAAGTCCAGCAACTTAATAATATCTACTGTTAGCTTCTACTGTTTGGCAAGATGCGATCGCCAACAATATGTCCCCAGAAGCAGCGGCAGAAAATTGGGTTCTTCCCTTAACCGCTATTGAAGAAGCTATAAAGTATTGCGAAACTCACCAGGAACTCCTAAAGATGGAAGCTGAGGAGGAATATTGCCGACTAGAAGCACAAGGAGTTTCCCTTGAGTCTAAGACTATTTCTTGATGAAGACTCGCAAGCTAAACGCCTTGTAGATTTGCTAAGGGATGCAGGCCACGATGTACTTACAGTTAACGAAGTGGGATTGGTGAGAAAGCCAGACTCATTTATTCTTGACTATGCCAGACAGGAAGGGCGTTTGTTATTAACCCGCAACTGCGATGATTTCTACAATCTTCACAAGATTAACTCGAATCATTCGGGTATCTTCGCCATCTATCAAGATGCTGATTTATCAAAAAACATGAGTTACTCGACCATCGTTAAATGTATTGCCAATTTGGAGTCGTCGGGCTTGATAGTTGCTAACCAATTTATTCCCTTAAACCCTTGCAATTACTAATAAATGGTGCTTTTGTTTGCAGTGGTTTGGCTTTGTCTGCACCTAATGAGATTGCGATCGCCATCCCAGGGGCAGAAACCTAGACAATAACAATAACATCGGAATTTTAAATATATTGTGATTTTGAACCCCGCTAAGCAATCTCAAGACTTAAATCTGTCAGGACGATCGCTGCCAAGCAATCTCAAGCTTTATCCCCAACTTAAAGTTTGTTTAAAGATCGAGTCAATATGGATGAAGACTTAATGTAGATTGGTTAATTAGTGCGATCGCGCTAACAGCAGGTAGGATGAATTTGCTATGGTTAATTTTAGTGAGTTAAAGCTGAAGGAAAGAAAATCATGGTTCAGATTCAAGAAGTGTCTCAGGTTGCCACCCCACGCACATCTAGTACCCCCACTGGAGTTGCAGCTACAGAATTAAGACCTTGGGGTTCCTTCACCACTCTCGAAGAAGGCAACGGATATAAAATTAAGCGGATTGAAGTAAAGCCGGGACACCGCCTCAGTCTGCAAATGCACCACCATCGCAGCGAACACTGGATCGTGGTTTCCGGTACTGCTAAAGTCACCTGTAATGAGAAAGAAGAAATAATCTTTAGCAATCAGTCTACTTACGTCCCTCAAGGCCACTCTCATAGACTGGAAAATCCTGGTGTCATACCCCTGATCTTAATTGAAGTACAGAATGGGGAATATCTGGGAGAAGATGATATTATTCGCTTCCAAGATGACTACGCTCGTACTGAATCTAAGGCTAAGTAGAGAAATGATTTACTTGAACAAAGCAGCAGCTATTGAGGTAATGCGTCTCAAGTCTAAGCATCCAAATCCTAATGCTTTATTTCGGCTTGGTGTACAACAGACTGGCTGCTGCGGCTGGTCTTATACAATGGCTTTTGATGAAACTCTTAACCCTGACGATCGCGTGTATGAATCCGAGGGAGTTAAAGTCGCGATCGCACCGCAAGAACTTAAGTATCTTAACGGTTTAACTTTAGATTATTCCGAGGATCTGATGGGCGGCGCTTTCCGATTTCACAATCCTAATGCTAGCCAAAATTGTAGCTGTGGCAATTCGTTTGTTCTCAAGGAATAAACCTAACAAGCTTACGCTTTGTCGGGTGCGTCATCTGAAGTTCTACAACGAATATCGATAATTTTCTTTATGACGCACCTACTATACGATGCCCCTTGCGTAAGTGCTAAAATATTTTTGATTTCCAATCTTTTGTCGCTTTAAAATACCAGTATTTCAATTATTCTCATTCTCAGAAAGGAGATATATCTAAGATGTCTGGTATTATTTCAAGCGCAATTAGACAAAACTTAGAGCTGAATAATGCGGAAGTAATTTTCTATCCTAGTCTATTTCAACACCCAGAAAGCGATCGACTTCTTGATAGTTTATTAACTCAGATCGAGTGGAAACAAGAGCCTATTAAAATCTTTGGCAAATCTGTCCTTCAGCCTCGGTTAACTGCTTATTATGGAGAGCGGGCTTATACTTATTCTGGTGTGATGATGCAGCCTTTACCCTGGAATATTCCTTTATTACAAATAAAAGAAAAAATTGAGCCTTTAGTTAATACTAAATTTAATGGTGTTCTCCTTAACTTGTATCGAGATGGTCGAGATTATATGGGGTGGCATAGTGATGATGAAAAAGACCTAGCAGAAGGTTCAGTAATTGCTTCTCTTAGCTTCGGAGAAACAAGGCGTTTTATCTTGAGACGTAGAGATAATCATCAAATAAAAGTTGAACTGAGTTTAAGTCATGGCGATTTTTTAATTATGGGTGGCGATACTCAAAAATTTTGGCAACATCAAGTTCCCAAAACTACTAAATCAACTCAGCCAAGAATTAATCTAACTTTTAGGGTGATTAAATTTATTTAAGTAGTCGGACAAAAGTAAACAACACGCTTGTTAATAAATATTAAGTAAATCCACCTAATTAAACATAAGATCGGGATGGCTAAAAAGCCGACTGTATAAACATTCTTCCTTCTTCCTTCTTCCTTCTACTTAACAAGCCTGAAACCTTTACTGTTCGCCGTTCCCAGTTCCCTCTTCCAGCGTTCGACTTGACCGCAAATAGCCGCTAACAACAACCAACCTAGAGTATTTACTCGTAAATCAAATAAAGTTACGTCTACGGTATTAAATAAGGTACAAGCGGCAAAAGCGACAAGATAACTGAAGAAAATTAGCCGATCTTTATCGGGTGATGCTGGTTCGGCAATGGTTGTGAAGTAACTTTCATCTTGTATGAGCGTTTCTGTTTGATAATTTTCTATCTGCCAGTTAACTAACAACAAAATTCCTTGAGCGAAAATCCAACCTACTAAACCACATAAAAAAAGTGTTGCGGGAATACCAGTTTCAGCAGTTAGCATCAGAAATAAGTTGTGCGGATGCCCTAGCCATCTGTGCATTTGTGCTTCGTAAAGAATCGTAAAATTTCGCAGTCCCCAACCAGTCCAAGGGCGTTGCTGAGTCATATTCCAAGCAAATTCCCACTGGGTTTTTCGCAATGTAGCTACAGGACGATTTTGATACATTTGATCTGTGAGTCTCCCCCAGATAAAATAAGGAACTATTGCCTGTAACCATTTTCGCACTGGATCTGGCCCAAACGCTGACCATAAAATACCCCCTGTTGCACTGACAACAACTGCTACTAGGGTTCGCCAACCTAGATAAAGGGCAAAAGTAAGACCTGCAAAAACTGCAAGTCCCCAAGCATTGCGAGAATTAGTTAAAATTAAAGCAGTAGCATTGGCAATTACTGCTATGCTTAAAAATGGTAATTTGTAATTGCTAAGAGGGTTTAATAATTTATTATTTAGCAATGGTAAATTACTCTGTTTTTTTCCTTGTTCCTTCTTATTTTTTTGTTCTTGAAACCATAACCCTAAGCCAAGAATAAAAACTATTGTTAGATAACTAGCTAGAATATTGGCGTACATAAACACTGAAGACATCCGCCCAGGGGGATTGCCTTTCGGTTCTAATACCCAACCGGAAACTACTTGTAATTGAATGGGGCTAGCCCAATTTAAAAATTGCTGCCCAAATCCTAAAATGACTACTGGTATGGATGTGATTACTAGAATCCAAGACAAACGCCGCAATTGAGCTGGGGTTTGGATTAAGGTGCTGAATGCTGCAAAGAATATAAAGAAGGGAAAGAAATTTCCTAATCCTAGAAAAGCTGCTAGGGGGTTGTGAGCAAAACTAGCGGTAATAATGAGCCAAATGCTCAGAATAGCGAGTCCTTGATTTATGGGACGGCGGATAATTTGGTGAAATTTTTGTTTCCAAGTAGCTACCAATCCTAAAAACATTCCCAAGGCTCCTAGAATGGGAATTAAAGGGAAAATCAGTAGCCCCAATTGTGTATAATTCCACGCAGCCTGCAAACGCCGTTCAGCAGTCATTTGTTAGTTGTTATTTGTTAATTTCAAAGCGAGCATTCCAATTAAAAATACTAAATTAAAAATCAAAGATCGCAACTCTTCAATTTTTAATTTTTAATTTTTAATTT
>DATGYA010000735.1:0-13735 GCA_035298405.1 Kamptonema sp. | reverse complement strand
GCCCGATACAGCCAGCACCGAAGCCACCGAGGGGCATTCCATGCCAGGGGCCATCGTCGAGATTGCTTGCATAGCGGACGGTGTAGGGATGATCCCAACCTAAACCGATAGGACGGTTCCAGGCTTGGGAAGGAATGTTTGGGGTAGAGATTCGATCGATCATGCTGTAAATTTTACCGCTGGATGGAGCTGGATAATTACTGAATTATCCGTTGAGTGAGGCTCCCGTTTTTCGCTCTTATTACAATGGCGATACTTTATCGCGTTCAATCTCTTCGCGGGGAGCATTTTTCCCATCCAGAGTTGTATCCTCATGGGGCGGATTTTGGGGGCGATCGCGTTTCGTAAAGCGATCGCGAGCCGAGACAATTACCACATACAACACCGGCACCATAAACAAACTCAAGAAAGTAGAAACCACCATTCCCCCTGCGATCGCATTCCCCAGCGATCGCCGACTTGCAGCCCCCGCACCTTCCGGGTTAACGAGGGGAGCAATACCTAAAATAAACGATAAAGAAGTCATCAAAATCGGTCGTAAACGCTCTTGAGAAGCCTCAACTGCTGCCTTAGCAATTGGATACCCCCGCTCCCGTAACTGGTTCGCAAACTCCACGATTAAAATCGCATTTTTACTCGCCAATCCAATCAACATCACCAAACCAATTTGGCAATAAACATCATTCGCCAAACCCCGCAACGACTGAGCTAAAAGAGCACCCAAAATCGCCAGAGGCACCGATAGCAAAATAATGAAAGGATCGACATAATTTTCATACTGAGCTGCTAAAACTAAGAACACAAAAATCAGCCCCAGGCCGAAAATAATCGGTGCTTGACCCCCCGACTGAATTTCTTCTAAAGAAGTCCCCGACCATTCATAGCCAAAACCTGCGGGTAAAACTTGAGCTGCCACCTTTTCCATCGATGCGATCGCCTGTCCAGAACTCGCTCCCGGAGCAGGCCCGCCGTTAATTTCAATTGACCTAAATAAATTGTAGTGGTTAACAGTTTGCGCTCCCACCACCGGAGTTAGCTTCACCAAATTGCTCAAAGAAATCATTTCATTTTTTCCAGAGCGGACGTACAATTTGCCAATATCTTCAGGATTAGCGCGAAACTGTTTATCTGCCTGCACATACACCCGATAATTGCGCTGCTGGAGATTAAAATCATTTACATACTGCGAACCCAAAGCCGTTTGTAACGTACTGAAAACATCATCAATAGGAATATCCAAAGCCTTAGCCCGATTGCGGTCAACCTCCACAATTAATTGAGGCGTATTTGCAGCAAATGTACTAAATACTGCTTGCAATCCCGGCGTTTGATTCGCCTGTTTTAAAATTCCACCCATACTCTGAACTAGACCATCTAAACCACTATTACCTTTACGATCTTGCAATTGAAATTGAAAGCCACCAAATTGACCTAACCCTTGAATTGCTGGCGGATTTACAGGGAAAACTCTAGCTTCTGGAATAGCTAAAAACTTGCCGCGTAAGTTACCAATAATCGCTTGTACAGTTTGATCTTCTCCGTGACGTTCTTCCCAGGATTTAAGCGTAGTAAATATAATTCCTTGATTAGAAGTGCTGCCGCTAAAACCAAATCCACCTACTGAAAAGGTTCCGACAACTTCAGGAAGTTTAAGGATTTCTTGTTCAACTTGATCCATTACTTTCTGAGTGTATTGCAGCGACACACCTTGGGGGCCTTGAATAATTGTTATAAAATAGCCCTGGTCTTCTTCTGGGATAAATGCTGTCGGTACTGACAAATAAAGCCAAGCTGTTACTCCCAGAGAACCTATGAACAGGAGGGTGACAATAGTCTTAATTCCTGTTAGAAATATTAAGGATTTACGATATTGTCGCTGTACCCAATCGAGAAATCCATTAACACGACCAAAAACCCAACCCACAGGGCCGCTAAACTTCTGCCCTGGCCGCAGTAATATAGCTGCAAGTGAGGGTGTGAGAGTAATAGCAATAAATGTAGAAAGCAGTACAGAAAAAGCAATTGTCAGCGCAAATTGTTTGTAAAGTGCTCCCGTTGTTCCGGGAAAAAACGCCACTGGTACGAACACGGCCATTAATACTAAAGAAGTTGCAATTACAGCGCTAAAAAGCTCCCGCATTGACTCAAAGGCTGCTTGGCGGGAATTCATACCTTGGCGGATAAGTCGGTCAATATTTTCTACTACAATGATCGCGTCATCCACCACTAATCCCGTCGCCAATGTCAGACCAAACAGAGATAAACTGTTAATCGTAAATCCGAAAATTTTGATAAAGGCAAATGTCCCAATCAAAGAAATTGGAATTGTGATGGTAGGTATAATAGTAGTACGCCAATCTTGCAAGAAAACAAAAATCACTATCACCACTAGCAAGACTGCTTCAAATAATGTCTTGACTACTTCTGCCATCGACTCTTCTACAAATAAAGTCGTATCCAGCGCTACTCTATGTATCAAGCCCGGAGGAAAACCAACAGCTAGTCTTTCCATTTCTGCTTTGACAGCATGGGCGACATCTAAAGCATTACTTCCTGGTAGTTGGTAAATCCCTAAACCCACCGCATCATTGCCTCGAAACCGCAAGAAAGAGTTATAACTTTCTGCCCCTAGTTCGGCTCTTCCCACATCTTTTAACTTAACTAACGTTCCATTTGTCTCAGTTTTGACGACAATTTCTTCAAATTCTGTGGGTTCTTTCAGGCGACTTTCCGCACGCAAGTCAATTTGATACATTTGCCCCTGGGGAGCCGGTTCTTGACCAACTCTCCCGGCACCAACTTGCAAGTTTTGTTCGTTAAGCGCCCTGGTTACATCTTGCATTGTCAAACCGCGAGCAGCTAATTTATTAGGGTCTATCCACAAACGCATTGCATAGCGTCTTTCCCCAAAAATTCGCACGTCGCCAACCCCTTTTATTCTTTTTAAGGCATCTGTTAAATATAGGTCAGCGTAGTTGCTTAAAAATATGGTGTCGTATTCTTTATTTTCTGTAAATAAACCTATGGCTAGTAGGAGACTTGTAGATTGTTTTGTAACTCGAACTCCCGTGCGTTGTACGGCATCTGGTAGTTGTGGTTGAGCGACTGCCACTCGATTTTGAACATCGACGGCAGCGATGTCTTTGTTACGTGAGGGGTCAAAGGTAGCTGTAATGGTGCTAGTACCATCATTACTACTACTGGAAGTTAAATATTTCATTCCTTCAACGCCGTTGATTTGCCTTTCTAGGATGTTCGTAACGGCGTTTTCGACAATTTCTGCACTCGCCCCGCTGTAGTTAGCTGTTACGTTAATTTGGGTAGGGCTAATGTCGGGGAAGCGTTCGATAGGCAGAGTCGGAATGCTAATTGCGCCTACCAAAATGATAATGAAGGCGCAGACGCTAGCAAAGACTGGTCGTTTAATAAAGAAATCTGCAAACATAATTTTGCTAATTGTTAGTTGTTAGTTGTTAGTTGTTAGTTGTTAGTTGTTAACAGTTAACCGTTAACCGTTAACCGTTAACCGTTAACTATTTGCGATTTTTAATGATGTCTTCTAACTTTTGCCCTTCAGGAAGTTCTACAAAAACGCGATCGCCAGCTTTCACCCCTTCCAGAATCTGAATTTTATTCCCAATAGTAGAACCAATAGTAACAGGTTGAAATTTGGGCTTACTTTTCTCATCAGGAATCAAAACCCCCGTCTTGCCTTGGTTAGTGACGATTGCCACCGTAGGCACAACCAAAGCATTGTTTAGTTTTTCACCAACAAACTTGAGATCGACATTCATTCCCGACTGCAACAAATCTTTGCCATTATCAATAGCTACCCTAACTTGAAATAGAGTTACATCCCGCTCTTTAACTGCTTCCGGAGCAATTAACTTAACGCGACCTGTAAAAACTTTATCTGGATAAGAATCTGCTAATATTTCAACGGTTTGACCAGGTTTGATTTGACCGATATCTGCTTCTGGTACCTTCGCTAAAACTTCCAAATCTCGCGCCAGAGCGACAACAGAAGTAGAAGTTGCAGAGTCAGTAGCGGAAGCTGAGGTGGTCGGCGTTACGAAGGCTCCTTGTATGGCATATCTTTGAGTAATAATCCCTGCAAAAGGAGCGCGGATTTTGGTATCTCCTAGCTGGACTTGGTAGTAGCGCACCTGTGCATTAACTTCTGCTACGTCTGCTTTAGCAGAGGCAATCTCTTCAGGACGGCTGCCATTTACTAACTGCGCTAATTTGCTCCTAGCTTCTGTGACTTCGGCTTCGGCTCTAGTAATTTCTTCAGGTCGAGTACCGTTTTGTTTTTGGTTTAATGCTTGGCGCTGCTGTTCGACGGCAGCTTGCAATTGCTGGATCTGCGATCGCCTATTTTCTTGTAATTGTTGTAAACGTCGTTCGGCTTCCTGTACATTCGCTCTAGCAGCGCGATCTTCTTTCTGATATACCTCAAATTGATCTTGAGAAATTGCGCCTTCTTGCACTAAGTTCCGATTTCGCTCTAACCTTTGAGCTGTTAGTTGGGCTGTAGCTTTACTGGCCTCAATTTGAGCTTTAGCTTGAGCGATTTCAGATAGCAAGCTACCCGATTGAGCATTTGCTAAACGAGCTTGCGCTTCATTTAAACTAGCTTCAGCAGAGGCAACTTCTTCGGAACGGCTACCCGATCGCAGTTGTGCTAAATTGGCTTCAATTTGTTCTAAACGAGCTTGAGCTTGGGTGATTTCTTCGGGGCGGGTTCCAACTTGCAGTTTGTCTAGTTTGGCGATCGCGCTGGCTAGCCGCGCTTGAGCTTGCATAAGTTGAGCTTCTATGTCTTGGCTTTCCATGCGAGCGATAACTTGTCCTTGCTGTACGCGATCGCCTTGTTCGACGTACAATTCAGCAATCCGCCCAGATGTTTTCGGACTCAAGTTAACTCGCTGCACCGGTTGTACCGTGCCACTGGCTGTAATTCGCACAGTCACGTTTTGCGCCTCAACTGGCACAGTCAGAGATTGAATTATCTCTGCCTTTGGCTTCGCTTGACTATTGACTATATATATGGTAGTGGGGACAGCCAGCAAACCTGCTGCAAGCAGTGCGATCGCCCATCGGTTATTTTTACGAGTGGGTTTCTTGGGAGGCTGCGGTTCAAAGGGTTTAGAATCAGTCACTTTGACCTGAGCAGCAGTTTGCTTGTCACGGCTAATTATCATCCGACTCACCAGTTAAACTCAGGATTACTTTCAGCATAAGGCTGGTTGTGGCGATCGCGCATCCTCTCTCAGACTCACCTAAATGGGTGATATTGGGCGATCGCCTTATCTAGCCCCTATAAAGAATTATAGCTCTTTATTTCAAAATATTACAGATTTTTATTTTTGTAAACCTGGCGGACACAATTAAGATGAAAATCACTGAGGCTGTGAATTCTCGCCCCTCATCAAAGGGAATTTACAAGGGTAGCGACATCTGCCTGTTTGGAATTTGGAAAGGTAAAATCTGGATGTCTGATAGTTTTGATAAATCTCTCGAAGATTTAAAGGATTATATGTAAATATGTCACACCCCTTGGTACTTAGCTGTAATTAAAAAAATGGAGTCTCATCAAGAGATCCGTCCTCGTTTTCATCGCTACAGCTACTCGAAAAGCTGGAAAACCTCATAGCTATCCGGTAGGAATGGCAATCCTTGGATTTGCGTGGCTAAGCTCACTGAGGTATTTTATAAAAAGTTAAGTTCCTGATACTTACAACCTCGTAATGTTTCCAGACAAAATTTCTGGAACCAGTTTCGTGTAAATTTACGACAACTCTGGTTCTATTAATGCACAGATTCCCTGAAAATAAAAATTAGATTTTGGATACTTGAACCCAAAATCTATTATAATTGAATAGCGCTAAAAATCCCTAGCGAGAAAACGTGCGGTTGCGCCACTTGTTTAACTTAGCTTCGCCAATTCCAGCCACAGTTTGCAATTGAGCTAGCTGTTCTTGCAAAGTCTTAATAGTATTGACTTGTTCTTGAGACTGCCGCTGCAAAGCTTGATAAGTTGTCAGCGATATGCTATTACTTGTCTGACTTCTCAGAGTCCACAACTCTGTAATTTGAGCTTGCAAAGATGCGATCGTGGCTATCTGTTCTTGAGATTTCCTCTGTAAAGCTTCATAACTTGCCAAGGGTACGCTATCTCTAACTTGATTTTCTAGCTTTTGCAACTCTGCGATTTGAGTTTGCAAAGATGCGATCTCTGTAATCTGTGCTTGAGATTGACGTTCTAAAGTTTGGTGACTTTCTAACGCTACGCTATCTCTAACTTGAGCTTCCAGATGCTTTTGCAACTCTGCGACTTCAGCTTGCAAAGACGCGATCGCCTCAATCTGCTCCTGAGATTGCTTTTGCAAAGCTTCATAACTTGCTGTCTGCACAGTTTCTTGCTGTTGCAACTCGGCTAATTCAGCTTGCAAAGATGCGATCGCCTCAATCTGTTCCTGAGATTGCTTTTGCAAAGCTTCATAACTTTCTAGCAACTCATTCGACTGGACAACAGGTAATTCCTGCGGCAGAGCGACAGTAGTAGCACCATCATTAACTGCACTTTCAGTTTCTTTGCCTGCAAAGACGGCATCCTGTTTCGGAACCCCCGAACCATTTTTTAAACTAAAAGTTAACTCTGCGCGATCGGGAGACTTGAGCAAATCACCACGAGCAATACGCTCTAAGAGTTCCGACCTAGATAGGCCGAGCTTTTCTGCGAGCGCCATCAACCGATTAGCCCCTGTCGGTGTCAGCGAGACTCCAACCTTGACTTTGCTCTCTGAATACGTACTAACAACATTTCGCTTGTTTTTTGGCATTGGCATCATCCTTTGCCAACCTACACAAATCAGTATAGTGGCTAGTTCGCCCTCAAAATTTTATTATTTTTGACACTCCCACCCCTAAAAGAGATGGGATTCTTGAGAGTTAGGCGAACCTAACGCGCAATGGCTTCGCCAAAAAGCCTTTAGACACTCGCTCGAATTCGAGGTTGTGTTTACTTTTTACCTGTTTGGAGGTTTTTATGAAACAACTTTAACAGGTAGGTTTTGATTAGCTTTACCATACCTGATTTGCTTTTCATGTTCTTTTTATACAATGCACTGAACGCAGAATGAGTTACAAATTATTACAGTCTGTTAAGATCGCAGAAAAAACCGACTTTAATCCTTGCATAGCAAGGGTTAAGAGGTCTAAAAATCAGAAGTAATTGTTACAATAAATAATAAAATTACTATGTTTTTCGATTTTTGTAATTGCTTGTTTTCATACTTAAGTGCTTAAGAGACAAAGCTTTTGCCGATTTTAGGATTCTCAAGTAGCAGAGATTTTTATAAACATTTGTATAGATATGTCAAAAATCTGGAAAACTAAAGGTTTAAGTTTTGTGAAAAAATACTCATAATCATAAATTATTAGGAGATTGTAAAGAATTATCAAAAAGTGGGAGCGACTATTGCTAGCAATCAGGAATCCCAGAGCCTCTAGCTGTGAGTGCCGATAAGTTCATACAGCAGGAGATTAGAGGGAACCTAAAGTTGATAGCATCAAAGTCTCAGGAAATTAGCACGATCGCCAGGAAATATTCCGCGTTGAATGCTAGAGAGTGGTTAAATTAGTGCGATCGCAACGCCAGAATTATTAAGTTGCGACGCGAGTTGCTTAAGAATGCAGGGGACTAACCATCGTGATGGAGTTGGAATGTTTACCTTACGGCGCAGGTCATGCAGAGGAAGGCCTTTGCTTGTTGGTGCGAATGGGGCAGCATCGGATTTTACTAGACTGCGGCATAAACGACATTTCACCGCTAATCGCCCCGGAAAATGCGCTGCCAGCAGACTTGGTGCTGTGTAGCCACGCACACGCAGACCATGCTAGAGGTTTGCTAGCACTCCACCAGTCCTACCCACAATTGCCAATTTACGCAAGCGTTGTGACAACTCAACTCCTGCGCCTGAATTGGCCGGAGTTTGCAACCAGCAAGCAACCTAGATTTTGTCAAGCACTGCCTTGGCAGCAGCCAGTTGAACTCCGCAGAGGACTAGGCGTGCAGTTTTTCCCCTCCGGGCATTTACCGGGAGCAGCGGCGGTACTGCTGACCTATGCAGCTCCGAACCGCACCTACTCACTGGTTTATACCGGCGATTTTTTTCTCTCTAATTCTCGCTTAGTGGAAGGATTGCCCCTGGGAGAACTCAGAGGGCTCAAGCCAGACGTACTCATTGTTGAAGGCAGTTACGGCACTGCCCGCCATCCCCACCGCCGACAACTAGAAAATCAGCTAGCTGAGCGCATCCACCGCGCGATCGCAGATGGGTACTCAGTACTACTACCAACATCAGCTCTAGGACTCGGTCAGGAATTGCTGATGCTGCTCCGGAGTCACCACTACTTCACCGGCAGAGACTTAGATATTTGGGTTGATGGAGTGGTTGCCAAAGGGTGCGACGCTTACCTAGAACTACTGCCCCACTTTCCCACCGCCGTGCAGAATTTCGCCCAACACCAACCGCTGTTCTGGGACGAACGGGTACGCCCCCGTCTGCGCCGCTTGTCTCCAGAACAGCGCGGCACTCTCAGCAAAACACCTTGCATTGTCATCACTGACCAAACAGCAGATTTAAGTCTCTACATCACTGAGCAAACCGGCCCTTGGATTTTGTTGCTGCCTCAAAAACCCGGATACCCGCCCAAGGGTTGGCCGCAAAGCCTAAAAGGATTAGGACAATCTATTGTCGAAACTTATCTGCTGGCAGAGCATTCCGACGGCCCCGGTACTACACAGCTCATCCACAATTTGCGCCCTCAGCATATAATTTTTGTTCATGGTTCTCCGACCTATTTAGCTGACTTGGCGAATTTGGACGAGTTACGAAACCGTTACCAGTTACATACCCCGGCTGCGGGGACGCTGGTGGAATTACCCATTGGCGAGACATTTCTGCAACCTGCGATGCCAGAAACTCACTATGAGGGGGAGTTGGCAGAAATGGGAACGGAGGTGGCAATTAGTTTGCCAAATACTATTGCCTCCGATCCTCGTTGGTCAAATTTTGCTGATACAGGTTTGGTAGAGGCTCGTTGGCAGGGGGAAGAGCTGGTATTACGAGGGCTCTCGCAGCGCGAGTTGATCAGCATTGGTAGCGATCGCCCCTTACCGGCTGAGTTAGAATGTTGCGGCAACTGCCAGCACTTTCGCGGACAGCGCTGTTGGAACCAGCTATCTCCTTTATTTGGCTTCAAGGTTACGCCTGACGGCACCTGTCCCGTTTTTGAATCCATCCATACTTCCAATCGCTTTAATGATGAGCAAGTGGATAGGAATGAGTAATATTCATTCCGGTTGCACCGGAATGAATGGAAAAGGGGAAGGGGAAGGGGCAAATAGAAGAAATGAGAATAAGCTATATCATTCCGGCGTAACCGGAATTTATATAACCTGAATCTGCTGACAGTGCCTCTTACCTGCCCACAGTTTTGACCTGAACTATTCCCCGTTAGCCTCCGGGTAGTGATGACGAAGTTGTTCCGCTTCGGGACAGTCATCCGAGACTAAGGGTTCGTAGTTGCCTCGTGATACAGAGGCTAGCTTTTGGCTGATAGACCCAATGCTTTCTAAGCGCACCATTTCTTCCCAAGAACAAACTTCGTCTTCTTCGTCTGTTTCATAGCGGATTGTTACCAACTCTCCCTCTATGTCCAAGATCCGAGCGCGCTCAATCCAACGCTGCTGATCCCGCAAGAAAATACAAACCTCACGACCATCACAACAGAGTTGATAGATTTTGCGCTGTAGCATTTTTTATTTCTCCTGAGCAGTTTACTTGCTCAAAAAGTTAGCCTGTTTACACGATTTTGGCGGTGTGTGGCTTTGTCCACCGACACAGCTAATATTACCCGATCGCTGCACGAAGTTTATACTTTAATTTATAGCGCAATCGGGGCTTTCCCGCAGGAATCAAGCCCAAGGAAGAACGTTTCAATGCTGACTCAATGATACGAAGCCAGCATTAACAGCCCTCTTAAAGTTAACCGTTAACAGTTAACCTTTAATCATTGCGATCGTTGTGATTGAAGTCACTGACAGCAGAACAAGGCTAAATGTACAACTTTGTGGCTGGAAATAACGAGTAAAGTATTAGACAATCAAGATTGCGGCAGTTAGGTTCGCTATCTAGCAGTTCAAAACAACAGCATCCGGAGCAGGCGATTGCGGTGTTAAGGAGATTAAAGTAGTGGTTTATATAGAAAATTTGTCTCAACCTTCTATTTTTGAGTTAGCTCGTTCAGGTGACTATCAAGCTCTCAACTACTGGATTGACAGCCTACTCCGGCCAGAAGGCATTTATGCCCGTGTAGAAGCAGCTCACGCTGGATGTTTGCAAATCCTCGTCGAATTTCAGCGGGAATTTGCAGCCGATTCGTTAATTATTAACACTCTCCGGGAACGCTTAGTTAAATTCATCTGCCATCAAATCTGGAGACTAAACTCCCCAGCAGTAGAAGGGGTGCGAGTAGTTGCCCGCTTAGCAGGTACTCCTGATATCTTGTGGAAACAATCAGTGCGGATCGTCACACCCGCCACCCGCTACCGCAAGCGCTACCGTTCCTCCGAGACGCTGGATTGGGCAAAGTTTAAAACTCTTCGTTCTCTGCTGTTAATGGGGTCAGCAGTTGCCTCCTTCGTCATCGGTTGCTGGGTAAGTTACCACGAAGCTTTAGCTCTGCGTCCTATCTTCTCGGACTCGCAACAGCAAGCTCTTGTCACATCGGTAGTGCCTCCTAAACGCCCCGATACAGTTCAAGCAGCATTAGAAATAGTGCCAGTAGTGCAACACAAACAGGTACTAAACCCAACTGACCCAACTGTAACGTTAATGTTCGGTGGCGATGTCACTCTCTCAGATGAATTGACACAAGTTGCAGGCAAAGATTATGGCTGGGCTTTCTCCGGATTGGAGGAGTACCTGCAAGCAGATTTAGCGATGGTCAACTTAGAAACTCCTCTGACTAACTTTGGCAGTAGCTCCCTGAACAAAAAAAATAATTTTCAAGCCGATCCAGAGTCGGTAAAACTGTTAACAACAGGGGGAGTGGATATTGTCACCCTCGCCAACAACCACACAATGGACTTCTTGGAACCAGGACTGGTGGAAACCATAGAAACTTTAGATAAGGCCGGCATTCGCCATCTCGGTGCGGGTCGAGATGCCAAAGAAATTCGCAGGCCACAGATTATTGAAGTTAAGGGGCAGCGAATTGCCTACCTGAGTTACAACGATAATAATGTTCATGCTACCGGAGACGGAAAAGCGGGGACAAATTCCCGTCACAACGAACAGGTAGCAGAGGATATCCGAGCGATTCGGAGTCAGGTAGACTGGGTGATTGTGAATTACCACTGGGGTGTAGAGTTAGCAGACTATCCAGGGGATTGGCAGATTGATTTGGCTCGCTTCACGATTGACCAGGGTGCAGATTTAGTGGTGGGTCATCACTCCCATGTTTTGCAGGGGGCAGAAATTTATAAGGATCGACCGATTGTTTACTCTCTGGGAGACTTTATTTTTGGGGGGAATGCCCGCAGCAATTATGATACGGCTGTACTCAAAGTATCCCTTAAAGGTAGGAATATGAAGGTTGAGTTTCTGCCAGTGGAGGTGAGTAAGTATCAGCCAAAAGTTGTGAAGGGGGAAAAGGGAGATCGGATTCTCAAGCACGTAGAGCAGATTTCGAGTATTTTTGACCGACCAATGCGATCGCCTGTGGTTCTGGATGCCCCAGTTATCGGTGGCAGGCAGGAAACTAGAGGCAAATTGCCACCAGCAAAAATCGAAAATTCCCAGCCGAAACTCGAAGATAGACAAACTCCCAGTCCTGAGTCTCTAACTCCTAGCCCACAAACCCGCGAAGGGGATAATAATAACTTGACTCCCGAAGTGCCGACTAAATCTGGCCCCTTGTCGCCGAGTTTGCCAAACTTGCCTAAAAAGCCAGATAATTCTTCATTTTTTGATGGTAGTTCCACTCCTGCTGCTGAGTCCAGTCCCCCTGAGAGTAAGGTATTACCGCCCCGCTTGCAATTAAATCCTCCGAAACATCCCAGCAAGGAAACAGATCCATTCATTAAAGAGCCATTTATTAAAGACCCGTTTATTTCGCCTCCCTCCTCTGCACCAGGATCTACGCCTAGTCCTCATAGTTACCTGGTTCCGAGTTTGACTCCTTCGTTCCAACTTGTTCCTAGAGAGCGGGTGCAAACAGCTATAGTTGCAGGGGTTCGTATTGAGAGCGATCGCTGCAAAACCTTGGAGTTGCCGCTTGTAGAGGTTGATAATAGCTAAAGGATTGCCGGAAGGCATGGGCGGTAATTGGTAAATATGGGAAAGCTAATTGACCAATTACCAGTACCGATTACTAATTACCAATGACTGACAACCAATGATCGATGAACTATTAACGATGACAAATGTGTTTGCGATCGCGCTCGAACAAAAGCAGTACAAAACCTACACCCTCTCGGATGAAGCGGCTAACTCTAGTTTAGATGTTGTTCCAGAACGGGGCGGTATCGCCACTCGCTGGCGAGTTCAAGGTGAAGAAATCCTTTACCTAGACGCAGAAAGGTTCGCAAATCCTGAATTAACGGTACGAGGTGGGATTCCCATTTTATTTCCCATCTGTGGCAATTTACCAGATAATACCTATACTTATAACGGAGTCCAGCGACAGCTCAAGCAGCACGGCTTTGCCCGTGACTTACCTTGGGAAGTAACGGAACAGGTGACTGCTGACCGGGCGGCAATTACGCTCGTACTCAACAGCAACGACTTGACGCGAGCTGTTTACCCCTTTGACTTCCAACTGGCTTTTACTTATCAGATTAAAGGCAATGCTTTGGAGATTTTCCAGCGCTATACTAATCTGTCGGCAGAAGTGATGCCTTTTTCTAGCGGCTTTCACCCTTATTTTTTAGCTCCTGACAAAAGTAAATTGCACTTTGAGATCCCAGGGATGCAGTACAGGGATCAAAGTACTAAGGAATTAGATTACTTTACTGGGACTTTTGACCCGACGCTTGATGAAATTGATGTGGCTTTTGAGCAGTTAACTGGTTTAGCGGCTACGACAACTGACAATAGCCGCGGATTACGTCTGACCCTGAGCTATAATTCTAGTTATGGTAGCTTGGTTTTCTGGACTTTGAAGGGTAAAAACTTTTACTGTCTGGAACCTTGGACGGCCCCCAGAAATGCTCTCAATACAGGCGCTCACTTGATTAAACTCAAGCCGGGAGCTAGTTGTGAGATGTTGGTGCGAATGACGGCAAGTTTTTTTTGAAAAGGTATTGAACTTTCTAGAAAGCTGTGCTACTATTATAAATTGTGTGCATAAATAGTATTTCTGGGTCGCTAACTCAACGGTAGAGTACTCGGCTTTTAACCGATTAGTTCCGGGTTCGAATCCCGGGCGACCCATTAGAAATTAAAAATTAGAAATTAAAAATTAAAAATTAGAAATTAGAAATTAGAAACGGCAGATTTGATATGATGTTGAGTGAATTAACGATAATTTTTTAATTCCTTGCAATTTGGCTTCACCAATATGTTTAATACAAGTAAAGAGCTCCTGTAAACCCTCCCCAACTTGCGATCGCACTTAATCAACCCAAATCAATATTAAATTTTTAATTTTTAATTTTTAATTT
>DATGYA010000734.1:0-4273 GCA_035298405.1 Kamptonema sp. | reverse complement strand
TGTTAATCCATGAAACCCTTATGTATCAAGCACTCTGGGTTATGTATAGTTATCGATTTAAGCTAGTCCTCTTTTTATATATAGAGTACCTGGTTAATATATTCTGATATTTAAATCTTTTATCAACCAAGATAGTACTCTCTATAACCACAGAGTACCTGATTAAAATGAAGCTTGATTTTGGTTTTAGGGTAGGGTTTTTGGTTTGACAGTACGCTCTTTATTTATGGCAGTATTCCAATTTTAATTAAGCGTACTTGGTTGGGAGCGAGAGGCGAGCGACGTGCCAATCAAGTACACTTCGCAGAGTACCTGGTTAACTGGACTTGGTTGGAAGAGCGATCGCGCTGGCAATCTCACTCGATCGCAATTGGCTTCAATAAAGTACCCTCTCAATCAATGAGTACTTGGTTGGTAAGGCGATCGCGCTGGTAGCCATCGGGCTCTCTTGTGAGATGCCGAATCTGCGTCAGAACCCAGATATCGGGGTACGCCACAAATGGCGTAGGAGTTGAGAGAAGATGCCAGGTTAGTTTGGTTGTCAATAGATGCAGTGCGTTTAAATTGCCCCAGGAGGCCGCACCACGCTTGCGGTGGCGCGTCAGCGCCATCTCTACAAGGTTTTTGCTCGCTGTGGCTATCAACCAAGTACTTTTTTTTTACAGAGAGTACTTGGTTGGTTGGGGAGAGAAATGGCGATGACGATCGCGATCGCGACTCGACAGATAGCCAAGCCGATTGCAGTGGCATTTGTCGTGGACTGTACTGGACAAAGTGGAATTGAGGGAAGTTTCCAGCCCAGAGCGATTCAATCGCCATTGGCTTCAATAAAGTACGCTCTCAATCAAAGAGTACTTAGTTGCTAGGGGGAGGACGAACGACTTGTCGTCGCGCTTGCGCTTCGCGCTGGTAGCCATCGAGCCATTAGCCCGATGATTCTAAGATCAGAAGTGACCAGCTTGCCCTTGAGCGGTAGCCATCAATAAAGTACGCTTTCCCGCTTAGAGTGTACTTTGTCTAGAGAATTCCCTGTTGCCTCTGTTCCCCTGTTCCCTAGCCTTTTTCCCCTTTCACCACATCTGCGTCAGAACCCACATATCGTAGTACGCAACAGAAACTTCATAATTCTCTAATTTTTGAATTTTGAATTTTGAATTTTGAATTTTGAATTGTTTGGTTGGTCTATACTTGGATTCTCATGGTTCTGGGATAAATCAGAGTATTCCAGCGATAATAAAACCTATCTGCTTTTAACAGATAGGTTTCTGGGGCTTGTTAGTTTTTACTTATATAAGCTTGATATCTCTTTATACTGCTCTTATTATGACTCTCCTAAAGATGAGGTTGCTATTTCAATAGACTGATTTGTTTCTTCTCCTTATGGCAGAGTTTTCGGGTCTTGCGGCAATCGTGCTGTGGCAAGCAAGTACTCCATAACTTGCATAGCGTACTTTGTTGGTAGTGGGAGGCCAGAAGGCCAGAAGGCTTCGCTGGTGCCGCAGGCAATCCCACTCTTCTTCCTCACCTATGGCATCATCACATCCCAAAAACCTGATTACGCCGTCTAGATATCAATCTAGACAACCCGCATTTCTCACAAACTGATTTGAGAAGCTGATTTGGGGATGAAAAATTGAACTTTTTGAAAAACAAGAGATATAGGAACAGTCGCCAGAGAAAAATTTAATCTAAAATCACCAAACAGTAACTAAATCGTCGGTAAAATCAGGTTAATTCAAAAAACTACTCATCAGAAAATAGACTGCATATATGGTCAGTCATTGACGAAGCTCTGAAGCCCTTGCAAGTTACCGTCAAAAAATCAACCAGTATCCTGAATTGATTGAATTCTAAAGTAAGCAATGGACAAAATATCTTGACAGGGACCATTCGTGACAGGTTAAGAAAGTGGAGCGAATGTCAATGAGTGAATATACTCAATTTAACTAAAAAAAATGAGCATATCACCTAGTCGGGGAGAGGGAAAAGGCCATCAATGATGGCCTTTTCCCTCTCGGTATGATATATAGGCTCATTTTTCCAACCAAGGAAAGCTGTAGTAACATTCTTTTTGGCGCACAAACTGCTGGTATTGAGTTCAAAAAGGCTCTTATATAGTGACTGCAAGCTCTTGGGAGGGGTACTAAAAGGGTACTAAAGATGTCAAACTCGCATCAGCGAGCATTTTGACAATTAGACTATGAAAAAGCGGGTAAATCGCCATCCAGATCATGCGTTGCGACACAATACACCCAGCCCAAATAACCAAGTTATCGCGGCGCACCTAGAGGAATTACTAACACCAGCGATTTTTAATCAACAAGCTTACTACCGTCAGTTGGGATTAAGAAACCGCATCCTAAATTTATCATTAATGGTAGCCGCAGTCTTAACTCTGCTCTGGCGACAAGTACCATCAGTACAGGAATTAACCCGGCTTTTAGAAAGAGAAGATTTACTATGGTGTCGAGCAACCAAAATAGCTCAACAATCGCTCTCAGAGAGACTATTAGAATTTCCAGCTTCTATATTCGAGCGAGTATTTAAAGATTTATTACCTGTCTTACAATCTTCTTGGCAACAACGCCAAAAACGACCAATTCCTGAAAGTATAAGTTTCGCCAGTCGGCATTTTAATAAGATTTGGGTAGCAGATGGTTCAACATTAGAAGCATTATTTCGGAAACTGAAAAGCTTAGAGGATGTGAAACCTGGACAGTTGGCTGGTAAAATTTGTACGGTGGTTGACTTGATAACACGCTTACCTGTGCAGGTTTGGTTCCATCCTAATCCCCTCGGATCTGAAACTAAATTTGAGGATGGTTTACTATCCTTAGTATCAGCCAAAACCTTACTCTTACTTGACCGGGGGTTTTATCATTTTCAGTTTTTCCAGCAACTGATGAGTCAACAAGTAGACTTTATTACTCGACTGAAGGCGAAAGCTTCTTTCACAGTTATTCAGGTTTTCACATCTAATAATTCCGTGAAAGACCAACTGATTAAATTAGGTACAGGACGTAATAATACTCCTATTCTCACCCTCCGATTAGTATCTATTCGGGCTGGTAAAACTTGGTATTCTTATATTACTTCTGTGACTGACCCCAAAATATTACCTCCTTATGTGGTAGCAGATTTATATCAACGCCGTTGGCGCATTGAAGAAGCTTTTAATACCGTTAAAAGATTGTTGGGATTATCGTATTTATGGACGGGTTCCATCAATGGCGTGAAGTTACAGGTGTGGGCGACTTGGCTATTCTATGCGGTTTTAGTTGATTTGGGTGATGCCGTAGCTGACGAGCTTTCGTTACCGTTTGACCGGATTTCTTTGGAGATGGTTTATCGAGGTCTTTATCATTTTACCGTTGCTTATGACCAAGGTAAAACTACTGACCCAATCCAATATTTTGCTGCACCTTCTAATCAAGATTTAGGCGTTGTAAAACCTCTCCGAAAACCACAGATAAAGCTGGATTTATCACCTTTTCCTTTGCCTTTCAATGCCCAAAGTTTCTTGAGTTAAATTTTTTATTTTATGCTATAGCATTTTGGTTTCAACGGAATCATAAATCATTTCTATAACGACAAGAGTATTAACTTAACTGGACTCTCAGTAATATTTTATTTTAGCTATAACTTCAATTAAATTACTTATTATTCCGTTGGACTCCTGTGATGCCTTAATTATTTAACAATTTTCTGGCTTTTGGCAAAAAATCTTCTATCCTTAGGCAATCTATCGAGATGTTTATATTCTTTAATTTGGCGAAATAACTTATATTTTACAGCCAAATTTATGCCGGACATACTGCCGATGAAAATGATAATCATACCGAGAGGGAAAAGGCCATCATTGATGGCCTTTTCCCTCTCCCCGACCAGGTGATATTCTCTTTTTTTCTAGTTAAATTGAGTATATTAGCTCATTGACATTCGCTCCACTTTCTTAACCTGTCACGAATGCCCCGCCAATAACAACACCGCCTGTAATAGTAGAACCGCCTGTTACTGTCACTCCAACTGTTACAACGCCACTAGTAGTAGTAGAACCGCCTATTACTGTCGCGCCACCCGTTACGACACCGCCAGTAGTAGTGGAACCATCTGCAAATGTGACTCCACCTGTCAGCAATCAACCGTCAACAAATGATTCAGGTGATGTCGTCGCCAGCAATCCTAATACTAATGAAATTGCCACTCGTGTTTCAGAAATAATTCAATCTACAGAACAACAAAATCAACAATATTTGATACAACAGAATCAAAC
>DATGYA010000733.1:0-14752 GCA_035298405.1 Kamptonema sp. | reverse complement strand
GATTGTCGCAAGTCGGCGCGATCGAAGTGTATACCTTGTAGATCGGCATTCAACAAGTCAATCTCTTGTAATTTTACCTGATGAAAACTTCGTTCTCCTGTAGAATATTGCTTTAACACATCATCAACGTTCATATTTATTACCTTTAGCTTGCGATCTGAATAGTAAAATGCGATCGCACTTTTAAGTCTGCACCGAAAAGTCCTCTGCATCGACTCCCCAATTCACCCACTTAATCGCCTTTCGCGCTGATTTTAAATTAGGTGGCACTCGCAAAGTGTGAATATGTCCAGTGCTTGGGCAAGTCATTTTTAACATATTAATCGGTTCAATGTCAATATTTTTATCAATTCTTAATAAAGAGTATTCGCGCCATGTATCTAATTCAACTGCTTCTAATTCTTGACAGATTCGACTGTAACCTATTCCCTGAATTAGCACTCGCCTAAGTTCGGCATTTTCTTCTTCTAAAAGCCATTGAGATTGCCATTGGTGAGGGTGCAGTTTTCCGTATTTCTCAGGTAAGGTGACTCCGTGATAAGAGTAGAGGCTGTATCCGTCTGCAAATTGGATGGCGGGTGTACCTTCGGCGTGGAGACGGTGTTGGTTGTCGAAACAGAGGATGCGGGGGCGATCGCAAATTATTGCTACCTTTTTATAAAGTAAGATCCAGCCACAATCTTTAGCGATCGACTGCAACAGCGGCCATATTTTGGGATTGTGGCTGCAATTTAATACAGAAATACAAAAATCAAGCCAAGCACATTCACTAATCCAAGAACTGTCAAGAATATTAAGACCGCTGAAGTTATATCCAGATAAGTTATATCCAGATTTTGTAAGTTGATTATTAATTTGCTTTTCCAACTGTGTTACAAGTTGACTATCATGTCGAAAACCTTGTATAAAACTTCGATCGTCTGGAAGTTGATACCAGATATTTTCACCCCCTAGTTGGCTTCTCACTTCAGTATATAGTGGCATTACCAATGGTTCCCAAAATTGGATGGGACATAACATAAGTCCTCTTTGGCTAAATAGTAATGGAGGCTCAATCTTGGTAAAAGCCTCATAAGGACTATCACTAAAAAATAATTCAGGCTCTTGTAAATCAATTAGATCGTACATAGCTTTTACAGCTATTGTTATTTTTTGATGGTCAATAGGTTCAGTGGAAAACGCGATTCGCCGCCATTTTTCCTGATATACTGGAATTAATGCTTCTTGTTCAGGAGTCAGTCTGTCAATTTTAGTTTCTGACATGGAGAGATACCCTATCAAGTCGAGTTAAGAGTGAAGTAAATATGACCCAGACAAATCCTGATTCTATTACCGAAACGATCTCGCTAACCGTGCTGCCTCAGACTAACGGACAGTATATCTGCTGCTGAAATTCCCCTTGATCTCCCCGCACTCAAGGCTCATTTTGAAAGCACTCGAAAGTACGCTCAAAAAAACTAGGCCCCCAGCTTAAATCTTCCCGTGTTTTATCATCAGTTGCAGACCCTACAGACTGTACAACTACAATAACTTCAAAATCATTATCTCTGACACCAACAGGTACTTGTAAATGCAAAATACCATCTGCACCTGCACGCGATCGCAATTTAAACATCTCCATAGTCGTCAACCCCTTAACAAAAACATCTATGACTATCCTAAACCCTCCACCAGCATCCTCAACCGCAGGTGAGGCAATCCCTCCAAAGCTCGCGTGGCGGGACGCGATACAATAAACTCAACTCATAAGTTCAACGCTTATATTGAAATAGCTAAACACAAAGCCAGAGGAGAGAAGTGAGGCATGGGCAAAGTAGTCGGCATTGACCTGGGGACGACAAACTCAGTAGTAGCAGTCATGGAAGGCGGCAAACCCGTCGTGATTGCCAATGCAGAAGGGATGCGGACAACTCCCTCGGTAGTTGCTTTCACCAAGGAAGGTGAGCGCGTCGTTGGACAGATGGCCAGACGGCAAGCGGTACTCAACCCCCAAAACACCTTCTACGCCGTCAAACGATTCATTGGGCGCAAATACACCGAACTCACCCCAGAATCTAAACGAGTCCCCTACACCGTTCGCCGCGAAGAAAACGGCAATATTAAAGTCAAGTGTCCTCGCCTCAAAAAAGACTTTGCCCCAGAGGAAATTTCCGCAATGGTACTGCGGAAATTGGTAGACGAAGCAAGTCGCTATTTGGGTCAAGAAGTAACGGGGGCCGTAATTACTGTCCCCGCTTATTTCAACGATTCCCAGCGGCAAGCAACGCGGGATGCTGGACGAATTGCCGGACTTGATGTCAAGAGAATTTTAAATGAGCCAACGGCGGCATCTTTGGCTTACGGATTAGAAAGGCGCGAAAGTCAAACTATCCTAGTATTTGATTTAGGAGGCGGTACATTTGACGTATCAATTTTAGAAGTCGGCGACGGTGTTTTTGAAGTTAAAGCCACTAGCGGCGACACGCAATTAGGCGGCAACGATTTTGACCAAAAAATTGTTGACTGGATGGCAGAGCAATTTTTAGAGAAAGAAGGAATTGATTTGCGGCGCAATCGTCAATCTCTCCAGCGTCTAACAGAAGCGGCAGAAAAAGCCAAAATTGAACTTTCGGGCGTGGGAGTTACTGACATCAACTTACCTTTTATTGATGCTAATGAAGATGGGCCCCTGCATTTTGAAACCAGACTAACTCGCGGTCAGTTTGAGGGATTATGCGGTGATTTAATTCAGCGCTTGCGCCGCCCTGTAAAGCAAGCTTTGACAGATGCGAGTCTGAGTCCATCTAGAATTGATGAAATTGTACTCGTAGGAGGTTCAACTCGGATTCCCTTGGTGCAGCAACTCGTCCGCAGTTTGATTGATAAAGAACCAAATCAAAACGTCAATCCCGATGAAGTGGTGGCGGTGGGTGCGGCAATTCAGGCGGGGATTTTAGCGGGAGATGTCCGCGACATACTGCTATTAGATGTAACTCCCCTATCGTTAGGATTGGAAACTATTGGCGGGGTGATGAAAAAACTGATTCCGCGCAATACTACTATTCCCGCGCGGCGTTCTGACATCTTTTCTACTGCTGAAAACAATCAAACTTTGGTAGAAGTTCATATTCTCCAAGGTGAAAGGGAACTGGCTGCCGATAATAAGTCTTTGGGGCGGTTTAAATTGACAGGAATTCCGCCTGCACCCCGTGGTATTCCCCAAGTTCAAGTCTCCTTTGATATTGATGCTAATGGAATGCTATTAGTGACGGCAATGGATAGGACTACAGGGCGCGAACAGAGCATTACAATTCAGGGCGCATCGACGCTGACGCAGCAAGAAGTTAACCTGATGATTCGGGATGCAGAACAATTTGCTGAAGCTGATAAATTGCAGCGAGAAAAGGTAGAAAAACGCAATCGAGCAGAGGCTTTGGCTTATCAAGCAGAGCGGCAATTGCGAGAAGTGGCGCTCGATCGAGGAATGCAATTTGCCCAGAGAAACCGCCAGCGAATTGAAACTTTAATTAGGGAATTACGCGACAGTTTAGAGCGCAATGATGAGCGGGGAGTTGACCAAATTGGCTCTGATTTGCAGGATGCACTGTACGATCTAAGTCGCGAAGTGGCTGCTTACGGCCGAGATGATGATGATGATGATTTCTTTGAGTCGGTGCGGCGCACTATTTCTGGCGATAAGCGCAGAAATGATGAGGCTTATATGCCCAGTTCAAGGAAAGTTAGTCGCCCTTCCGATCGCGTCGGTACTTCTCGGACTTCGCGACCTTATCAAAGTGAAGATTGGGATGATGAGGAGGAAGATTGGTTGTAATCAAAGAATAGATCGGCAACGGGCACTGCCCGTTGCTAAGTTCGTTTGTTAAATCTTGTAGATAATTCGTTGCCAAACTTATCATTTAAATCCTGTACTTGCTCCGATTCTAACTTCTTCTATGCAGAATTTTCGTAATTACTATCAAATTCTTGGAATATCTAGAGATGCTTCAGTTGATGAGATTAAGAAAGCCTATCGGCGGTTGGCGCGACAGTTGCACCCTGATGTAAATCCTGGCAACAAAGAGGCGGAGGATAAATTTAAGGCTATTAACGAGGCTTACGATATTCTCTCCGATGTGGATAAGCGATCGCAGTATGACGAGTTTACTCGCTTCTGGAAGCAAAAAGGATTTCCGGGAAAGCAGGGTTTCCGAGTTCCCAGTTTTAAAGGTTGGGGTGAGGGTAAAACAAATAGCGACTCTGCTGAGGAAAAAGATGATTTTGGTGATTATTCAGACTTTAATAAATTTGTCGATCAATTGTTAGGTCGCCGCCGCGAAGTGAGGACGGCGGCATCGAATGCGCCGCGAGTGACTTCATCTGACCCTTGGGTTTCTAGCACTGCAAAAGTCGCTTATACTCCTGGTTCTCGCGAAGCTAGAAAGGATATTGAAGCGCGGCTGACTTTGCCTTTAGAGAAGGCTTATACAGGCGGCAGCGAGCGAATTCGCCTCGAAGATGGGCGATCGCTTGAGGTGGATATGCCTGCTGGAATGGTAAGCGGCCAACGCATCCGCTTGCGAAATCTAGGGATTGGTGGCGGCGATCTATACCTGAAAATAACGGTTGCACCTCATCCCTTTTTTAAGTTAGAAAGGTCGGATGTTTGCTGTCAATTACCCTTGACTCCTGCTGAGGCGGTGTTGGGGGGTGAAATTGAAGTGCCGACGCTGGATGGTTGGGTGAAAATGAAGTTGCCCCAGGGTGTTGTTTCTGGTCAGCGGTTGCGTTTGGCTGCTAAGGGTTATCCGACTGGAAAAGGCGATCGCGGCGATCAATTGGTAGAAATTACGATCGCTGTTCCTAAAGAAATCAGTCAGCAGGAACGGGAATTATACGAAAAGTTGCGGCAGATTGAAACCTTCAAACCGCGCCCTACCAATTTTACATGAAGCTGCATATAATTAAAGATACTGTTTAGAGAGCATCAGTATTCTATGCAGCTTTATCTTATTAAATTTGATGCAAAACTCCCATGCAAACCATAGGGAACATGATGCTTCAAATGCAACCTTGACACCGGCCCCTTAGTAATATCAAGAGCATCTAAAATCACTAGATCGGAGCGATGATTAGCCGCATCATACATTAATATTAACAACCATCCATCATCCTCACTCTCACAAGAACTTCGAGGCACAAACACAGGCTCTCCGACAAAACCTCTCGGTGCAGCACTCCAAATTTGACGCTCATTAGTAACCAAATCAATCTTCAAAATCACCTGCAAAGGAGCATTCCCAGATTGAGCCTCAGCACCCCCTATATAAAGATATCGGTAAGACTGACCAACACGATCGGGATGTAAAACTGGAAACTCGCAACATCGGCGCTCAATTACTTCATGTTGAACAGTTTCCTGTTGTAAATTTAGCCGGAAACGCCACAACTCACCCGCCGGAATACTATCAAAATTAAGTTCCCTAAAATCTCCCCCTGGTTCCACATCTGGGAATGATTCATAGCAAACAGAATCAACAAAAACTTCCCCTCCCTCTTCCCAAGCATTAGCATGGTGAAAAGCAAAACAAGGTTCTGCTTCTAAAACCTTGATCTCCCCTTTATTACCGTTACGGGGAATTAATATCGCTTGTGTCGGGCGATTTGGATCGAACTTAATACACTCCGCCGCACCTCGTAATCCTAAAGCAAAAGGCAAAGGATTAAACGCTACAGGATTTTGAAAGAATATGCAGTAATTTGGCGTAATTGCCATATCATGCAAAAAGGCGAAACCTGGGATTACATGACTGTGGCGATCTAATAGTTTCCCATCAGCATCGAGCTCATAAATACTAATTGTACTCGATAATCCCGGCTTGACAGAAAAGTTAACTAATCTATTACCTTTTCCGCCTTTGCTCTCAATTCTAGGGTGAGCTGAAAATGGCTCATCCGGCTTTAATATCCCGTCAAGATAGTCTAATCCTAAAGTTTCCAGTGTATGCGGGTCAAGACGATGGGGGGCTGCTGCTTCCCACAGTGCTAAAAGCTTGCCGCCCCAGTAAATAATGTTAGTGTTAGCAATATTTTTGATTTTGAAGTCAAAGATATTTGTCAGCAATCCCCCCGCTTTCTGAGTTCCAAAAACGCCACGATAGAGGATTTTGCCTGCTTTTTGTTCAGCTAGATAGCCTTCTGTGTGGACAAAGCGATTGCAAAAGCGAGCGCGACCTTCGGAAAAGGCGATCGCGCAAACCATCCCATCTCCATCAAAAGGATGGTGAATTTTTTGACCGTTGACATCCAGCAAACCGGGGCCATTGCGGAACAAGGTTCCTTGTAAATCAAGGGGGATTTCACCTTCTACATCGTCGATCCAGTAGTCATATTCCTGTGTTTGAGATTCGTAGCCGCGTTGCCAGTCTTTGCGATCGTAGGTTGTAGGGGTTGGTTGTGAAATCTCTAATTTCTGCATAGTTATCGCTCTCATTGCTGATTTGTTAGTGCCGTTTAAAGCTAATGAATTAGGTAGTTAATTCTGTTAGTCTGCGGTTTTAGTTTCAGGGATTATTGTTACCAAATCGGGAATAAACTCAGGAATAAAATGCTGTCCTAAATGTTTAGAATTGCCAATTTCTGATTCTACAAGTGGAATAGAAGAATGGTATTCTTCTTCGCGCTCTGTCTCGCTGTTTGCAGAGGGCAGCCAGCCTAAAAATGGCAGCGGCAACAAGGTTGAGAGATTGGCGATCGTAGCTAACAGCCAGAGGTTGTCAAAGTTAGTTTCGCTAATTCCTAACCAATTCATCAGCAATGCGCCTGATTCGTAGGAAAATAGAAATCCTAAGTTATTTATTGAGATTATTAGAGCAAATAAGGTAGCTTCTACTCCCTTTGGGCACAGTTGAGCAGAGAGCACTAAGATGGGCATAAATGCAATTTTCCCGACAACGGTTAAAATTATGCCGTCTCCCAGGCTGAACCACCGATCGTCTATACCTAAACTGCGATTAGCGTGAGTAATTAGCAGTAAAGTTGTCATACCCAAGGCAGTTGAGATGACGATTGACCAGCCAAACATCACGCGAAACGGGATAGCTTTGAAGAAGCGCTGAAACAGCCAGACACCCAGGAGAGAGGCAAAGCTTGTAACTAACTGCACGCGACCTAGAAATTCTGGTTGAAATCCTAATTCGTTGGTGGTGAAGTAAAATAAGGCTGAGTCAGCACTTGGGGTGGCTTGCCAGATAAAGATGAAGGCGGTGGGTAGCCAGATAGATTTTTTGCTGATAGCTTGTCTCAGTTGGGTGAATTGGTCTTTAACTATATTTAAGTTGAAGCGATCGCTTACTCGTTCTTCGGTAATTAGCCATGCTACTGCTGAGACAATCAAGGGAAAGGAAGCGGTAATTAAAAAAATTGTTTTGGTGCTGAACAATTGGAGGAGGAAACCACTAAGATAAGCTGTGATCAGCCCACCAACGGCTATGGCTGCGTAACATAGGGATTGCAAGGAACCTGCGTCTTTAGCAGATTCTTTCCTCGCTCTTTCTACAACTAGGGAGTCTGCGATTACGTCGCTCATTGCCACAGCCAGAGAATTCAACGCAATCGTCGCTGTAGCAGCCCAAGGACTGCGAACCACTGTGGCAAGGGCAATCCAAGCCA
Source organism: Kamptonema sp. (assembly GCA_035298405.1). Taxonomy (GTDB): domain Bacteria; phylum Cyanobacteriota; class Cyanobacteriia; order Cyanobacteriales; family Microcoleaceae; genus Kamptonema. Next base: position 7,105 of record DATGYA010000733.1, on the reverse strand, counting down.
ATGTTCCCAACAACCCTGATAAAATTATATAAGGGCGACGGCGGTAGCCGAAAATTGGTAGGCCGTCAGACATGAAGCCAAATAGCGGCTTGATCACCCAAGGCAAAGCAGTTACGCCCATCATCGCGGACACTTCAACGGGACTCATGCCCAGTTCATCTTTGAGAAAAAAGCTAACGGCTAGGCGTGCTAGTCCTAAAATGCCTTGGACAAAGTATATGAGTAATATGGCAATCAGTTCAGGTGTTGGCTCATTCCCAAAAAATATTTTTTCTTTCAAAAAATATTTAAGTTTGGTTGTGCCAGAGGAGGAAATCAACATTTGGTAAAGGATTATTAAGATATATTAATAATGTATAGCATACTCTAAAAAAATTAAAAAGTAAAAATTAAAAAGTAAAAATAGATCCAAGTTGTAGGGTGGGTGTTGCTTTCATCTCATTCGATTAGAACAAATACCGTCACAGCAACACCACGTTACTTAAGTGCTCCACAGCTTGCGATCGGAGTTCTTTTCAAATTAAACTTAAGACCGATGACTACTTAAACATTGATTATATAAGGACGGGAATGACGTGCTGCAACTTTATGGGGGCGCTCGCAGTCGGGCATCTATTGTCAAGTGGTACTTAGAGGAAATAGAAGTACCTTACGAGTTTGTGTTACTGGATATGCAAGCTGGAGCTCATTTGCAGCCGGATTATCTAGCAATTAACCCTTTTGGTAAAGTACCTGCGATCGCAGATGGAGATTTTAAACTTTGGGAATCAGGTGCGATTTTACTCTACTTAGCTCAGAAGTATGGTAAAATGCCTCAGTCCTTGGAGGAGCAAGCTAAAGTTTGGCAGTGGGTGTTATTTGGCAATGCCACTTTGGGGCCAGGAATTTTTGGAGAAGAATTTCGCGATCGCGAAACCCCTCGTTTATTAACCCCACTCAATCACCTTTTAGAACAACAACCATTTTTAATGGGCGATGAATTGAACGTTGTTGATGTAGCAGTCGGTTCTATTTTAGCTTACATTCCGATGATGCTGAAGTTAGACTTGAGTGCTTATCCAGCCGTTGTAGACTATATCAAGCGCCTCTCGGAACGCCCCGCTTTCCAGAAGGCAATGGGCGGACGCAATTAATACCACTTCTGGTAAAAGTTTGCGACAGTTTGGGTAGGGGCGGGTTCGCGATCAAATTTGCCACCCACAAATAACATTAATAAACCCGCCCCAAGACTGTAGCATTAATTTAGAGAATTGGTATAACATCATATCAAATCCGGTTGGATCTCAATAGTATGGTGAATTGGTAATTGGCATAACTTTGTAACTTTCTAAAGAAGTTTCTTAGCAATTACCAATCATCGCCAGCTTACTGCATTATGATAAAATAAAATTGCGCTATTAATTTTTTTGACAGGGATACCGATGCTATCATTTCCTAGAGCTTCCTTTTTAGAGGGCTATTGGCAAGACTCTTTCAACCTCAAACAACATCTTCAGGATTTTTGTAACTTAGATTCTCAAATTGTCGAAAGTCAACTAGAAGGATCTCAAGAAAACTTAGCAGAATTAGGTCGTCAATATTTTAACTGGGAAAAAGCCACAGAGTTTTATCGAGATCGAGTCGGTGAAGCTTACCTATTTGAATTGGGGACTTGGCATTTAACAAGTCAGGATTATATTGGGACTACACTACAATTAACGGCAGATTTAGCTCAAGGTCGAGTCTTAGATTTTGGCGGAGGAATCGGAACTCATACAATTGCCGCCGCGCTTTCTCCTAAAGTCGAGCAAGTTGTTTACTGTGATATTAATCCTATCAATTGTGCGTTGGTGAAATATCGATTAGCAGCAATGGGATTGACTGAAAAAGTGCAGTTTTGTTCGGAAATTACTTCTGAAGAAGAGTTCGATCTGATTATGTCTTTTGATGTTATGGAACATTTACCAGATCCGAGTTACCAGTTATTAGAATTTCACAAAATGTTATCTGACAAAGGAAAATTGATTCTTAACTGGTACTTTTTCAAAGGCTTTAATCAAGAATTTCCCTTTCATCTCGATCATCCTCAAGCCATCAGTCAATTTTACCAAACCCTACAACGCAATTTCTTAGAAATTTTCCATCCTTACTTAATTACAACCCGGTGCTATGAGAAATGTAACTTAAAGTGATCCCTAATATTTATTCAGCATTGAGTTACGATAATGTGCAAAATTTAAGGAATTTAAGATAGCAAATACTGGCAAAAATAATCAAGAAACCGCTGGTGATATTCCCGGCAACTAACCGATCGCACTATGTGGAGCGGAGCAACTATTGCCTTAGTGCTAAAGTTGTTTGCCTACCTAGTGCGATCGCTTCGCGTAACTAAAACTTGAATTATTAGCCGCTAGTTGCTAGAAGGCTTCCTACTTGCCACATTGGGTAGAAGTGTAAGCAGGTAGTAGCGAGCGCCAGAGTGGAGATAGTTAGGACACCGAAAAAGCCGATGGAAAGACGGTTTACGTTTGTCATTTCTTTATCCCTGGTGTAAATTTTTTGAGGTTTGTGGCGATGTTTTCTCCACTTGATTACGTTAACTTCAGATACAAATTCTGTCAATGGTGCGTTTGCAATAGATACAAAAATATATATAGATAGGAAAATTAAAATGACTTGAGCGCTGGGTAGGGGCGAGTTTATTTAACCTGTGAGCATCATAGCAATAGTTATTGATAAACCCGCCCCCAGAGGTTATTGCCAGGAGCAATCTTTGGTCAGTAGAAACAGACTAAAAAAGCAGTTGGGCAACAGTCCGCTTTCACGATTTAACCTCAGAATCGAATTATCTGAAACCAACCGCAGCCTGCCAAACAAAAGCCAGCAGCAAGAAAAATACGGGAATCACAGGCAAAACATCAACCAAGGGGTCAAAGATTGAGTAAGCTTCGGGCAGCTTTGCCAACAGCAGTGCAGCTTCCATGAATGAATCTACCTCTCCAACACAATTTTAATAATTGTCGTACATCTTAACATGAGGCGATCGCCCTCGGATCGGTATTAGGCGCAAGCCAATCAACAAATTCTTCAGCAAAGCGATCGCCCAGAATTGCCTCCCTGATCCGCCCAGTGAAGCGAATTAACTCAGTGACATTGTGAATCGACAGCAGAGTATGACCTAGAGCTTCCCCAGCGCGTACCAAGTGGCTCAAGTAAGCGCGGCTAAAATTCTGGCAAGTATAGCAGGGGCAACTCTCATCAATCGGGCCAAAATCCTCTCGAAATCGAGCATTTTTCAGATTCCAGCGCTCTCCCCGTACCAAAACCGCCCCGTGACGCGCCAAGCGAGTGGGAATCACGCAATCAAACAAATCTACACCAGCGGCGATCGCAACTGCCATCTCCCGATAAGTCCCAATTCCCATCAAATAGCGCGGCTTATTAGGAGGTAAAAGCGGTGCAGTCACCTTAACTATCTGTTCGATCATTTCCCCAGGTTCTCCTACACTCACTCCGCCGATCGCATATCCCGGCAAATCCAAATCTACTAACTGATGAGCTGCGCGCGATCGCAAATCTGGATAAACCCCTCCCTGCACAATCCCAAACAAAGCCTGATCCTGCCTTTCATGAGCCACAATGCAGCGTTTCAGCCAGCGATAAGTGCGATCCGTCGCCGCCGCCACATCTTCCCGCGCCGCTGGATAAGGCGGGCACTCATCAAACGCCATAATCACATCCGCACCCAGCTTATTTTGAATCTGGATCGAAAGTTCAGGTGTCATGTGGATCATCATGCCATCACGAGGAGAGCGAAAGCTCACCCCATCCTCAGCAATTGTACGGATATCGCTCAAACTAAAAACCTGAAAACCCCCAGAATCGGTCAAAATCGGGCCCTTCCAAGCCATAAACTTGTGCAATCCGCCAGCACCAGCGACAATTTCCTCCCCTGGTTGTAGGTGCAAATGATAAGTATTCCCTAACACCATCTGAGCACCCGCTGCCTCCAGATGTGCAGGCGTGAGAGTTTTAACATTAGCCAGCGTCCCTACTGGCATGAATCTAGGAGTTTCTACCACACCGTGAGGAGTGGTAAAAATACCAGCGCGGGCTTTGGTGTGGCTACAATGAGCCTGACATTGAAAAGAAAATTTTTCTGGCATCGGGCTCTTATGGCTAGGGGCTAGGGGTTAGGCTCTTATGGCTAGGGGCTGGGCTAGAATCAAGGATTTCAGGAATTAAGTTAGTCCTAACCGATGTTCATTAGTTGCTATAAGCTGTGAATTCTTCCAAATTACTTTTAAACCAAGTGCGATCGCAGCCCAAAGACTGAGCAATCTCATCACTTAAAACTTCCAGAACCCGTCTAAATTAAATTAAAACGGACAATCATCATCATCAAGCTGAACATCCCAATTAGCTGATAGCACTTGATCTACTACGGCATCCAAAGCCGCCGCATTTAAGTTGCGAGTAACTTGTTCGCTCAGAGGGTTGGAGAGCGGAATTAGCCGTAACTGGCGACCTTCTTGCATCAAGTCAAAATAAGCACCCTCTTCTGGCGAGTGTTTTAGTTCTAGGTAATCAAAACTATAAACATTCAAATACAGCGCGTGGTTAGCAATCAAAGTGGAACGAGTGCGATCGGCAAATACTTCTAGCACATAACCTTCCCCTTCGCTACAAATTATACCGTCTTGGATGTGAATGTAGCGGACGCGACCTAAATCTACAAGCAATCTTTGGATATCGCGCTGATTGACAACAATGCCTGTATCGATGATACAAGGAGCAGCCACCCTGCTATTAAATTGATCGTGACTCATGGAAGAAAAGCCTCTGGTGTAGTTGTGTTTGCCTTGCGGAAATCAGGGAACCCGTTAGAATTCTGGGGGGGAACGATGGGGTAAATTGACATTTTAGTTGACATCGGCCGCTTCTCAGATCGGGATTGTGTGGTTTGCTGCCCCTAACAGTTTCTTGGGAAACGGTTGGAGAAGGGGTGTTACCGATCCAATTCTGGCATACCCTAGTGGATTCACAACTCCCTTAAAATACGGAAAATTTTCTATCCTATGGTAGATAATAAATTGGTTCACTCTTTAAGTCACTATTTCCGGATGCAAGGGGCGGCAATAGCCTCTGCTATTGCGTTCTACACTTGTTTACCTGTACCAATATCTTGGACTTTGGAGTTTCGCGGTATTGCTCGTTTTGCACCTGTAATCGGGTTGATGGTAGGCGGGATAATGGGTGTAGCCGATCTGGGGTTGGAGTTTTTGGGGATGCCTGTACTTACGCGATCGGCTCTGGTAGTTCTCAGTGGAATTACGGTAACGGGCGGTTTACACTTAGATGGGGCAATGGATGCGGCGGACGGGCTGGCAGTGGGCGATCCGCAGCGACGGCTTGAGGTTATGGCAGATAGCGCGACGGGAGCTTTTGGGGCGATGGCTGCGATCGCCATTGTATTATTAAAGACTACGGCACTTAGCGATCTGAATGGTTATCGGTGGCTGGCTTTGATGGGGGCGGCTGGTTGGGGTAGGTGGGGGCAATTGGTAGCGATCGCGCGTTATCCCTACCTCAAAGCTACAGGAAAAGGAGCGTTTCACAAGGATACTTTTTACTCGCCTCTGCATTTTCTGCCAGGGCTGTTGTTGTTGCTAGGTTTAAGTGGGTTGCAAGTTATTTTAGAGCGCGATCGCTGGCTTTTTGCCACCGGAATGGCTTTGGGCGGAAGCGCGATCGCGATTCTGACAGGTGCTTGGTTTAACCGCCGTTTGGGAGGTCACACTGGTGATACTTACGGTGCTGTTGTTGAGTGGACGGAGGCTTTTTTATTATGTCTTTTAGCCGCTTTGTCACGGTAATTGTTAATTGTTAGTTGTTGGTTGTTAGTTGTTGGTTGTTCGTTTGATTGATTATTTGTAGGGTGCGTCAGGCGAAATCAGAGCGCTATTAGCAAATAATTGGCTTCTGACGCACCCTACTTACTTATTTACCGTAAACTTTTAACGTAACGTATTGAATTTAGAGGGAATATTACCAAGTTGATAAAAATCCGTCAATTTCTTACCTTCACTATCAGTAAGAGAATCAAAATATTCGCGAACGCTGATATCTTTAATAGAGTCTAAATCAAAAAAACTCAGATACTTAAAATCAAATACGTTCTTCCCATAAGCAAATGTTACCTTTCCACTACCAATTGTATAATCATTCCAATGATTTATGCCCTGTTTGCGACGAACATCAATCTGCCATTGCCCATTATGGTAAATGGTCAAGTTTTCCTTAGAAATAGGAATCCATTTGCCATCTACTAGGTAGCCTGTAGAGATTTTTTGAGGTGAGAAGACTTGAGGTTTAGGCATGGCTCCATAGACAATGTGAGCAATACGTTGGGCGCGATGATCGAAGCCAAAGCTTTTGGGATATTGTGATTTCCGAATCCACCAGGGAATAACTTGAGAAGTTTTTAGTGTAGAATCTATTTCTTCGCGATGTGCTTCATAACAGCAGAGAATTTGCTCGTATTCCACTCGACTAAACTGAGATGGATCTACATAGATTGTCCAGTTACTTTTGGATTCCCAGTAGCTTATGGATACATCGTCATAAAAAGTTTTGACTTCTAGTTTGTCGCGATCGCTTGGATTAATCGGCAGACCCATATCTAATAGATCGGGTGAAATTCTCCCCGCTAAAGATCGAGAAATTACTTTGTTATTAAAACAGAGAATGGGGAACCGAATCAACTTGCCGCAAAATATATCTGTATTTTGAAAGGAGTGTTCCTCCATTATGCTAAGGCGATTAGGCTTTTGCGGATTTTCGCATTGACAAATCACTTCCAAGGTCAAAATATCTCGACGTTTTTTTCTGTAGTATTTATACAAATTATAGTTACTTTTAGGAGATAAATAATCATGTATTACCCAAGCCCATAACGCAAGAAAAACGCCGAAATCCCATAGTCTGCTCTCAGACAATTTGCCGACAATTGTTGTACACAATTTGTCATAAATTTCTTTCAAAAATTCCATAGTTTTTTATAAAATTAGGCACTAGGGAATTGACAATGATGAAATCTTACCAATGGTTTCAAAGGCTTTGGTAT
>DATGYA010000732.1:0-5136 GCA_035298405.1 Kamptonema sp. | reverse complement strand
AATAATAGCAAGGGTTTCGGCAATCAAGATAGTCCTAACCGTCTTGGCGGTTGCTATAATTGCTAATTGGACGAAAGTGGTTGATTAAAAAGCAGATAATAAACCGGAACTGGTATAAAGCTTTACTATAGCCGTTGCTATATGGCACGTCTAAATCATTTGTAAAAATTTCAAATTTGTAAGGTTATAGCTAGGGGCTAGGGAACAGGGAACAGGGAACAGCTTACTCCGCAAGGGATTATGAACCAGAGGTAATAGTTGGAGTTGCCCTCAGTGCCTTGGCAGTTGCTATAGTAAGCTTTTCCCTCTTGCCTCTTCCCATTAGTGTCAACTTAAGCTGAAACCCGCCAGGGACTTAAGTCCCTGTCTAATAGCTAAAGTCCTCTCAAGAGGACTGAAGAAAATTGTTAAATTTATTAGTCCTCTTCAGAGGACTTGCTCTTTGAGGCAGGGGTTTTAACCCCTGACGGACTAAGGGTTTGGCATTAAGTTGACACCAATGCCTGTTCCCTAGTCCCTAGCTATAACAGTTAAGCCTTAACAATTGACAGTTAATTATCTACATCGTGCGCTATTTGCTGCTCTTTGCTTTCTTTATCCTGCATCTGCAACAACTCAGGAACCGTTACAAACTTATACCCCTGCTTCCTCAATTCAGCAATAATATTCGGTAAAGCTTCAACAGTCTTCGAGCGATTGCCACCGCCATCGTGCATCAACACAATTCCTCCAGAACTTGCTTGATGTAGCACATTTTCTTGGAGCGATTGCATCGAATTGCGCCAATCCAAAGAATCAACCGACCACATCACCACTGCATACTTTTTCTTCTGAGCATAATCTGCCAATCCATTTGTCAGAACTCCCCCAGGAGGACGGAACATAGATATCTTAATTCCTGTCACCTCCTCAATTAATGAAGAAGTACGGTCAATTTCCTTAGCAGCACCATCCTCACTATATTTAAAGTATTGATGATTCCAGGTATGATTGCCGATCGCGTGACCCGCAGCAGCTACTTTCTTCCCAAGTTCTGGATAAGTTTTCAAATATCTCCCCACCCAGAAAAACGTAGCTTTAATATCATTTTTCTTGAGAATATCTAGGATTTTAACTGTAGTTTCCGGCCAAGGGCCATCATCAAAAGTCAGAGCGATCGCCTTTTGTTCAGATTTCAGTTTTGCCTGAGTCACAGTAACTCCTTGAAACTGAGGTGGAATCAAAACACTAAAACGCTGTTCCTCTATCAAAGCTATTTCTTTTTGTGCTTCCTCAACTCGCTCCTCAACTGCCGCTGTCACCTTCAAAACATCTGGGATTGCTAATGGCTTCTGTGGCTGCGCGATCGCTAGCACCTGTACCATCTGATTAAGCCGCAAATTCATCGGCAGCATCACCCCAAGCACAAAACTCCCAGCAGCGGCTGCAAAAGCAACAGTAAAAGTCTTTCGCTGCCGCAGCAACCGGTTCAAGTCTGCCACGTATTTTCTCCTTCACACCATTACGCAGTTAATTTTAGACTTTAGATTGACTAGCGGAAGATCGTCTCCGATAGTCCTAGCAGCCCTGAATCACAAATAGGTAATACCCAATAGACATTTCCAAAAAATATGGTCAAAGGCAGGGGAGATGCCTGTTCCACAATAATTATCGGAGAGGTCTAATGAATTGCCCCTACGATACTATTGCAAATAACCACAAACTGGAAAGAGGGTCAGGATAAAAAGTTAACCTTTGCCCACATTCCTCTGTTTATATAAGTTGACAATTTGCTCTGTTACTTGTGCAACGCTCAAGCCGTCAGTTTCAATCTCAATAGCATCGACTGCCTTACACAAAGGTGCAACGGTGCGGGTGCTGTCTTTTCGATCTCTGAGGGCGATATCCAGTTCTAACTGTTCCAAACTAATGTTGTCCTGACCGCGAGCTTGAAGTTCCAGCAGTCGCCTGCGCGATCGCTCCTTAACTGAGGCGGTTAAAAAAATCTTAACTTCTGCATCGGGGAACACATTAGTCCCAATATCGCGACCCTCCGCCACAATGCCTCCCTTACTTCCATAGTGCTGCTGCTGTTTTACCATAAAATGCCGCACTACAGGCAAAGCTGCCACCGTCGAGACATGGCTAGTAACTTCCAAACTACGAATAGCCTCAGTTACGTCCTCACCGTTAATATGAAGCGCGAACGATGAAGGGTGAAAAGTAAATTCCAGATGGCTTTTAGCTACTAACTCTGCGATCGCGGGTTCATCATCGAGACTCGTCCCAGTTTGCAACACCAACCACGTCACAGCCCGATACATCGCCCCTGTGTCCAGATACATTAAACCCAGAACTTGCGCCACCTGTTTTGTGACAGTGGATTTACCAGCCCCTGCTGGGCCATCAATTGCCACAATTGGGCGACGATTGAGCAGAATTATATTATCAATCAACCGAGTAGAACCAACCCTAGCGGCGATCGCTAATAGCCCCGCTGCCTCCACAGTCTCTATTGCGCTCAAACTATTAGGATCGACTAATTCCACATACTCCACCTGCACTGCGGGCTGGGCTGCCAATTCCTCATGCACAGCCGCACAGATAGCAACCGCCGCGCGCTCTCCTGCCTGGAAAACCGACTGAGCTCGCTGTAGAGAACGGTAGAGCGCCGCCGCTTGTAGCCTTTGCTGTGAACTTAAATACTGATTGCGAGAACTCCAAGCCAAACCAGACTCCTCCCGCGCGATCGCACAAGAGACAATCTTCACTGACAAATTCAAATCCGCTACCAGCCTGCGGATAATCGCCACCTGCTGGGCATCCTTCTGACCAAAATAAGCCACATCAGGCCGAGCCAGATTTAAAAGCTTAGTTACAATCGTTGCCACCCCCTGAAAGTGTCCCGGCCTGGACTTCCCGCACAAAACTGATGTCATTGCCGCAGGCGGAACAACTGTAGTCACTGGCAATTCTGAGTTGTTTCCAATTCTTGTGCCCAACTCTTCAGCAGAGGGAGCAAAAATTACATCAACACCAGCTTCTTGGCAGATTAGCTGGTCTTGCTCCAATGACCGAGGATACTGTTGAAAATCCTCATCAGGCCCAAATTGGAGCGGATTGACAAAAATACTGACAACAACCACCTGATTTTCCAGCCTAGCTCGCTGGATCAAACTCAGGTGTCCCGCGTGCAAAGCTCCCATTGTCGGCACCAAAGCGACAAGCGATCGCTGCTTTGCCGAGCTATGGGAATTTAAGTAGCAATGCAAAGCCGCAGCAGTAGTAAATAGCCGCACCGAGACACCCTCCAAGATTGTTAACTGTTAGCTGTTAACTGTTAGCTGTTAACTGTTAACTGTTAACCGTTAACTGTTAACCATTAACAGTTTACTGTCCAACTGCTTTAGCCTGTTGGGGATTAATCACTTGCAACTGCACTGGAGCAATGCCAGAGTTTACCATTCCCAACACTTGAGCAGCAGCGGCTGACAAATCAATCAATCGGTCGCCAACATAGGGGCCCCGGTCATTAATTCGCACGACTACAGAACGGCCGTTGTCGAGGTTTGTCACCAGCACTCGCGTGCCAAAGGGCAAATCGCGGTGGGCAGCCGTCAACTCATCTTGATTGTAAAGCTCTCCGCTGGCGCTGAGATTGCCGTGAAAGCCAGGGCCATACCAAGAAGCCCAGCCAGTGATTCGTACTTGCACTGGTTCTGGTAAGAAGGAAATTATTCTAGGTGCTGGCTTAGGTTTGCCTATAACTTCCTCAAGGGGAGGAGCATTGCCTAAGAGTCGGCGCAACCGATTTGTGGCTTGGAGAGCATCAGCGCTGCGATCGCTGGTAGTATCCGGGAGGATGGCTTGGGTGTTAATTTCTACCAAATCTTCGCCGTTAACGTTAATGATGTAGCGATCGCCTTTTTCCCATCTGACGGTGATAGCATTGGCATCTACGCTATCCCGAAACAGTTGATTGAGTTTGGCTGCGATCGCCGTTGCTCGCCAAACCGGATCGGCGGCTTCAGTGGAACCCGGCCCTTGGTTGCGTTCGCCCCGAGCCTCTGATTTTGCCGCTACTTTTACCCCCCCGCGATCGGTGCGTGTACTGTAGCTAGGTTCCCTGTTACTTTTACTGGCTTGGCTGCTGGACTCCACAAAGGTGAGAACAGGAATGTTACGCAAGTAGACTGTAGCTGCTGAGTGGCCAGCCAAGTTGTGAGACTGAATCTTTGCGATCGCCTCCGAGTCTAGCTCAGCTTTGGCTTGGTACTGATACTCCCCGACTTTAACAACCTCCACCGGTTGAACGTTCAACTGGGGAGATGGCTTAACGGTAGTGGTTTGCTGTCTCACCGCATGGGCCATGTGTCGAACTGTCTCTGGTTCTTGAGCCCGACTCGATGATGGTGTCACCAGAGCGGGGATCAGCAGGACAGGAAGTAGTCCGCCAACAAGTTTTTGCTTCATATGTCCATTTTTGTGAAGAACAATTTGGGAGCGAGTACCAGGAAGTAGTACTACAGTCTTAAGGGCATTTCCCTCTCATCCGCAGTCCTTATCCCTGGGAGCCAGCCACACTTCTTTGGACTATTTTCTAGCAGCCATCTGCCAGAGTCCAAAATTTTTGGCTAAATCCGCCCGCAGGCGGTAACTCATACTCATTCCGTGTTCGTGTCATGTTAAGGAACTGCAACAGACTACCATGAAGTTCTGGGATCGGGGATCGCTCGCATACCGAAATTTACAATAAATTCACAAAAACTTGATGGTTCTATTTTTAGTAGAATGCTTTACCATCAAAGTCTGTAGCGATTTTAGCTTTATTTAAAAATTCATCAAATCTTTACATAACTTTTTGTATATTTATAAAGCTTGTTGCTGAGCTTGCTTAATTTAAAAGCAACGTTAGCCAGTTATAAGAAATACCCTGAAAACCCTGCGACTTTAGTCCAGGGATGAAAGGGCTAGCGCGAATTTACCCTGCCTACTCTCTTTGAGCTTCAATATAACGCTTAACTGTTTCTGTACAGATATTTCCCGCAGTAGAGACAAAGTAGCTAGGTGTCCACAGGGTAGGCAATTTGAGTAATTCAGGCTGTATACTCAACATAGTACAACAACAAATACTAAATCAAATGTATGCAGTGCAAA
>DATGYA010000731.1:0-4236 GCA_035298405.1 Kamptonema sp. | reverse complement strand
CCTGGAGCGACAACTCACGATAACATGGAGCCAGAATTAAAGAGAAATGCGATCGATTTGGGAGTAACTGAGCAAGTTAAATTTTTAGGTCAAAGGTGGGACATTTCAGATTGGCTTGATGCCAGCGATATTTTTATTTTGCCCTCAAAAGCAGAGGGAATGCCTTTAGCTGTGATGGAAGCAATGGCAAAAGGATTACCTGTAATTGCAACCGCTGTCAGCGGCATTCCAGAGGAATTGGGGGAGACTGGGAAATTGTTACCTAACCCGAATGTTGACCCAAAAGGAACTGTGAGGGAGTTAGCTAATACTATAGAAGCTTGGGCTGGAAATTCTGAATTGAGGCAATCTGTGGGAAAAGAGTGTCAACTGCGAGCCGAAAAAATGTTTAGGGAAGATAGGATGCTTCAAGAATATATGGACGCGATCGCAGAAGCTTTATCTAGGGAGAGAGAAGTAGAAAAATCATCTATCACCCCCCAATTCCAAGAGCAGATAAAATTAGTAGAAAGCCGATTGCGCTACAGCACTTTAGTTTGGAGTGCTTGGCAAGCCTATTGCCAGGGTAATACTTCCGGCATGGTTAGAAGTTTACAAGAATCTTTAACCTGCACGCCTTTCTTGGTCACAGAAACCCTATTTAATTGGGTACAAAGCTTTGCTCAATTCTCATCAGAAAAAGGCGAAATACTTGATACCTACTCCCTGATCAACTCAGCAGAATGGAAAGAATTAGTAGCTACAATATTGGGTGGCGAATTCGCTTTTGCTACTTAGCAATTGTAGGTAAGTAAGCAGCTAAAGCTATCATCTCCATCTACAATTAAAGTCGGGTTTACCTACAAATGGCTTTGTTCCTCTTATATAATCGCTATCATCGGAGGCAATATGCAAACAAACTTAAGGATTAAATTTTCCCAGAAAACCCTGCAACTTTTCTTGGCTATAGCAACTGTCCTGTTAATACTATATTTTGGACAGCTACAAACTTTTGGGCAGCTACAATCTAGCGTAATAGTTGATTTTGCAGCACAAGAAACAGGTATTCACTCAGTCAGCGGCATCCTGCACGGCATAGATCCAAGCCAGCCGCCAGATAACATGATTAAACCACTACAGCCCAAACTATGGCGAGCAGGCAGAGTTGATACCTACGACAGAGTTGTAAGAGCCGGCGCTGAGTTTCAATTAATAGTCAGCGACCTCTGGGGCTACGGAAGTAACCCGAAGGGATGGCCCTATCAAAATTACCCTGCCTGGGAAGCTTTTGTGCGACAACTCGCTCAGCAAAATAAGGGCAAAAAAATTCTTTGGGATGTATGGAACGAACCTGATTGGTCAAATCCTTTTTGGGCAGGCACAAGAGAACAATTTTTTGAAACTTACAAAAGAGCTTACAAAGTATTACGGGAGGTATTGGGGCCAGAAGCAATAATTGGAGGCCCAAGTTTAGGCATCTATAGTAAAGAATATCTTGTTGCCTTCCTCGACTACTGCAAGGCTAATAATCTCGAAGTTAATTTTTTGTCTTGGCACGAACTAAACGACAACAAAATTCTGTTTGTTGACGATCATTTAATTGAGGTGAGGCGTAATTTTTTCCAAAGTCCAGCTTACAAAAGTCTCAAAATTAAAAAGCTTTATGTCAATGAGATGATTGGAAACGTCGGGCAGTATCGACCAGGTGATATTCTTGGTTATTTCTATTACTTGGAGCGAGGGAACGCTGACGGAGCTTGTAGAGCTTGTTGGGACAGTTTGGGTACAAATAAAGCTAGTAATTGCTTTAATAATACCCTCTCAGGAATGGTAACTCCTAACTCTTTTCAGCCCAGAGCCGCTTGGTGGGCTTACAAAGCTTATGCTGACGGAGCTGGTTCGCGAGTAAAGAGTCAGTCAGACAACGAAAGGGTGATATCTTTAGCTAGCAAGTCAACTCCTAGCGGGAATGCACAAGTATTATTGGGTTATTTCGATCAGAACAGTTCCTCGTCAACAGGGGTGACAATCACCCTGAAAAATTTGCAACAATTGGGTGTTGCTCAGAATGGTAAAATCCATCTAAAATTAGAGAAAATCCCCAATGCTGAAGAGGGAGTTGTACAGAAGTTAGTTAACATTAAGGAAGACAATGTTTCAATTGGAAGCGGAACGCTCAAATATGTTATTCCTAAGTTTGGTTTACACGAAGCCTATGTGTTAACTATTAGCAAGTAACACCTTAACGCCGCTGTTGCGGTGTTTTTATTACCGTAAGCAGGGGGGCATTATTAACTATTTTTGTAAGTTATAAGGTTAGATTGTGAGGTTGAATTGTGATAAAAAGAGCTTTAATTTGCGGTATATCTGGTCAGGACGGAGCTTATTTAGCCCAACTTCTTCTTAAAAAAGGCTATTTTGTCTGCGGCACTTCGCGAGATTCCCAAATGTCTGAGTTCCGAAATCTTTCCCGTTTGGGTATCCGCAATTCTGTAACCCTTGAATCCATGTCTTTGAATGATTTCCGCAGTGTCTTGCAAGTGCTGGCAAAAATTCAGCCAGATGAAGTGTACAATCTAGCAGGTCAGACTTCAGTAGCTTTGTCTTTCGAGCAGCCAGTAGAAACTTTGGAAAGTATTGCGACTGGGACTTTAAATCTTTTAGAGGCGATTCGGTTTACAGGCGGCAAGGTGAAATTATATAATGCCAGTTCTAGCGAGTGTTTTGGCAATACAGAGGGAATGGCTGCGGATGAAAATACGCCGTTTCATCCCAGAAGTCCCTATGCGGTAGCTAAAGCAACGGCTTTTTGGGAGGTAGCGAACTATCGGGAAGCTTATAATTTATTTGCGTGTTCTGGTATTCTATTTAATCATGAGTCGCCGCTGCGGCCAGAAAGGTTTGTAACGCAAAAGATTGTGGCGGTAGCTTGTAGAATAGCAGCAGGGAGTTCGGAAAAGTTAAATTTGGGGAATATTTCAGTTCAACGCGACTGGGGGTGGGCACCTGAGTATGTAGATGCAATGTATTTGATGTTGCAGCAGGAGGTGGCGGATGATTATGTTATTGCGACTGGGGAAAGTTATGCTTTAAAAGAATTTGTAGCCCAAGCGTTTACTACTTTAGGATTAGACTGGGAGGAACATACAGTTATAGATCCGAGTCTGTACAGACCAACTGAAATTGCCCTGGGTCGGGGGAATCCGGGTAAGGCTAAGGAAAAGTTAGGTTGGGAGGCAAAATATAAAATGCACGATGTGGTGAGGATGATGGTAGAAGCTCGACTAGGTTAAATTTTAAGGGTTGAGAAAGCTGATAAGCGACGCAAAAATATAACTTTTTCCGAACAATTTTAAAGAGTGATTTTGAATAAATACTACAAAGTTTGAAACAATTATTTTAAAATGGCGATCGCCTAGAAAATAAATCATGTTAAAATATTTTTCAGTCGTTCGCAAAAAGGGCGATCGCTAGTGTCTAGATGCTGGTAAAGTTAACTGTGTTAGACAAAGCTAGCAACAAAAACAGTTTCCGCTCATACTCCACCCAGGCTTTTCCAAGCTCCATCAAATTCTCTATGGCTGAGGCATTTGCAAATTTGGGTTGGGATGGGAGGGAACATACGGCAATGGATGCGAGTCTTGACAGACCAACGGAGATTGCCCTTAGTCGAGGCAATTTGGGTAAGGCTAATGAAAAGTAACGTATAAATAATGCAAGTAGTTATCCTAGCAGGCGGTCTCGGTACCCGTCTCCGAGAAGAAACAGAGTTTCGTCCTAAACCATTAGTAGATGTGGGAGGACACCCTATTCTTTGGCATATTATGAAAATATATGCCCATTATGGCTTCCGCGATTTTATTGTATGCTTGGGCTATCGCGGCAACATGATTAAAGAATATTTCCTCAATTATGAAGCCATGAACAATGACTTTACGATCTGTCTTGGTCGCCAAAATTCCATTACTTATCACGGGGAACATCAGGAGCAAGATTTTAATGTCACACTGGCTGAAACTGGTCAAGAAACTATGACTGGTGGCCGGGTGAAGCGGATTGAGAAATACATTACTGACGATACTTTTATGGTGACTTATGGCGATGGAGTCACTGATGTAGATATTGGGGCGCTATTGGATTTTCATAAGTCCCATGGTAAGTTGGCAACTATTACTACAGTCCGCCCCATTTCTAGATTTGGGATTTTGGATGTGGACAATCAGGGCATTGTCCAGCAGTTTACTGAGAAACCTCAAT
>DATGYA010000730.1:0-4557 GCA_035298405.1 Kamptonema sp. | reverse complement strand
TAATTAAGTACGCAGCACCTAACCGAAGTCTTCATTTTAAAACTCTAGTTGCATTGAAAATAGCCGCCAAAGCTACACCTACATCAGCAAAAACAGCTTCCCACATCGTTGCTACCCCAAAAGCACCCAAAGCAATAAATACACCTTTGATTAACATAGCAAAAATGATATTTTGCCAAACAATATTGTGTGTTTTTTTTGCAATTTGGATCGCTTCAGCCACCTTTGATGGTGCATCTGTCATAATCACAACATCCGCAGTTTCTATGGCAGCATCCGAGCCTAGTCCGCCCATCGCCATGCCTACATCGGCTCTAGCAATAACAGGTGCATCATTGATTCCATCTCCTACAAATACAACTTTATGGTTTCTTCCCGATTGGGTGAGTATTTTTTCAATTGCCTCAACTTTTCCTTCTGGTAATAACCCAGCTAAGTAGGAATCTAAACCCAGTTTTTTGGCAATACTATTGGCTGCGGCTTGATTATCTCCTGTTAACATTACAATTTGCTTAACACCCAGTCTCTTTAATCTAGAAATCGCCTCTCTCGCATCTTCCTTAATTTCGTCCCCAATCAAAATATAACCAGCATAAGAGTTATCTACTGCTAAATGAACGACTGTCCCTTCAATATTGCAGACATCGTGAGTGATGTTTTCTCGATGCAGCAGACGATCATTTCCTGCAAGCAACACCCGATTATCTAACTTGGCTCGAATACCATATCCCGCTATTTCTTCGTAATCTTTGACTTCATAATCATCTATTTTTTTACCGTAAGCTTCCCGAATAGATTTTGCTATGGGGTGATTGGATTGGGATTCTACTTTTGCGGCGATTGCTATCAATCCCCCTTCAGTGAAACCACTTTTAGGCACAACCTCTGATACTTTAAAAACCCCTTTTGTCAAAGTTCCTGTTTTGTCAAAGACAACTGTTTTGACTTCAGCAAGAGTATCTAAAAAAGTAGCGCCTTTAACTAAAATACCGCGCTTGGCAGCGCCTCCAATTCCTCCGAAATATCCCAACGGAATGCTAATCACAAGTCCGCAAGGGCAAGAAATAACTAATAAGACAAGAGCGCGGTAAACCCAGAGAAATCTGTCAGTATCAGTTACTCCTGAAATAAATAAAGGTGGAATTAGGGCGACTGCTAGCGAGCCAAAAACTACAAATGGGGTGTAGTATCTAGCAAATTTGGTGATAAATTTTTCAGTTTCAGCTTTTTTACTGCTGGCATTTTCTACTAATTCCAGAATCCGGGATATTGAAGACTCGCCGAATAGTTTAGTAACTTTGACGGTGAGAACTCCTGTCTGGTTAATCATTCCTGCTAAGACTGTTTCTCCAATTCTGACGCTGCGAGGTACTGATTCTCCAGTTATTGCTGATGTATCTATCTGAGAATTTCCCTCTATAATCTCGCCGTCTAAGGGAATCTTTTCTCCTGGCTTGATAATGATGATATTTCCTATGGCTACTGTTTCTGGTGAAACTTTTTTGATCTGATTATTTTCTTTGAGATTGGCATAGTCGGGGCGAATCTCTAAAAGCGCTTTGATGGATTTGCGAGAACGTCCAATAGCAAATTCTTGGAATAGTTCCCCAATTTTGAAAAACAACATTACTCCGACGGCTTCTGGGAGTTTATGAATTGCGATCGCACCTAATGTTGCTACAGTCATCAAAAAGTTTTCATCAAATACTTTGCCTCGAAGTATATTACGTCCGGCGCTATTCAAGACATTCCATCCACTTAAAAGATAGGCTGGTATGAAAACTATGTATTCGCCAATACTATAGGGGGTATTGTGTAATTTTTCCTCAAAAATCAAGCCAACGAGAAACAAAATAACTACTAACCCAACAGGTATCAACTCTTGATTGAGGTTGAAATCACCGCTGCCATGACTGTGTTCGTGGCTGTGGTCGTGGTCATGGTCGTGGTCGTGGTCGTGGTTATGGTTATGATTCTCATGCTTGTGTTCTTGGCGATCGTCATTGCCACAACAGCCGGAATGAGTTGACTTTGGTTTGTTCATGGTGTTTCCTGACTTTAGGTAAAGTAGTTATTATGAACATATATTCATATTTGTTCTCTTAAATAAGAAGGATAGGAGATTTAAACTTAAAAGTCAAGCTGATCTTAAAAGTAAATTAGTGCTATAAATTCTGATTGAGAGCGATAATTATTATCAATATATCGGTGAAATGGTCAAGCATTTTACACAGCTATAGGGAGACAAAAGCGAAATGTACTGCCCTTACCTAGCTGACTTTCTACTTTAATATGACCGCCTTGTAGTTCAATCAACCGACGTGCGATCGCACTTCCCAATAATTCTGCTAAATCGCAAGCTGCGATCGCAATTTCACAAAGTACCCACAACAAAAAATTTACACGCGGACTGAAATAATCCCGGCAAGCCTGCGCCCAATCTCGCCCCTGTCACCAGAAACTAAATCCGTAAAAAAAACGGTAAAATGTAAAAAAAGTAATATTTTACATAGGAAAAGATCCTCATGCCACTAGCCGTAGGTACAGATGCACCCGCATTTACTGTAAAAGACACAAATGGGAACACAGTTTCACTCTCAGACTTTGCCGGTAAAACCGTAGTTCTCTACTTTTATCCCAAAGACGATACTCCAGGCTGCACCAAACAAGCGTGCAGTTTCCGAGATGCCCAAGAAGAATATCAAAGCAAAGACATTGTAGTTTTGGGCGTAAGCGCAGACGATGAAATGGATCACCTAGCCTTTACCCAAAAATATAATCTGAACTTTCCCCTACTCGCCGACACCAAAAAACAACTGATCCAGGCCTTCGATGTGGACGGCGGCGGGTATGCCAAACGTGTTACCTACGTCATCGATCCCAACGGCAAAATCATTCATGTCGATGCTTCCGTGAATACAACAACCCACGCAAAGGACGTTTTAACAGCCCTGGGCTTGTATTAAATCGGGTTCACCCATTGCGATCGGTAAGATCGGGGTAGCCGCGATCGGAACTAAAGCCTAAAACACAGATATAACATAACTTCGAGGAGCCACACCAGCTCCTTTTTTTATCCAATTATTGTAATTAAACATTTTACACAGCTATAGGCAGACAAAAGCGAAATGTACTACCCTTACCTAGCTGACTTTCTACTTCAATATGACCGCCTTGTAGTTCAATCAAGCGACGTGCGATCGCCAGGCCAATTCCCGTTCCTGAACTGTGCGTAGCTCGCGACGATTCAGACCGCCAGAAACGGTCAAATACATGAGGCAAATCCTCTGCCGCAATTCCTTGCCCTGTATCCACTACCGCTATCCAAACTTTACTACTTTCCACCCAAGCGCGGACGGTAATAGATCCTGAAGCCGTATAGCGCATAGCATTACCAATTAAATTCACTAAAACTTGCTCGGTTCGGTCAGCATCCGCCAGAACTAAAGGTAATTGCGCCGCAGATTCTAATTGCATTACCGGGCCATCTTCTAGTAGCTGGTCGGCAAACTTTTGCACCAAAGACTCCAACAGAGGACGCAGATTTAGTGGATGTAAATTAATCGGAAAATATCCCGATTCAGCCTTAGACAACTCTTGCAGATCGTTAACTAACCGCTCTAAACGCCTCATTTCTAAAGCCAGCCGGAGGTAAACTTCATCTGATGGTTCTATCCTGCGATCTGCCAATTCTTCTAAATAACCGCGTACAATTGTTAATGGCGTTCGCAATTCGTGGGTGATATCGGTAATTAATTCTCGACGTTGCTGTTCTACTCCTTCTAGACTACTTGCCATGCGGTTAAAACTGGCTGCTAGTTGGTTGAGTTCAGGAATTTCACTGGCTGGCATTCGCTCGTCTAGTTGGCCTGCGGCAAATTTTTGAGTAAATTTTTCCATCTGAGTCAAAGGTTGCATGATGCGTTTCGCTACCCAGTAACTCAATCCTCCGGCGGCTGTTGTACCAGCGATAACTGCCCAAAATGTGCTCCGGTTCCAGGCAATTTCAAACCCTTGTACAAGTCGAGTGCGAGCGTAGCGTAATGTAAATCCAGGGCCTTCTAGTTGTTCGAGATGGCTAACAAAAAAACGCGGGGATGAGATTTTACCGATGATAACTAAGGAAGTTACGCCTACTAGCATTACTAGAAGATGGGAGAGAAATAGGCGCGATCTTAAACCCACTTTACTCATCGTAATTGTTAATTGTTAATTGTTAGTTGTTAATTGTTAGTTGTTAATTGTTAGTTGTTAGTTGTTAATTGTTAATTGTTAATTGTTAATTGTTAATTATAAAATCGATACACAATTAAAGGTGTATGTGGGCGCTCACTGCCAAAAATATTGTAACAAGAAAGCTCATCTGGTTTTAGTGAGCGCTCACCCTACAAATTAATTTTTAATTATGTCTTGAATTTTAATTTTTAATTTTTAATTTTTAATTGTCAAAGAGGCTCCTAAAGCTTGAGAAACCCAAACTTCAAAAGAACGAAGCGGATATTTTCTTACAGCCTCACCAGCATTCACCATCGGTTCAACTAAAATAGTAAACATACC
>DATGYA010000729.1:0-1738 GCA_035298405.1 Kamptonema sp. | reverse complement strand
AAAGTTAGGGCTGCTGAGAGTATGCTTGACTCGCCTGTGAGAAATCCCAAGCCGTGAACGAACACTCCCAAACCCAACAAACCGTAAATTATAGAGGGCATTGCCGCTAAGTTAGCGATGTTAATTTCGAGGAATTGGGTAAATAGATTGTCGGGCATATACTCCTCTAAATAAATCGCTGCGCCTACTCCAATGGGGGTGACTAATATTGCGGTTATTCCCATCAGCCAAAATGTTCCTATTAAGGCAGCATAAATACCAGATTCTTCTGGTTTTCTTGATGAAAAGGATGTTAGGAATTCCCAGTTAATACGAGACAAGCCATCTTGGCCTATTTGCAGAAATAATAAAAGTAGTACGATGATTCCAACTAAAGTAGCTCCTATTGTTATAAGCTTGAAAATTTGGTCTAGGAAGTTGCGCCGATCGAAAGAAGGAAGGAAAGCTTGAAGTTCTGGAGATGCTTTTTTTCTCCCAATTTTAGCAATTTTGGAACTGTGATTAATTGTCAGCTTGTCTTCACGAATTTCGCTAGGAACTACTTCGCTAGGAACTACGACTTCTAATATTCGACTTTGGTAGCCACGAACCAGCAAATAACTAATAGTATTGAGGCTTAAAGTGAGTAAAAAAATTACTGTGCCTACTGTGAAAATGATGTGAAATTCTAAGGAATCAAACGGCACGTCACCCAAACTGAGCTGGATGATAAATGCAGTCATTGTTGATACTGGTTCTAGGGGATTGAGGGTCAATTGTGGGGTTTGCCCTGCGGCAATGGAAGCGATGAGGGTTTCTCCTAGCGAGCGAGAGGCTGCTAAAGTAAAGGAGGCAATAATGCCGGGAAATGCTATTGGTAAAACTATTTTGGTGATGACTTCTCGTTTGGTAAGACCTAAAGCATAGGCTCCTTCGCGGAATTTGTTAGGGACGTTGTTGATAGCATCTTCACTAAGGGAAGATACTATGGGGACAATCATTATGCCTGTGACTAATCCTGCGCTTAAAGCACTAAATCCGGCAAGGTTAGGGATGATTTTTTGCAGTAGGGGGGTGACAAATAGTAGGGCAAAGTAGCCGTAAACTACTGTAGGGATTCCTGCTAAGATTTCTAAGCTGGGTTTGAAGATGTAGCGGATTGTTTGGGGAGCATATTCAGCTAGATAAATGGCGGCTAGCAGGCCTGTTGGTATTGCGATAACCATTGCGATCGCAGTGGTGAGAAGGGTGCCGCTAGCAAGCACCATAATGCCGAAAGTTTTGTTAGGAAATAGGGGTGTCCACTGGGTGTCAGTTAAGAATCTATTGAGGGGTACTTGATGAAAGAAAATTGCTGTTTCGTAAATTAGGACAGCGATAATAGCGGTGGTGATGAAGACGGGAATGCAGCAAAGTATTCCTAAAATTGTCTGTAAAACATATTCCCCCCAAGTGGCTGAGGTCAGATTGCGCTGCCAAAGGCTAGACTGAACTTTTTGAAGAGGCGAACCAGCGGTTTTCATTTAAACCTTGCCTTTGTACCGTTTAGGGCCAAGGCTATATTTATAATTTTATGATAAATGGCCAATTGAACCCTGTCAAAATTAGGTTGTATTTTTGTTATGATATCAGAAATAGAGAGAATATCTGGTTAAGAATAGGTAAGAAAGTAGATAATTTAGGGTTAAATTTAGCTAGAGGTCGGGTTTGATGTCGGGTTAGGGGGCTACTTTTGCTTTTGCGCGATCGCACTCCCACT
>DATGYA010000728.1:0-5522 GCA_035298405.1 Kamptonema sp. | reverse complement strand
ACTTAAACTTATATTTTGCCGTAACTTCTCCCAAATTTCGCCGCAGCATCAACAACCCATAAAATGGATCTTGCGGCCGATCTTCCTTAAAGGGCTGCATTCCAAAATCGTGCAAAATAGCTGGTATAGCAGTGCAATCTTGACTTGGTTTTGCTTTTTGAATATAGTCGGCAACTTCAGCAACTCTATCATCGGGAATTGCCTTAAGTTCCTGCCACTTTTGCCGCGAAAATCGCTTACAGCATTGAATCCGCAAAAATTTTAGTAGTAATGACTTACCGTTACCACCATCTCCATGAAAATACAAGATTTTTTGGCGCGGCGGATCGTCGTTTAAGTATTCAGCAAATAACTTAGTAAACTCATATCTATCAGTGAAAAGTTCCAGTTTGCGATCTTCACTAGAAAATTCGCGATTCAACTCTTCATCATCAATGCTCATAGTAATAAGTATAGCTAAAATGCTAATTAAAATTATTATAACTTACCCAGAAAAGATCCCCAACCAGAGAAGGAAATGCCAAAATAGATCAAGTAATCAGCCGCATTCCCCCTGCCATGAGTTCAGACTTAGTGCCTCTCCCCCCAAAAGTACCTATAGAACGCCGGGCCGCCGCCTTCGCGATCGACTGGGCGATCGTATCCTTAATTAGCCTAATTCTCGGTACTAATTGGTTCGTCCAGAGCATATTCTTTATGATCCTGTGGCTGCTGATGCGAGTCTTCCTCGCTGTCAGGAACCAAGGTCAAAGCCTTGGCCACTGGGCCTTAGACATGAGGGTAATCGATACCCGCTTTAACAGAACTCCCACGATCCAAGAATTAGTCAAACGCGAAGGATTGCTGGGAATTGGGGCCGCGCTTGCTGCGATCGCCTTAACCGGTCTCACCAGTCGTAACGCCGCCGTTTTACTCCTCATCCTGCCCCTAGTCTTAGACTGTAGCGTTGCCTTCGCCGACACTGAAAGATACCAGCAAGCCTTCCACGACAGATTCGCCCAAACCATCATCGTTGGTACTCGTCGGGGCTACTCTCTCGACATCAAGCTCAAAAAATTACTTGACAAAGTTGAGCGGAATGTGAGACGATAATAAATTGTGTTTTATTTAGTCCAAATCTTTTTAGAATTATGGCTAAAGGTGTCCGAATCATCATTACATTAGAATGTACCGAGTGCCGAACTAACTCAAATAAGCGCTCAAATGGCGTGTCCAGGTACACTACCACCAAAAACCGCCGTAATACAACGGCGCGGCTAGAACTCAAAAAGTTCTGCACCCACTGTAACAAGCACACCGTCCACAAGGAAATCAAGTAACTTTGTTAACTGTTAACTGTTAACTGTTAACTGTTAACCGTTAACCAAATTGCTAACTACAAATTACCAATTACCATGACCTACTTCCGCCGCCGCGTTTCCCCAATTAAACCAGGAGACCCCATCGACTACAAAGATGTCGATCTACTCCGCAAGTTTGTGACTGAACGAGGCAAAATTCTACCTCGTCGGATCACAGGATTGACTGCTAAACAGCAGCGAGACTTGACTACAGGGATCAAACGAGCCAGAATTTTAGCTTTAATGCCCTTCGTCAATCAAGAAGGCTAAAAAAACGCTATAAAAACTTACATCTTGCACCATTGTCAATAAGTCTTTCACGGGCGGGCAGGATGCCCACCCTACAAGAAATTCACTCTATTGTGGAACAGGCATCTTGCCTGTTGTTGAGAATGGTGAAAGATATTAGTAAAAAGCTACAGGGTGCGATCGCCAAATCTGTTACACTCAATCCAGTCAAGGGCGATTAACGCAAAGCGCAAGCTTCCCGCAATTGTCCGCAAAAAAATAGCACGGTTCGTTGGCATTCATCTTGTGGAGAAGGGAACCTTAATTGAATTTCGACTGCACGGCGAACGGCGACTGGCCGTAGCAGATCGTCCTGATGGTAAAAAAAACTGGGTGGTGGTAGACGAAAACAGTCAATCCCACAGCATACCGCCGAAGCAAATTAGCTATGAGGTAGTCGGGGAAACTTATAAACCTGGGCAAATTCCCTCATTCCTCAAGCAGGTAGAGAGTTATTCAGACCCAACGAGTTTAGAGGTAGCTTGGGAACTGCTAGTTGAGGATGGAGAAACAGTAGATCCGGCAGGTTTGGCAATGCTGCTGTTTTCAGAAGCAAGTCCCCCTCAGTGTTATGCCGCGTATTTTTTGCTGTCCACAGATAAACTGTATTTTAAACAAAAAGGCGATCGCTACGAACCCCGTCCCGCCACGATGGTAGCTGAAATTAAACATCAGCAGGAAGTTGAAAGGCAGCGGCAGTTAGAGTTACATGGATTTTGGGAGCGGGTGAAGATTAGGCTGGCAGGGAATGAGGTAGAGTGGCAACAGAGCGATCGCACCCGCCTCGATGCTTTAGAACGCTTTGCCATCCTCGGAGAAGAAGCAACTCACCGCACCCCTGCTTTAGAAACATTAGCTAGCTTAGGAAGGCCCGAAACCGCCGAAGCTGCATTTCAACTGCTAGTCGATCTCGGTTTGTGGAGTCTCCACGAAAACTTATTTTTGCGGCGCAGCCAGATCCCCACACATTTTTCTGCAAAGGTACTGGAATTGGCTTGCGATCGCCTCAAAAATCTCCCGCCGAACTTGGAATCAAATCGCCTCGATTTGACTCACCTCAAAGTTTACACAATTGATGACGAAACCACGACAGAGATCGATGACGGTCTGAGCTTAGAATTTCTAGAAAATGGTCAGCAGCAACTTTGGATACACATTGCCGATCCCACTCAGTTACTTTCCCCTGGTGACGAGCTCGACTTAGAAGCGAGAAAACGTACTACTACAGTTTACCTGCCTACGGGCATGATCCCAATGTTCCCGCCGGAACTAGCAACAGGGCCGATGAGCCTGCTGCAAGGGCAAGTTTGCCCCTCTCTGAGTTTCCGAGTGATTTTAGATGAAACGGGGGCGGTGCAAGATTACAGCATTCATACAACTTTAATCAAACCGACTTACCGCCTCACCTACGAAGATGTAGATGAAATGCTACAGTTGGCGATCGAGGCAGAACCAGAAATAGGCGCGATCGCAGCTTGGGCAAAATTGCGGCAGCAGTGGAGGCAAACCCAAGGCGCTATCAGCATTTATATGCCAGAATCCGTGATTAAAGTCAACGGTGATGACATTAGCATCCATGTCATAGATGACTCAACGGCACGGGAAGTCGTAGCCGAAATGATGATTTTAGCTGGAGAAGTGGCTGCACAGTACGGGCAAGATTGCAACTTAATATTACCCTATCGCCATCAGCCCCAACCCGAACTCCCCCCAGAGGAAGAATTGCTACAACTACCCGCAGGGCCAGCGCGCGCCTGTGCAGTACGGCGCTGTATGCCCCGCAGCGAAATGAGTCTCATGCCAGGACGACACGCGGGTTTAGGATTAGAAGCTTATACTCAGGTGACATCTCCCATCCGTCGCTATATGGACTTGCTGGCACACTTCCAGATTAAAGCCCACTTGCGCGGAGAGGCGCTACCATTTTCGGCAGAACAGATGCTAGAAATAATGATGAGCCTAAGTCCTGCCGTGAAAGAAGCATCAAACGTGGAACGCCAAACTAACCGTTATTGGGGGTTAGAATATTTGCGCCGGAACTCCGAAGAAGTGTGGCAAGCAATGATGCTGCGGTGGCTGCGGGAAGATACAAATGTGGGATTAGTGCTGTTAGAAGAGTTAGGATTAGAGTTGGCGATGCGGTTTAGTCGGCGGGTAGAAATAGGCGATCGCTTGGAAATCAAAGTTACTCACTGCGATCCGCGATCGGATGCCATTCAGTTTCAAGAAATGATTTCTAATCCAGTGGCTTCTATGTAATAAACCGCCCCAAAACTATTAGGTAAAGGTCAGATTACTATAACGTTTCTCTGTCTGGTGAGGTACAATAACTCTACCCCCCAACCCCCTTAGAAAGGGGGCTTTTCCGGTTCCTCCCCTTTGCAAGGGGGGGCTAGGGGGGGTATTTTTTGTACCTCAGATAATTGAGAACCGCTATATTAATTTACTACGGATTCTAACAATTTAATAGTACCAGCAACGGCATCAATTTCAACTTCAGCACCCACTGGTAGAGTAAAGACATCCTGAATATGACCGATCGTTGAACCATACCATGCAGGAATATTCAAGGGACGGATGTGGTCAAATAAGACTTGTTGTAAAGTCAGCGATTCCTGCGGTTGTTCTGCTTCACATTTGACGCACTGCCCAAAAATAAACCCCGAAATTTGCTCTAGAATTCCTGCTAATTTTAATTGTGTCAGCATCCTGTCTATTCGATAAACTTCTTCCCCAACTTCTTCAACAAATAAGATACTATTTTTCCAATTTGGCAGATAATGGGAACCTACCATTGCTGATATTACTGACAAATTGCCGCCCACTAACTTACCTCGGCTTTTCCCTGGCGATATGGTTTCTACTCTAATTTGAATGGGATTTTGCAGAGTCATAGCTTCTCCATCAAATAAGATTTTCTTGACATAATCCACTGTAAATGAACTCCAAGTTGATATGCCTACTGGCCCATGAAAAGTAATAACTCCACTTTTAGCATAAATAGCTAATAGTAGAGAAGTAATATCGCTAAATCCCATGATAATTTTAGGATGAGTTCTGATTAATTGGTAATCGAGTAGTGGTAAAATGCGATTGCAACCCCATCCGCCTTGCACAGTCAGAATTGCCTGAATTGATGAATCTGCAAACATGGCGTTAACATCAGCGGCGCGGTCAATATCTTTGCCTCCTAAGTAGCCGTAACGGTCAAAAATATGTGCTCCCAATTTAACTTTTAATCCCATTGCCGACAAAATTTGCTTGATAGGTTCGATTTCTTGGGGGTAACTGAAAGCGGCGGGATTGATCAAGCCTACAGTATCACCTACCTTGAGGCGGGGCGGCTTAATAGTTGATGTTGAATCAGTGTTAAGTTCGGCAACTGGGGGCAATTGGGCTGCTATTATAGTCAGTCCGAAAATGGTCATAAATTGGCGGCGATCGCAAACCATAAGTATTAAAAGCTGTGCCAAAATAAATTACGTATTAAAAATATCCTAACTTGCCCCAAATCAATGCTATAACAATATCCAATAAACTGTAAATTTATCTTTCCTCTCTTGGTCACAAGATAAGGTAATATAGATTTATGGAGTAGCTACGCCTTGACATGAAACTACCAGATCCCATCACTGCTTATAAATACCCCATTAAAAGTAAGGTAGAACTGGAAGCGGAGTTTAATCGTCTCGCAGAAGAATGGCGAATTGAGACAAGGATGCTGTCATTGGTTACACAAAAGTCAATGCACCCAGCTTATCAAAGAATTATTGGCATGGGACAGCCTGTAGTACCATTTATTTTGCGCGATCTCGAACACAAACCCGATCATTGGTTTTGGGCGTTGAGGTCAATTACTGGTGCTAATCCGGTAAAACCTGAACATCGTGGTCG
>DATGYA010000727.1:0-4138 GCA_035298405.1 Kamptonema sp. | reverse complement strand
AACAATAGCACCCCGCACGCTAAAAATACACACCGCTGCCCAAAATGGAAACCGTTTTAATCGAATTGGTGGCAAAGAATAAGCCGTACCAATAGCCAAACTAATGCCCACTGTCCCCAATAAAAATGGCCCTTGCAGCAGAGCAGAAACCAGCGCGATCGCCCCAGCAATTGCTACAATTATTTGAGCTTGTTTCTGCGAAAACTCACCCGCAGCTAAAGGTAAGTGCGGCTTATTAATTTTGTCGATCTCAACATCTTCAAGTTGATTGAGACCGACAATATAAATATTGCCACCAATACAAGCTATCCAAGCTCCCAATACAAATATTAACTGAAAAGTAGAAAAACCAGTCGGAGACTCCGCCAAAGCAATTAAATACAGCGCCAGTACACTTAAAGTAGTACCGATGATAGTATGAGGGCGAGAAAACTTCCAAAAAGAGTACCAAGGTGCAGTCTGCGCCACAGAATCCGATTGAGAAGGTAGAGATTGCGACGGGTAAGACTTTTGCTCAAAAATTTGTTTCATATATTCAGAAGGAAGAAGGGAGTAATATCATTTCCGTTTGATTCGTAATTGTATCATTTCAAGTGTGGTAGGGGCGGGTTCACCGAGATATTTAATAAGTATCGATAAATTATATAAACCCGCCCCGCCCTACTTATTGCCGCAAAGCAAACCGAATCTAATCAAGCCACTCTTATAACCATCGCGCATTAAACCCAAAGAAAGAGCACCTTGAATAGTTGACCAACCAGAAAGCAGTAATTTAACAATCACCAGTGGGTTAAAAGTCGAATCAATCACAATATCCCAAAATGGTGCGACGGCTGTTGACCAGTCTGCTGTGCGAATATTAGTGAAAGATAAATTGCGTGCGATCGCTTCATACTCTGGCAGTGAAATCACATAAGGCAAAGCATAAACTCGATAAATTTCTGCTAGTTGCTTCCTTTCTTCATCAGTTAATTGTCCGGCACTTCCCCCAAGCGGACGATGGCACCAAGTAGCCATAATCAAAGTTCCACCTGGCTTAAGCACGCGATAGCATTCCTGCAAAAATCTCATCTTATTTGGCATATGTTCGCCGCTTTCCAGCGACCAAACTAAATCAAACGACTCATCAGCAAAAGGCAAATTCAAAGCATCTGCTACCTGAAAATTCACCCGATTTTCTAGACCAGCAGTTTTAGCCCGTTCCGCCCCCCTAGACGCTTGTACAGGACTCAAAGTAATGCCAGTAACGGCAGCATTAAACTTTTCTGCTAAATACAGGGAACTCCCGCCAATACCACAGCCAACATCGAGGATAGACGAAGACGAGGACACAGCCGCCCAACTCAGTAGTTCCTCAATCAAATCAATCTGTGCAAGGCGGCGATCTTTTTTCAGATTGCCCTCTGGCCCATAGTACCCATGGTGCATATGTTCGCCCCAAACCTGTTCCCACAGACCGCTCGAAGCGTCGTAAAATTGCTGGATTTGCTGGTAAAGTGTTGAAGTCATCGCACCGTTGTAAGGTATTAAAAGGATTCCTTAGTCTATTCTCCACTGTTTCTTAAATTTTGTCATTTTTTCGCTGTCATAGCAGAAGGAAAAATACCTATTGACAAATAACCACTTACCCAGTACGGATCTAGATATCATGCAATTAGCAATTAGCAATTAGCAATAGCAATTAGCAATTAGCAACGAACAACCAACAACGAACAATTAACAATTAACAATTAACAATTTTAATGATGACTGTCCCGCGAACTATTTGTCTTGGCTTTATCGCCGTCATTATCACAGGCGCTCTCTTGCTAGCAATGCCTTTCTCCACCAGTGACGGAACGTGGAGCGATCCTGTAACGGCTTTGTTTACTTCAACTTCCGCTGTGTGCGTTACTGGTTTGTCAGTTGTCGATGTGGGAAAATATTATTCTTTTTGGGGGCAAGTCTGTCTGGTTGGACTGGTACAAATCGGTGGTTTAGGCTACATGACAGCTACTACTTTTTTGCTGTTATTGTTAGGTAGAAAATTTGGCTTAAAAGACAAAGTTGCTCTGCAACAATCCCTGGATAAATCGGGATTAGCTGGAGTAGTACAGTTAGTGCAGTCAATTCTGGCAACAACGGTTTTATTTGAACTGACCGGAGTATTTTTACTGCTGCTGGTATTTGTGCCAAAACATGGATTTAACCAGGGATTATGGTCTTCTATATTTCATAGCATTAATGCGTTTAACAATGCTGGATTCAGCCTGTATTCAGATAATTTAATTGGGTATATTGACTCGCCGCTAGTCAATATTGTGATTGGCAGCTTAATTATCTTCGGAGGAATTGGTTATCAGGTAATTATGGAAATGTATTTGTGGCTGCGAGACTGTTTAGCCAAAAATTCTACTTGCATTATATTTTCCCTGAATTTCAAGGTCGTTACCAGCACAACTTTAGCACTCCTAATATTAGGAACCTTAGCATTTTTAACAACAGAATTTAATAATCCCGATACTTTTGGAAATCTAAATTTTGTGCAAAAAGTAATGGCTGCTTGGTTTCAATCAGTCACGCCTCGCACTGCCGGATTTAATACAATTGATATCGGTAAAATGACTGAAGCTGGCTTGTTTATTACGATTGCATTAATGTTTATTGGTGCTAGTCCTGGCAGCACTGGCGGCGGGATTAAAACTACAACTTTCAGACTATTATTTAGCTGTACTGAAGCTGTGCTAGAGGGCAAAGAAGATGTCCAATGCTATCAGCGCCAAATCCCGAACGCATTGATTTTGAAAACAATTGGTGTAGTTTTTGGTTCGGTAATAGTGGTGATTGCTGCCACAACTTTAATTGAATTAGCTAATCCAGAATTAGAATTGATCCACATCCTATTTGAGGCGATGTCAGCTTTTGCGACTGTCGGCCTCTCCACTGGTATCACTGCTAAGCTTTCGGCATTCAGCAAGCTGGTGATCGTCGTTACGATGTACATTGGTCGGGTTGGGGTGCTACTGCTGATGGGTGCGATTCTGGGAGATCCAAAACCCTGCACTTTCAAATTTGCGGAGGAAAATTTGTTGGTGGGATAGTCTAATTGTTGTTAATCTAGAAGATGGGATTCGATCCTGACGTTTTTTATACCCTTTCTTAAGTGTGAATCTTTCCTCTTTAAACTTTTTCCGCAGCTTGCGGACGGAAAATAAGCAATTTGCTGTGATTGGACTGGGGCGCTTTGGTCGCGCTGTCTGTGAGACGTTGCACAGCTTAGGCTATGAAGTTCTTGGTGTTGATACTGATGAAAAAAAGGTGAACCAAATTTTGAGCGATCAAATTGCGGCTCACGCTTTACAATTAGACTCAACTGAGCCTACTTCTCTGAAAGAAGCTGGCATTTTTGAGTTTGATACGGTGATTGTGGCGATTGGTAATTATTTAGCAGAAAGTATCACTACTACTTTGAATCTTAAGGAAGGTGGGGTGACTCATGTAGTGGCAAAAGCTTCTTCGGAAACTCACATGAAACTCTTACAGAAAGTGGGGGCAGATCATGTGGTGTTTCCGGAACGAGAAATGGGCTGTGCTTTGGCACGCACTCTCACGAAACCGAGTATTTTAGAACGATTCGATCTCGATCCGGATCATAGTATCGTTGAGTTGCTTGTTCCTGAAAAGTTTGACGGTAAAACGATTGCTGATTTGGAACTCCGCCGCAATTATGGTTTGAATCTAATTGCAGTTAGCCAAGCTAATAAGTTTGAGATTAATCCACAGCCAAATGAGCGTCTCAAAAAGGGGTCTGCGATGGTGGTGATTGGCTCGAATAAAGATATTAATCGTTTGCCGATTTAGGAAACAAACGGAAGAAAGAAAGCTTATCCGAGCTTTAAGATGTCTTGTAAGTAGACTTTGCCCAAAATGAGGACGCTCAGCACGAGGAAGATTTTGATTAGCCAAGGAGACACGGCAACAAACCAGATTAAGCAAAGTAACCCTGCGATCGCAGCTAGCGGGCCGGGAATCCCGTCAAGGGTTTTGGTGTCAGTCCCTAAAGCGATCGCAGCAGCAATCAGAAACAGCATCAGGGGAAGCAGGGGAGCTAAGATCATAGTTATTGACCCATTGAGTAAGTTGATCTACGCCAAACTAT
>DATGYA010000726.1:0-4870 GCA_035298405.1 Kamptonema sp. | reverse complement strand
ACGATACTTGGAAGCGGGCGGGGTGGGCGAATACGAAGTTACAACGGATTGAGGAGCATTTGGGGACTGAGCCTAAGCGGGAGCAGGGGGAAGAGTGAGGGGGGATGGGCGATCGGCTTTTGGAGAGTTGCTGGGGTGTGGTGCGATCGCTCCTACAACCACTTTCTCAGCACAAGCGATCGCTGTACTCCCGAAATAGCTCACGCCCTTCAACTCAGCCTTGCAGTAAATTAAAGTCGCCACATCTGAATTATTCGCTATTCGCGAATGTAGAATAAAGGAAAGCGATGCCAAAGGCTGGCTGAGCCTACGAATAAAGCTATGCTCAAACCGCAAGATATCCTTGCCATACTCAAAGTCCACTGTTTGCTTCAAGCAACCTGGACTTACAACACCCTCGCTCAAAGCTTGGGCATGAGTGCCTCAGAAGTTCATGGTGCGCTCGCTCGATGTGAAGCAGCAGGCCTCTATGATAGTGAGAATCGCAGGATTTTGACGCAAGCGCTGCTAGAATTCTTAGTTCACGGGCTGCGCTACGTATTCTACGCCCAACCCGGCCCCTTAAGTCGGGGACTGCCAACGGCGCATTCGGCTGAACCGCTAAAAAGCAAGCTGATTGCCTCACCATCAGAGGTTTATGTCTGGCCTGACCCTCAAGGTGTCGTCAGAGGGCAGGCGATCGCACCCCTGTACCGTTCAGTCCCTCAAGCTGCTAAAAACGATCCAGAACTTTACGCCTTGCTTAGCCTGATTGATGCGCTGAGAGTAGGTCGAGTGCGGGAACAGCGTTTGGCGGTTAGCGAACTTGAAAACAGGCTCGTTACCCCATGAACCCCCAGATATTGATGCTAGAAATTGTACAGCTAAATTCCCTCGCTCGCACTTCCTCCTACAAAAATAGAAAACCAGGAGCAATTGTAGCTCCCGGTATTAGTTGATCCAATTCCGTTGTTTTTATTCAAACTTAATTGCCATTAGTAAGAGGGAAATTTGCCTCACTCAGTCACTTTAACTACGTACTCAGTTCATCACTCTTGCATGAACTAATAGTTAAGATTTGAGCCAATCGTTAACACTTGAACTAACAGTTAACACTTGAACCAACAGTTATTGATTCGTGGCTTCCAGAGCAGGTGTAACTGGAACTTCAGCAATTTCACCCAAATTAATCTTGACTACTTGATTACGAGCTTCAGCCACTTTAGGCAGCGTTAGCGTCAAGATGCCATCTTTATATTCAGCCGTAACTGAGTCATTTTGAATGTGTGCGGGCAATCGCAACACCCGATGGAACTTACCGTAGCGAAATTCAGAGCGGAAATAGCCAGATTGCTCTTCTTTTTGTTCGTAGCGATGCTCGCCAGAAATGGCAACTGCTTCACGAGTTACCTGAACATCAATGTCTTTGGGTTCAATTCCCGGCAATTGCGCTTTTAATACGAAATTATCCCCTGCATCTGCCAATTCAACAGCCGGCTTCCAAGTTACTTCCGTTTCTGCTTGAGTCTCTGTCAGTGAGTTAAACACTTGGTCAAGATGGCGACGGAATGTTTCCATTGAAGTGTTGGGCGTAAAATAGCGAATCAACATAATCTGTCACCTCAAAGATTGGTAAAGCTTTATTAGCTGGTTGTCAGTCTTGCTTATTGCTTACAGTTACATTATGGAGCTTTCTCATTGGGAGCAGAAGTCAGGAAAACCCAACTTAACTTGTAGTAGTTGCCAGAATTAGAGACAATAATCAGGAGCAATCGGCATTGAAGAAAACCGTACTTAGTTATTCGTATAAACCGAAATTGCTATTAAGCTGAAACTGCTATTAAACCGAAACTACGAAGGGAATATCACATTTAACTAATCGCTCCGAGTTTTATTTTCGGTTCTTGACAGCGCTAACACACCAGCTTAACAGCGCCAACGAGGAGGCTTAAAACTTATCAATATACCTATCCCGCCTATCGGCGCGACTAAGCCAACCTGCCCGAAAAACCGAATCTTTATTACCCGGTGCGCTCCACCGAATGTAGTCTTGTCGATGCCTTTCATTAAGCGCCCTTGCTAGTTGTTTCGGGTCAGTAATAGTACCAACTTCCCTCAAATATTGTCTCGACCTTCCCACTCCCGAATTAATAGCAATGTCGGCACATACTTCAAAAGCAGGTTGAGACAACTCAGCACAACCACCAGGTGCAAAATAATCCTGCTTGTAAATCTGTGCAACCGCAGTCTTGAATGCCGAGGGATTCTTATCATAAGCAAACTTCACAAACATAGATGGATGACCGCTAAATCCTGCACCCAAATCAGACAGTAAATCGTTGCGATGATTCCAACCCACACTAGGGATAATTCCCATGCAAGTAAAGCCTTTTTGTCCTTGAAACCAGTTGCCACTGTCGTTCCCCAAATTTTGACAGCCTCCCTCGAAACCGAAAGCAAGTTTTAAAGCTGCTTCAGCTTTTTTAGTTGATATGTTATTAACATCTTTTTGTGTTTTCCCAGTAACTTTATCAGCCGTAATTTGAGCAACACTAATTAACTGCTGTCCAGGTTGGGATTGGATGACTGGCGGCACTAAAATATAGGCTCCCGTCAGTACAACCACCCCCCAAGTAACCAGCCTAAAATCAAATTCATCCCGATGTTTAATTTTGTAAACTGTCATTGACTTTTCTCCGGCAATTTACCTGTCAAAGCTTGATAAACATAGCCCGTTTGTGGCGGCACTTTCTCACTTACGATTGGCTTCTTTCCCAAGGAAAAGTATTCAATATTTGGTGGCAATTACTTAAGAAAATCAGCAAAGTGAGCAATCAAAATCGGCGGTGCATACTTGCGAATTAAGTAGCAAAAACAGGGCTTACCCACATTACTATAAGAGCGATGCGAATCGGGTTCATGCCGCTTACACCGCAGTACGTTTTTGATGATGTCGCTCGCATTTCTGCTAACATCTAAGTAGCTCAAAATCTCTTCAAAAAGCTCCACCTCTGTTACATCTGGAAAGTATTTAGCAAACTGATACTCGTCCCAAACAACAGGCGAAACTGGGGGGACAGAAGGAGGATTTGGTGGCATTCTTGAGACGTGGGACTCGTCCCTGGGACTTGGGGACGCTTCACTCGGATAGGTTTGTGGCTGTTGGGTTTGTTTGGGACTCGTCTCATTATCTGGGACTTGTCCCATCCAGTTTTCTGATAGAAATTCTGAGCGATATCGCCTTTCTGCGATTAGCTTATTGATTTCCTCTTCAGTCGATTCGGCTACCCAGTAATCCAAACTAATTTGAGGATTATTCGGTAACTGTTGATTTGATTGCTGCTGATTTGGTGGGTGTTGACTTGGTGGCTGCTGATTTGATTCGGATTGGTAAGGTTTAGGCATTGGTAATTCAGATGAACTCACATCCGGCTTTTCGCGATAGCTTAATTCAGGGAATAGCTGAATCAAGTATTGCGAATTCATCCAAGGTTGCAACTGCACTGGTTCTCGAATGGGATTGCCATCATCGTCTTCTCGATACCCCTTAATAAAGCCTCTAAAGGCAGGTCTAGGATGCCCAAAAGTGTCTCTTTCTGCCTTAAGATGAAGCGTGAGTAATTGCTCTTCTTTCATCTCATGTTCACCTGTACGCTTGCTATTACCCGTACCACCTTTTTTATCGGTATGGCTGATTAAAATCAGGAATTCTCTAGCTTTTCTGGCATCGGATAAGACGGAAAATAGGAAATCCTCTACACCATTTCCAGGGATACGAGTAGCATAATTAGTGTACTCATCCCATACAGAAGTAATAGGAGGAGAATTGAGGTTGCGGGTTTTGAGTCGCTTGTAATAATTAGAGAGTTGAGCCGCAATTGCAGCATAGTTTTGTTCGTGTCCAACTAAACGACAAGCAAACCATTTATCCTCATTTTGATGAGCATGAGGGTCACTCACTTCTAAGCTGTGTCCGCAGTAGAGTTTTCTTAGTAAGATTAAGAAGCCAACAAAGGTGGTTTTAAAGGCTCCTTGGCCGCCTTTTACGAGTAGTGCTGGGGGTTCTAGCA
This sequence comes from Kamptonema sp., assembly GCA_035298405.1. GTDB lineage: Bacteria > Cyanobacteriota > Cyanobacteriia > Cyanobacteriales > Microcoleaceae > Kamptonema. Next base: position 821 of record DATGYA010000726.1, on the reverse strand, counting down.
AGCACAAAACCCACTTAGTTTCAGGTTGATTGAGTAACATCCACAACTCTTCTAATCTGCGGTCATTCGCTCCTTTAGCTGCATCAATTGGTATTATTGGTTGAGTGGGAGATGTAGGACTATTAGGAGAGCTTGGGGGCTGTTTTCCGGGTTGCCCAGGCGTTGTTTTTTGCTCCTCTAATTCCAACACTTTGTAGAGATGATAGCAGCCAGTTCCTACACTAATTAGAGCGATAGCGATGCCAATTGGCTTCCAATCTGGCGGCTTAGAAGTGGCGTGTAGCTTGTCAGTTTGCTGCCACAATTGCACATCTCGTTCTGTCAATACATCTTGAGTTTTAGTGGCATGATAGCCAATAGTTAATGCACCAATAAAACAGCCAGCAACAATACACCCTCGTACCCATTTATTCATGGCTACTTTACCTCCTGCTCTTGATTAAATCTCATGGCTATTTGACCTCCTGTTCCCGATTGAATTCTCGTTCGGCTTCTCGCTGTTCTTCTATTTGCTTACCTGATAAAGCTTCAGCCGATTGTTGCAGATAAAGAGTGCGACTTTCCCTTAATTTCCGCATAGCTGCTATCATTAAATTAGGCTGGACATCGGCAATGGTTGAAACTTGTCCAGTTCGAGCTTGTAGCACTGCACAATACTCGAATAAAGCAGCAGCCATTCGGGGATAGTCAAGTCGAATTGCTGCTTGATTCCAATCTGTTTCTATGCGAGTTTCTACTAAGTCAAAACATCCGTCGCGGCTCATGCGGTGGCAGGGGTGTTTTTTATCCTCTCTTTGTTTGTCAATGTTGAAGGTTTTTTT
>DATGYA010000725.1:0-2464 GCA_035298405.1 Kamptonema sp. | reverse complement strand
CAATACGTCGTAGTAATCGCCGCCCACTTCATCGGCTGGTTCCATAAATCCAGCAATTTCTAATTCTGCAATTGATTCTAATTCCGACTGTTTCGGTAAAATCATTTGTTGCAGTTGTTTGGTAACTTCAAGCTCGGCTCTCATGCGAAAGTTTTCTTGTTTGAGGAGTTCGTTGAGAGCGGTGATTTCCTGATTGGCTTTAGCGAGTTGGGCAGTACGTTGTTTTACTTTGTCTTCTAGGCTTTGATAAAGGCGAGCATTTTCAATCGAGATGGCAGCTTGTCCCGATAACAGTTGTAAGACAGACAATCGGGTTGGGGTAAAAGCTCCTTTAGTAAGATTATTTTCTAGATAAATAATGCCGATAAGTCGAGATCGATCGAGCAGCGGCGCACACAAAATAGATTTAGCTTGATGCTGTTTGATGTAGGGGTCATTAATAAAGTTTCCTTCGCGTGTAGCATCATTTAAAACCACTGTTTCTTTCGTGCGGACAACGTAATTGATAATTGCTTCTGGCAGGCGGTTCTGTATGGAAATTGATTCCAATATGGCAATGTTATCCGAATCCACTTCTCCAGAAGCTTCTATCTGCAATTTGCCTTCATTTTGCAAAATTAAATAACCAATTTGCGCCCCGGCATTCTGGATGAGAATTTTCATTAAGGCAGCAAGTAATTTATCCAGCATAATTTCGCTGGAAATCGCCTGGGTTGCTTTGATGAAAGTAGCTAAATCTAAAGTTTCACCTGACTGAGAATCAGTTGTGGTAATTGTCTTCTCTATGGAAATAGCGCGACTTACAGCAGATGATTTAGGTAATAGCTGCTGATATTTTTCCTCCAAATCTTCGACTTTGCGTTTAGCGCCCCAAAGCTGGTAGCCATAGTGAGCTTTTTTCATGTAGAGTTGGGCAATTTCCTCTTTACCCTTAGCTAACCAGAACTTGGCGGCTAGTTCATTAGCCAAAGCTTCATTCTGGATAAACTCGTTTTCATGGGCTGAAGAGATGGCGCGATCGTACAAGTCCCATATCACTTCTATTTCTTTGCCGGAAATGCGAGCTATTTCTGCTTCCATTAACAGGTATTTATGAAGAAAGTTCTCCGGACAGTTATCTGCCCAAATTTTCATCTTTTGCTGATTAGCCTCTAAAATTTCTCGATACTCCTGCTGTTCCCAAGCTGTAGCAGTCGTATAAATAGCGGTTAAAACTAAGGAATAGTAAAAGTAATATTCTGTTTGAATAGGCATACCTGCAATAAAAACTATACTCTCCTCAGTTTGTATTGCCCGCTCTAGAGCCTTTTCATAATCCCCATACAGAAAGAAGATTTGGGTTTTAAAGATGTTATAAGGCGCTACTCCAGTCAGGAAATTGTTTTCCTGCCATATCCGCAAACACTGGAATTCATCAAATTCATCATCACTTAAAGAAAATTTGTCTGCGGTTAAACCCTGCAAATTGAAGAGGAAATGCTGATACAATTGCTGGACTTGAACAAAAATATGACTTTTAATTTGCTTGAGAAAATCAATATGCTTGTTAGATTCTTCAATAATGTTACCAAAACTATCAGCAACTAGAATTCTTTGTATAATTAAATTATAAGAATTATAGCTGACAGTAACTTCTCCTGTTTCCACCCCCGCCAAGTAGCCCTTTCTAAGAATCGGAATACTTTTCTTAAGATGGCTTCGCCAGGGACTAATATGGCCACCAAATACATTAAATACTTTGCAAACTAAATTAAGATTATTAAATTGCTCGGTTAGATTCATAGCTAATTGACCGAATCCATAACCAGTCTCATCGTCAATTAATATATGCCCTGCAAGCATTCCCCAGACAGCATATCCATAACAAGTTTCCTGTGAGTTACCGTATTCGATCGCAAGATTGACTATTTTCAGCGCGATCGCAGCTAACAAATCTTGGTCACTGAAAAAAGCAGAACCCATCATATTCATTAAGAGTCTTATACAGACTCTTATCTCTGGATTAACTACTTCTGGAGCATTAATGAGATCGGCTATGTTAATTCTTTCCAGATTGGCTCGATACAAGAGCAATTCTTCGTCTATTAATGAAAGTATTTCCGACTTTTTGTTTAACTGCCAACTTAGTCCAAAACTTTTTAATGCTTTTATTCCGATAGAAATTGCTTTGATATAATTACCACTGTTCTCATATAAAACCATCCGAATGTTATGAATTTCTGCGCGATCGAACTTAGATTTTGCCCGATCTAAGATGAGATCGAAGCTCTCTTCTGCTTTCTCAAAATTGCGACATAAATATTCACATTCAGACTTTTCTCGATACAAAGCAAATGTCAAGTCATAATGAGTTTTCCAACTGTCTGGAAGCAAAACCTCTATCCCTGGAGTAAAATATTGAACCAAAGCAGCAGTGTAAGCTGTTGAATCCTTGGCTTTTTTTCCTGCTTCCAGATTTAATCGT
>DATGYA010000724.1:0-7623 GCA_035298405.1 Kamptonema sp. | reverse complement strand
ACGATTAAGCAATGCCCAACGAGTCGAATTAACTGCTGCCGCATCTTTGAGAGAACGCTTTGCCTGAGATAAAATCCGCTTTAAAACCTCTGTTTTTTTAGCTAGAAACTTCTCAATACTCTGAGTACCTTTCTTGGCATTAAACGTAGTCAGTTAAGACTGAGACTGGTCAACTCGGCTATGAACAAGCCCCCACTATATCGGTACTCCGATTAGTGGTGGGTGGTTGACAAGTTAACAATCGGCGATCTAAACAGTTTATGTACTGTACCGCCTTCAATGTTTGAGAAAACATCTCCCTTCTTAGTCAAAGGATTACCTGAATCATCTTTTTTTCTGCCATCCCTAGTTTGCGTTCTGGTTAAAGGAATGTTTTGATAGATTTCTTCAACGGTCACTATGGATGCTGTCAAAGGGCAGGCGTTAATAGGCGTTCTCGTTGCTTCCCACCATCTAAATCTTTCACCGAGACGATAATTATATTGTCTTCGACAAAGTTCCAGATGAGCCGCAATTGTTGTTAACTGGGCTTTTGTGGGTTTGAGGCGGTATTTGTACGTTAGCTGCATTGGAAACTTCCTTTTTTTTCGACCTACTTTCTACTTTAATTTACCATTTTTTTGCTACATTTTTTAGAAAGTAGATTGAAACTCAGGATGCTCCCGAAATATAGTTGTCGGGCTCCGTCAGCGACGACCGACGCGCCTTTCATCCCAAGGAGTAATTTATAAAGGGGTACTATATGACGATCGAGATCCGCTTGTTTGAAACACAAGACGCTGAACAAGTAGCACGACTATTTCATGAAACAGTTCGTGAAATTAATGTATATGATTACTCAAGCAGTCAAGTCAAGGCATGGGCACCTGACGATATTTACTTTAGAAATTGGGTGGAAGTGTGTTCAAGCCGATTTACATATATTGCTGATGATGGGGGTGTGATTGCTGGCTTCGGAGAGCTAGAAATTAATGGGCACATCGACTGCTTCTATTGCCACAAGAACTATCAGCGTTGCGGAGTTGGCAGTCAAATCTATCGTGCAATAGAAGCAAAAGCATTTGAATTATCTATTAGTCGTTTGTTTGCTGAAGTAAGTATTACCGCCAAGCCGTTTTTCCAACGCATGGGCTTTTCAATTATAAAGCAACAGGAGGTCACTCGTCGAGACGAAACTTTTATCAATTATGTAATGGAAAAGTTTTTGTATAGCTAGGGGCTAGGGAAGAGGGAACAGGGAAGAGGGAACAGGGAACAGCTTACTCTCTAAGGGATTATGAACCAAAGGTAAGAGTTGGAGTTGTCCTAAGCGACGAAAGCGGTTGCTATAGAAAACCAACTTTAATGCACGCCTATATACAAAAAGCATTTTGAGAAAGTTTTTGCCTAAATAGTGGATAATTGCCAACTTCATTGCTTAATTCACATATTTAGAAGGAGAGGCGATCGCACCCTCATCTTTACCCTCAATTGGCAACGTAAAATAAAAGGTACTGCCTTCACCTAAGATACTCTCTACCCAAATTTGTCCGCCATGCTGCTGTACGATATTGCGACAGATGGCTAACCCCAAACCAGTCCCGTCCTGATTGCGAGAGTCGGACGCATCTACTTGTTGAAAGCGCTCAAAAATTGTTTCCAGTTTATCTTGAGGAATACCTCGTCCTTGGTCTTTAATAGTGAAAAGAATGTGGGCTGGGAGACAGGAGGAAGAGGAAGAAGCGGCGTTAATTGTCTCCCCAAAATCATCTTTTTTACCTATCTCTGCACTCAACCAAACCGTAGTGCCAGAGGTTGAGAACTTGATCGCATTACTAAGTAGATTTGTCAAGGTTTGAATGATGCGATCGCAGTCTACCCAAACTTGAGATGATAAAGGCGAAATCACGACAGAAACACCAAACTTTTCAGCCATTGTCTGTATAACTTCGGCGGCTTTATTCATTAGTTCAGACACATCGCAGCGTTGTTTCGCCATAGTCACTTTCCCAGCTTCGATGCGTTCAATATCCAGAATATCATTGATCAGTCGCACCAAGCGATCGGTACTGTTGACGGCAATCTCTAGCAAACGTTTACCCGTTTCTGGTTGGGCATCAAGTAAGCCACTAGCGAGCATTCCCAGCGAACCATGAATAGAAGTTAATGGAGTGCGAAGTTCGTGACTAACTACAGAAATAAACTCATTTTTCATGCGTTCGACCAGTTGCCGTTCCGTGATGTCACGAAAGGTGATAACACTACCAACGATCGCCCCTTGTTCTCGAATCGGAGTGCTAACATATTCAACCGGAAAACTAGAGCCATCCTGACGATAAAACGTTGCCTGTGGCACTTGATGAATGACTCCATCTTGCAGCGATGCCCAAATTAAACTGTTTTCTGCATCAGGTAAAATGCAATGAATTGTTCGATCGATCGGTTCTGTTACCGTATAGCCTAAAAGTTTTGCTGCTGCTGGATTCACAAACGTAATTTTTCCCTGCAAATTTAAACCACACAGTCCTTCACCTACAGAATTTAAAATTAGTTCGTTTTGCCGACTGAGTTGTTCCAAAGCTGTCTCTACTTGTTTGCGATCGGTGATGTCGCGCAAAATCACGGTGAATACTGTTTCTCCTTCCATATCTAGTCTGGAAATAGAAGCTTCGGCTGGAAACTCTTCTCCATTTTGACGACGACCAAAAATCTCGCGGCGATCGCCCATGCGACGGGCAGACTGAGGCATTTGGGCAAAGTTAGCAATGTGGTGGCGATGGATTTGAGCAAAGCGGGAAGGCAAGAGTAAATCTAGCGGTTGGTTTATCACCTCTTGAGCTGTATAACCAAAAATCTTTTCGGCTCCCTGGTTAAATAAGGTGATGTGTTGAGTGCTATTAATCGCAATGATGGCATCATCGGCAATCTCCAAAATTCCGGCAAAGCGAATTTGCGAAACCCGTAGCGCCTCTTCAATTTGTTGGCGTTCCTTTAATTCTCTTCGTAATTGTTCGTTGGCACTAATTAGTTCAGCCGTGCGCTCTGCAACTCGTAATTCCAGTTTATCTTTACTCTTTGCACTGCCTGCTAATTTTGCCTGTTGCAAGGCTGTGGTGGTTGTTTGCAGTAGTTTAATGCGTTCGAGACGGTTGAGGATACGAGTTACTAATTCGGGGCCAACAATTGGTTTACTCACAAAGTCATCTGCGCCTACTGAGTACACGCGATTTACCGTATCAGCATCGGTATGTTGGGTCAGAAATAAAATAGGTAAGTGGCTCCAACGAGAATTTTCCCGTACCGACTGGCAGAGTTCAATGCCGTTAATATGGGGGATTTCAAGATCGAGAATTAGTAAGTCAGGAGAGGCGGTTTCTAGCATTTCCCAAAACTGGCGGGAGTCTTGTAATGCGATCGAAGTTATTCCCCAAGGTTCTAGGATCTGCTGCAAGAGAGCAAGGGTTGCTGGATCGTCATCTACGATCGCGACTTTAGGTGGCAACGGCTCAGGATGCAGGCGATCGCGATCGCGAGTCACCTGGGACAACATAGCTTGAGAGGTTGAGGTAACTGTAGCTACATCTGCGGAGGCTGGGGGATGAGGCGATCGCTGAATGATTTCCTGTAAACTGGTAACAAATTCTCGAATAGTTTTAACGCGATCGCTTTGCTGCAAAGCGTTTTCCTTTAGCAGGCGTTCAATGTTTCGAGCCACATCAGAGCCATCAGGGAATCCAAAAGTACCCAATGACCCGCCTAGCGTGTGTGCTTCCTGTATTGCCTGTTCTCTGAGTGCCTGACTCAGGTTTTGTTCCTCCAAGGCAGCGACGGCTTGCTCTAACACCGCCACCTGTTGAGCGATGCGTCCTTGAAATTTTTCCCAAAGGGATGCGATCGCCTCTAGAGTCTGTTGCTGTATAGCTGTTTCTGGCAAGGTCTGAGTTATTTTAGTTGGCTGAACCTCTGCTTTACCTTCAATGGATTTCAGACGATAGCCAATTCCATAGACCGTATCAATTAGATTAGCTTCTCCAACCGCTTTCAACTTCTGCCGTAAGCCTTTAATATGCGTCCGCACGGCATCCTCTCCGGGGGTCTCTTCAAAAGCCCAAAGATGTTCGAGTATCATGCTACAGCTAAAGACTCGCTGGGGATTTCGTAAAAATAACTCCAGCAAGGCATACTCTTTCGGAGTCAAAGCCAGCAGTCGATCGCAGTAGGTGACTTCGCAACTCCCCGGATCGAACCGCAGATTGCCCCACTCCAAAATTGGCGCTGCTGTCACTGCCCCGCGACGCAACAGCGCCCGCACCCGCGCCACTAATTCTTCTGGGTTAAAGGGTTTAACTACATAATCATCTGCGCCTGCATCTAAACCAATGGCTTTGTCGTGGCTGCTGTCTCGCCCCGTTAACAGCAAGATCGGCATTTGATAGCCGTGCGATCGCACCCGTCGGCAGAGGCTAATTCCGTCAAGCTTGGGTAATACTACGTCCAAAAGAATCAGATCGTAGGCATACAGTTCTATCAAATCCCATCCAGCTTCCCCATCGCTGGCAATCTCAACCGCATAAGTGCGATCGTTTAGAACAGTGGTTAACGCCTTTGCAATCAAACCATCATCTTCTACTACAAGAATCTTCACCTCAAAGCAACCTCTAGATAATGCCAACCCAATCTTAACGAAAACGAATTATTTAAGGGAACTCCAATAGGACTTCCACAGAAGATATAGCAACCGCCAAGACGGTTAGGACTATCGTGATTGCCGAAACCCTTGCTATTATTACCTCATCCTTCTTCCTTCTTCCTTCTTCCTTCTTCCTTCTTCCTTCTGCTATAATTCTTTTATTCGACAGTTAGGGAAGTAATCTCAAACCCTTGTTTTTGGTACAGACTGCGTAAGTCTTGCTGAAGCCTTTAATGTAAAAAACGAGCAGATTATTACTTAGTAATGTTGATTAGACAGCTCCAAAAAAACGATCAAAGGCAGGCAGGATGCCAGCTACACGATACTTATTATAGCATTCTATAACCACAATAATTCTATGGCTATAGTTATGGCTAAATTTTGCGATCGCGCCCTAATTTTTGCATCCTCACAAGTTCCTCAAACTCTTTTTGTATAAATATATTTATAAAAACATTTGAGCGTTCAGTTCTAAGCTAGCAACAATACACTACAACTCCTTAGAACCGATCGCTCCCCTAAAGCCAGGAGGCACTGAACAATATGTTTGAGCAATGGAAAGAATTCGAGCAAGGTTCCTGGGTGAGTGAAGTTGATGTGCGTGACTTCATTCAAAAAAATTATACCCCTTACGAAGGCGATGAATCCTTTCTAGAAGGTGCAACAACGCGCACCCAAACCTTATGGCAGCAAGTGAGTGCCCTAACGGCAAAGGAACGAGAAAAAGGAATTTTGGATGCAGACACCGCCGTTGTTTCCACCATCACATCCCACAGCCCTGGCTATATTGACCGAGAACTAGAGCAAATTGTCGGCTTGCAGACCGATCGACCCCTGAAGCGGGCAATTATGCCCTTTGGAGGCATTCGTGTCGTGAAATCCGCGCTACAAGCTTATGGTTACACCCTCGATCCTAAACTAGAAGAGATTTTTACTCAGTATCGAAAAACTCATAATGATGGCGTGTTTGATGGCTATACCAAGGAGATGCGATTAGCGCGTCATTCTGGCATTGTCACCGGACTACCCGATGCCTATGGTCGCGGACGCATTATTGGCGATTATCGGCGAGTACCGCTATATGGTGTCGATCGCCTAATTGAAGATAAAAAGGCTCAACTGGAATCTCTCGAAGTAGATACTATTGATGCTTACACAATTCAATTGCGGGAAGAAATCAACGAGCAAATCAAAGCCTTGTTTGAGTTAAAAACAATGGCAACCAGTTATGCCTTTGATATTAGTCAACCTGCTGCTAATGCCAAAGAAGCTGTGCAATGGCTATACCTGGGTTATTTGGCGGCGGTGAAAGAACAAAATGGGGCCGCGATGTCTTTAGGACGGGTATCTACGTTTCTAGATATTTACTTTGAGCGTGATTTGAAGAATGGCACAGTAACAGAATCGGAACTACAAGAACTGATCGATCATTTTGTAATGAAACTGCGGTTAGTGCGCTTCCTGCGAACTCCAGATTATAATGAGTTGTTTTCTGGCGATCCAACCTGGGTGACTGAGTGTGTCGGCGGTGTAGGTGTAGATGGTAGGCCGCTGGTGACGAAGACCAGTTTTCGCATTCTCAATACATTGACTACACTGGGATCTGCTCCTGAACCTAATTTGACTGTACTGTGGTCGGAACGACTGCCGATCGCATTCAAACAATATTGCGCCAAAACTTCCGTTAACACCAGTTCGATTCAGTATGAAAACGACGATTTAATGCGTCCCTATTGGGGTGATGATTATGCGATCGCCTGCTGCGTGTCTGCAATGCGAATCGGCAAACAAATGCAATTCTTTGGCGCACGAGTCAACTTAGCAAAATGTTTGCTGTATGCCATTAATGGTGGCAAAGACGAGAAATCTGGCGAACAGATTGGCTTGGCCGCTGCACCGATTACCAGCGAGTATTTGGACTACGCTGAAGTGATGCAGAAGTTCGATCGGATGATGGATTGGTTAGCAAAAGCCTACATCAATACGCTCAATGTCATCCACGCCATGCACGATAAATATTGCTATGAGCGTTTAGAAATGGCACTGCACGACCGAGATGTATTCCGCACGATGGCCTGTGGCATTGCTGGACTTTCAGTAGTTGCAGATTCTCTCTCTGCAATTAAGCACGCGAAAGTAAAAGTAATTCGCAATGAATCGGGTTTAGCCGTTGACTATGAAATTGAAGGAGATTTTCCCAAGTATGGCAACAATGACGATCTCGTAGATCGAATTGCGGTCGATTTGGTGAAACGCTTTATGACTAAGTTGAAACAGCATAAAACCTATCGCGATGCTGTTGCCACCCAATCGGTGTTAACGATTACATCTAATGTGGTGTATGGCAAGAAAACGGGCAATACTCCCGATGGTCGTAAGGCGGGAGAACCCTTTGCCCCCGGTGCAAATCCTATGCACGGACGAGATAGTAAAGGTGCGATCGCCTCCCTTGCTTCGGTTGCCAAATTGCCTTATACCTACGCTCAAGATGGCATTTCTAACACATTCTCCATCGTGCCAGGTGCTTTGGGTAAAATAGCCACAGACCAAATCAGCAATCTGGTTGGTATGTTAGATGGCTACTTCCATGATGGCGGACATCACATTAATGTCAATGTGTTGAATCGTGACACTTTATTGGATGCAATGGAACATCCTGAACTCTATCCTCAACTTACGATTCGAGTGTCTGGTTATGCGGTTAATTTCATCAAACTAAGTCGCGAACAACAGTTAGATGTGATTAAGCGAACCTTCCACGATCGCGTCTAAATGAATTGGGTGGGCAATGCCCACCCAATTAAGTTAAATGTTGTTAATCTGATTTTTACTGTTGGGGTGTTTTTCTTTTATTAGTAGTATCCGCATATCTTATAGTGCATATATGCCCGGTTCAGCGTCATCCCCAGGCATAATTTCTCGGCTGCTTTTCACTCCTTTAGTCTCGCACAGGT
>DATGYA010000723.1:0-7109 GCA_035298405.1 Kamptonema sp. | reverse complement strand
ATCGGCCCGGAATCAAGGAATTATTAAGCCAATTATACCAAGCGATTGAAACCGATCCAGCCTTAAAAGCAGAAGAAAAAGCTGAAGCATTGGAACAATTACAAACCTTAGCTGAAGCAGCGAAAAACCCCAAAGAGGAAGCAACGCAAAAGACGGCAAAAAATGCTCTGACGATGTTGAAAGGAATTATTTTTGGGTTGCCTAGTGCTGTTGGTGTGGTGGAAGCGTGTAATAAATTGTTGCCTGCGATCGCCCAACTATTTGGTTTATAATAATTGCCAGAGCTACTTAAATGTAGAGCTGGTTTGCATTTGGGTGAAATACAGTAGGAAGCTCAATGAAAGGACTTTGGCTGGAAAACAAGCAACTGCAACTTTGCACTAATCTCCCAATTCCCGAACCACCAACTGGGGAAGCGTTAGTGCGGGTTTTACGGGCAGGTATCTGCAACACGGACTTAGAACTACTCAGAGGCTATTATCCCTATCGAGGCATCCTGGGTCACGAATTTGTCGGCGTTGTCGAACAAGGGCCAGAAAACTTAGTGCAGCGGCGAGTTGTCGGCGAAATTAACGCTGCCTGCGGTCACTGCCGCTTTTGCCTCAGCGAACAGCCCACTCACTGCGAAAATCGCACTGTTTTGGGTATCGTTAACCGTAATGGGGCGTTTGCTGAATACCTGACTCTACCAGTGGCTAACCTGCACCTAGTACCCGATAGCGTATCCACTGACGCGGCAACTTTCACCGAGCCCATCGCTGCCGCCTTAGAAATTCAGCAACAAGTGCCACTGTCTCCAGAAAACAAAGTGCTGGTGGTGGGAGATGGCAAACTCGGTCAACTCGTCGCCCAAACTATTGCCCTGACGGGTTGCGAACTGCTGGTAATTGGACGGCATCGCGATAAATTGGTGAATTTAGAGGAACGCGGCATCAAAACGGGTTTTGCTGATGCGGTGAAAGACCGATATTTTGACGTTTCTATTGAGTGTACGGGGAATCCAGAAGGGTTTGCGATCGCGCGTCGTGCCTTGCGCCCCAGAGGAACCCTTGTCCTCAAAAGCACCTACGCCGGGGCGCTTACCTTCGACGCTTCCGCCTTAGTCGTCGATGAAATTACCCTGATCGGTTCTCGCTGCGGCCCATTTCTACCTGCACTGCAATTGCTAGCACAAAACCAAGTCAATGTCAAGCACCTAATTCACAGTTGGTATCCCTTAGATGAAGGATTGAGTGCCTTTGAGAAAGCACAAAGTCCCGGCGTGTTGAAAGTGTTGCTAGAAATAGGTAGTGAAACTTAATAAAGCGATCGCCCTCTATAATCAGAACAGTCAATCGCCTCTTCAGATAAAGCAATTTTCGGCTGAACGGGACACTTGAGGTGATAGTCACCCGTAAAAAACACACAATTAGCACAAGGAATTTGGTGCATCCGCTTAGCCCGCTTCACCGAATCTGCGATCGCACTTCCAACACTCCACAATAGCAGAAACATCAACCCCCAAGCACACACAAAACACAGCGGCACCAAAAAAGGTTGTATCGCTTGAATCAGAAAGTACAGCACTTGAAACATAGCGTACACTTCAGAATTGACAGCATATAAAATAAATTAATGCAGCCTGCGACTAAGAGCAAGAAAACTTAAAAAATCTAAAAGCCTACCGGAAAACCGTAGCATTGTGGCATTATAGAGAACCGACCTTAAATAAACCTAGAGGAAATAACTTATGACTCTGAGATTAGGCGATACAGTCCCCAACTTCACCCAAGCCTCCTCCGAAGGAGAAATCAACTTCTACGACTGGGCCGGCGATAGCTGGGTAGTGCTGTTCTCACACCCCGCAGACTACACACCAGTATGCACCACCGAACTAGGCGAAGTTGCCCGTCTCAAATCAGAATTTGAGAAACGCGGTGTCAAAACTATTGCCCTCAGCGTTGATAATGAAGAGTCCCACAAAGGCTGGATCAAAGATATCGAAGAAACCCAAAAAGTCAGCCTCAATTATCCTATTTTGGCAGACCCAGATCGGAAAGTTTCCGACCTCTACGACATGATCCATCCCAACTCCTTGAACAACTTAACAATCCGTACAGTTTTCGTCATTGACCCCCAAAAGAAACTCCGTCTAAGTATTACTTATCCTGCAAGTACAGGCCGCAACTTTGATGAAATTCTCCGCGTAATTGATTCCCTACAACTCACCGACAAATATAGCGTCGCCACTCCAGTTAACTGGAAAGATGGTCAAGATTGCGTAATTGTCCCCTCAATCAAAGATCCAGAAGAGTTGAAAGAGAAATTCCCCAAAGGTTACGAAGTCATTAAACCTTATTTGCGGATGACCCCTCAGCCTAATAAATAGTATCAGATTTCTGTCATCCGGTGGTGGTAATGGAGGCGCGATCGCTTGCGCCTCTACAAGCACATATTTTTATGGGGGAAATCACCATGCTCTCATCTCCGATAGTCTTGCGAATGCCGCCAAAAATGCAAATGACAGAAGATGATTTTTTCGACTTCTGTCGAATCAATCGCGACTTACGCATTGAACGTAACCTATTGGGAGAAATATTATTGATGCCTCCAACTGGAGCGATAACAGGCAACCGCAATGCCAATTTATGTGGACAGTTAGGAATTTGGACAGAGCAAAATGAAACAGGTCTAGCTTTTAGTTCCAGTGCAGGATTTACTCTATCAACAGGTGCAGTGCGATCGCCTGATGCTTCGTGGATGAAACTGGAACGGTGGAATACTTTATCAAAAGAACAGCAAGAGAAATTTGCGCCCATTTGCCCCGACTTTGTAGTAGAACTCAGACCGGATTTTGAGTATCTAAAGCCATTGCAAGAAAAAATGGAAGAATATATGAGGGAGCCGGGAGTAAAGCTAGGCTGGTTAATTGATCGGGAAAATCGCAGAGTTTATATTTACCGTCCAGGTTTGCCAGAGGAATGCTTGGAGAATCCGGCTACAGTTAGCGGCGATCCAGTTTTGCCGGGATTTGTTCTTAATATGAGTAAAATTTGGTAATTTTATTTATAGTCAAATTCTAAATAAAGATCCAAATAGCATGGACATCAAAAACGGTTTTGTAGGCACTCTTGGCAACACCCCACTAATCAGATTAAACAGCTTCAGCGATGAAACTGGCTGCGAAATCTTGGGAAAAGCAGAATTTCTCAATCCTGGCGGTTCTGTTAAAGATAGAGCTGCCCACTACATCATCAAAGATGCAGAAGAAAAAGGCTTATTAAAACCAGGTGGAACAGTAGTAGAAGGAACCGCAGGCAATACAGGCATCGGTTTAGCTCATATCTGTAACGCCAAAGGTTACAAATGCCTGATCGTAATTCCTGACACCCAATCCCAAGAAAAAATAGACGCATTGAGAACATTGGGGGCAGAAGTCCGAACCGTTCCCGCCGTTCCCTACAAAGATCCTAATAACTATGTCAAATTCTCCGGTAGGTTAGCCTCAGAACTGGAGAATGCAATCTGGGCAAATCAATTTGATAACTTAGCCAATCGCCAAGCACATTATGAAACAACTGGCCCTGAAATCTGGAAACAAACAGGCGGCAAAATTGATGCCTGGGTGACAGCAACCGGGACGGGAGGAACTTTTGCAGGTGTAGGAATGTTTCTGAAAGAAAAGAATCCAGCTATTAGAAGCATCTTAGCAGATCCGATGGGGAGCGGTCTTTACAGTTACGTTAAAACTGGGGAAATTAAGATAGAAGGTAGCTCGATTACTGAAGGTATTGGCACCAGTCGCATTACTGCAAATATGGAAAATGCTCCTATAGATGATGCCATCCAAATTGATGATACAGAAGCCGTGCGAGTAATTTACCAACTGTTGAGAAAAGATGGGTTATTTATGGGGGGTTCCGTAGGAATTAACGTTGGTGCTGCCGTTGCATTAGCTAAGCAAATGGGGCCTGGTAACACAATTGTCACCGTACTTTGTGATGGCGGTTCTCGCTATCAGTCACGGCTGTTTAATCGGGAATGGTTGGCGGGAAAAGGTTTGTCGCCAGATTAATAGGAGTAGGATGTACAATGGACTTAAAAATAAACGCTAGTCAAAGGTAGACAGGATACCTGCTCTACAAGAGTTATTGTTGTTGTCTAATAGATGTCAAATGATAAAACTTCCTGAATCTTTTAGGCGAGTTCTTATCTGCCAGAACCGCACTTGTCGCAAGCAAGGTGGTGCAAAAGTACTGGCAGTTTTTCAGGATTTGCCAGTACCAGATGTGACTATTGTGCCTAGTAGTTGTTTAGGTGAATGCGGCAATGGGCCGATGGTATTGGTGATGCCGGAAGAGGTTTGGTACGATCGCGTCTGCCCCGATGAAGTGCAGGCAATTGTTGAGCGGCATTTGCGGGGGGGAAAGCCTGTGGCAGCGATGCTTTATCCAAAGTTTCATTCCGTTTCAAAATATTAAGGTTAGTACATTAAGGCCATTCTTCTGCAACTACTCGGCGCAGAATTTCGGTTACTTCTGCGGCCATGCGAGCATCTAATTCTACGGCGGCGCGATCGGTATCTACATCTTGTAATGACTTTGCACCCCGCAAAGTCATTGCAAAAGTTCTCAATTTAGCTGGTTTACTACTAGCCTTTGGTCGCTCATCCACAAACTGCACAAATGCCGTATAAACTGTTTCTATTGTTTGTCTGGTGGTGCTGAGTCCTTGACCTAATTTTGAGATAATTACTAGAGAACTAATAACATTATTGATCCCCAAAGTTGCGATCGCAGCATCAGTATATCGAGCTGAATCTTTACCCATCGCCTTGACCACAGTTTCCAAGCTGTGCCACTGAGCTCCAGGGAACCGCGACGGCTGCGGAATGTGAAAATGCCATCCTAACATCGATATAAACCGCGTTAAATCATAAGTAGAGACGAGATTATCACCTTGGGGACTGTTTGGTTCAGCAGTCAGCACCACTTTTTGTCTTATAACATCAAGCACTTTTGGGTTTTCAAGAAAAGCAACTTCGCCGTAGTCACGGGTGAAATTTATATCATTATTGCCTGTAATCTTTTTCACCCATTGTTCTAGCGCCGTCCGATTCTCGAAGCGTTTAAACATAGCAGCCAATGAATTTGAACTAGCTATGCGATTAGCATAAGTAACAATATCGTCTAATACATCAGAAAAAGCCACATCATCTTGTTGCCCATCTGCATCTATAATAGAGCAGTTATCAATGTCACAGTCAGGATGTCTTGCATTCACTTGACAGACAGCATTGAGGATAGGCATGATTTTAGTTGTACTCCAACACTGAGCTTTAACAACTGGATTTTTACCAAGCCACTGCCCCAGTATTTTTCCATCTACAAATGTGCCAATACAAACACAGGCTTGCTTGATGTCTTCGTGGAGAAAGTTTAAACCTTGAGCGTTAATTGGGGGAAGTTCTCCCACATTGGGATAACGGGTGAATTTTCCGCTTTTATTAGATGCTGAAACATCGGTTGTTGTAGCGTAACTAACTACTTTTAAACCGTCAGGTTTCTGCTTAAGGCATTCTGGATAATTCTTGATGTTTTTTTTGTAAGGCGAATTTTCAATGCCGCAATCCAAAAAGGCTAATTTATCTGAATTTGCTTTCTGATCGCTCTCAGTTTGGAGGAATTTTTTAAAGACTCCCGTGCGGTTTTTGGCTAGTTCAAGAGCATTGATATCCATAGTGGGTAGTTTTGGGTAGTTACCTGCTCTATAGCATAAGGTATAAAGTGCTCTGGAGAGCGTAACTAGCTAAGTAGAAATAAAGTTAACTATGAGGACAAGGAAACAGGGAACAGAGAACTATAAAGGTTTCAGGCTTGTTAATATTTCTTAACACAGTGTCGTTTACTTTTATCCGACTACTTAAGCTTTTTTCTGTCCATGAACCTGAATGCGTTTCTCTGGCTTTTGTTTTTTTACCCAAGCCACAAATTTCTGCATTTGAAGGTCATTTTTAAGCTTTTCCAAAGTATTGAGTTCTTGTGCGAGGTGTTTGTTGTCAAATAGGGAGTGAATTTGTCGATGGCAAGCAGAACAGATGTCAATCGTGGGGCCGGGATCTTCATGTTTGCGTTTAGTGTTTTGTTTGGGGATGAGGTGATGGGCTGTTAAAGCATTCATCTCTCTTTCACAAAGTTCGCACTGCATGATATTTTCACTATGATTTTATAATTATAATTATTGTCAAGTTAATTCGATCAAACCTAGACTAATTTCAATGGATCTATCTACTTGTTTCATTGTTTCTAATGACAGTGTTCCCAAGCATTTTATCAACCTTTGCTTATCTATTGAACGAATCTGGTTGAGGAGTGCTACCGAATCCTGTTTCACACCGCCTTCTGGTGCTTTGATTAGCACTTCGGTAGGATATAACGGGTCTTCAAATTGAGAGGTAATAGCTGCTACAATAGTAATTGGGCTAGATTCGTTGGCGACATTATTTTGCAAGATTAAAGCAGGGCGTGTCTTTTGGATTTCCGAACCCCTAGTTGGATCGAAATTCACCAGATAAACTTCTCCCCGTTTAGGTAACTTTATTGTTCCAGCCACGCTTCTTCCTCCAAATCAAGCCATTCTTCAGCTAATCCCAAGTCGCGTTTTGCTCTTCGCAATGCTCCCTCTTTAACTTGCTGTTTAAGATTTTCCCGCTGCTTCTCCGTAATATAAAATTTAACTGCTTCATCGATGAAGTGGCTACGCTCTCGCAGTGTTTCAGGTAAAGAACCGCTTGTTTTAGTAAACTCATCAATCAGTTTAAGCGTGTCTTCTGATAAAACGATCTGGAGTTGTCGTTCCATAGTTTTGTTTCCTTTCCAGACTTAATAAGTTTATGATAACATATTTTATCTCTACTCCAAAGGTTAACTCGGAATCATAGCATCAATTTCTACCATAATCTGCATAGTTTCCTCAAGACCCACTATTTTTTTGTACTTGACAGCTTGCAACGGTATTCTTACAAACAACCCCCCCCATGTTGGGGGGGTAAAGGGAGGTTAAAAGCCTCAAATTATATACAACAGCACAAACAGGACAATCCAAATTACATCCACAAAGTGCCAATAAAT
>DATGYA010000722.1:0-1794 GCA_035298405.1 Kamptonema sp. | reverse complement strand
TTCAGCGAAGGCCGCCATCAGGGAGGCGATCGCTTTTGCGTCTTCTAGGGTAGCTTGGCGGTGGTTGTATGGCTTTGTGGTGAGGATTTGGGCGGTGTTCATTTCGGTTATTCCTTAATTGGTTGTGGGAATTAGGTGGTTCTATTAAGGTATTTGTAAAATTCCTGGGATTTTTATGCAGATTTAATAAAACTTTACATTTGGTTCAGATTTTGCCTGGGGGGATTGGGTGGGTGCGTAGGATAAAGAAACCGGGTTTCTTCCTAAATATCTCGGTGATAATGCAAAGATTGTCGCAGAAACCCGGTTTCTGGGAGAGGGCGATCGCTCTTTGGGTAGGCTGGAGAAAGAGATGGGTTTATGAGGCGATCGCGCGGTTTTTTCTCAACTACCAGTGGATTCTAGGGGGTTTTGTTGCCGTTTGCGTTTCATCCGCATTTTGGCAATAAAAGCACTAAACGCCAATCCACTTAATACAGTAGCAGGTTCGGGAACGGGTTGAGATTCATCTTGATTGATTTTTACAGACCAGTTATCTATACCAGCAACCATTGTATATCCGCCGCATCCTAGACAAGTTGAATTTGCACGGAAAAAACCAAGCTCAATTGGTGTTCCTGTTGATGAAAAGTCTGGATTCTCAGTTGCATTGCTTATGAAAGAAAAATTGTAAAAATCACTTTGTTGTAAATTGTTAGCCGATTTAGTAGTCCAGCTATACTCTTGAGTAGCACCAACAGTAGCCATGTAAATTTTCTGATTTTGTTTTAAAGCTAATCCAGTCAACTGACCATAGATAGACTGACTGAATAAGATTGAATTTTCTGAGTAATCTATAGAGGAAATCGCTCCTTGCAGTTGAGGATTGTAGACGGCTCCGATGCGTTGATTAAAGCCGAGAATATATGAAAATGAACCATTTGGGTTAGGATAAAGAGTGTTTACAATTAGTCTGAATTGATTGTCGCTTGAAGCTATCTGATTGGTATTTACTCCAGCACTCCCGTAAATAAAAGGAGTGAGTTCCCAATCTTCATTATTAAATGTCGAGTCGGAAAAAGTGATTGTACCAGCTTGGGTATGGGTCGATTGGAGAAGAAAGATTGCTGTTCCAATTACAGCGATTGATAAGTTCTTGATTGTTTTCATTTGATTGATTACTCCAAAAATATTGGTATTGACATTTGAGAGGGGCTTAAAAAAACGATCGCACAAGGGTAGAAATAGAGAGTTGGCGAGAGGGCGAGAGGGCGATCGCGTAGGGTGTCGGAGGCGGATCGCGACTCGCTGGTAAAAGGGAGTGGGAGTTTTTGATTTGTTGCTGGATGTTTTGAGAAGACATAATTACCTCAGAGTTTTTGATGAGATTTAGGGGGTTGTGGAAGTGCGATCGCTCTATTGTTAGCGCTTTAATTGTCACGGGTGGCTCGATTTTATTTGAGATTCTAAAGCATTCGGACTCACATTTATTTTCCTTCCATTAACCTCAATCCATAGCTGTAAATCAACGTGAGTTCCAAAAGAGTGACCCGTGTTTCCTTGTGTTCCAATATCTTGTCCTGCTCTTACTTGATCGCCTACTTTTACTTCACTACCATTCAAATAATTTCTATCTGCTAGGTGTGCATAAGCGGTGTAAACAGGGTAGTTGGTTTCGTTGTAGTTATAAGTGACATCAGTTTTGATACGAATACGATCGCCATAACCATACTCTTTTGCAGATGACACCACCTCTCCTCCGTACCATGTACGAACGCGCTTATCCCTCACGTCATAGTCAATCCCAATATTGTA
>DATGYA010000721.1:0-6953 GCA_035298405.1 Kamptonema sp. | reverse complement strand
GAAGTCAATAGAGCAACTGGAAAAAAACCCACATGATAAGTTAAAAATTTTAGGAGATATTGGTATTGGTGTGGTAGGGGCTGCCGGTGCCGGTGCGGCGGCCGCAGCTTTCGGTGGCGGATCTGTATTATTTGGGTTAATAGCCGTTGCACCTCCCGTAGGATTAGTTGCTGGCGTTGCAGCTTTAGGTGCTATTGCTCTTGTAGGGGCAAAACACAGGTTATTTGATGGCACTTTTAACGAGGGAAAACAAGCAGAAATGCTTAAACAATTAAAAGAACAGCTAAGAGATGTTGAAGCCAAAGAAAGAGGCTCTAAGCTGCAAGACAGCGATAAAACTAAATTTATTGTTTCCTTAAAAGAACCCGTCAGGCTCAATTTAATTAGTCCGAAAGACGCTCAGGATTTAATTAGGGCCGTAGAAAGCGGTCAAATTGCAATCAAAGAGGCGATTAAAATGGTTGAGGATGTGATTAAAGCTGCTAAACCATAACTGCCTTCTCACTGTGTAACCTGGGAATGCTAAGTTGTAAGTCAGCGATCGCCCTTACCTAAACTAAGTGCGATCGCTCTTTATAAGTAACTTCTGATACTCTACCACCGCCGCCATGCCCTTCCTTGAGTGAAAAGCGATCGCTCTCATTAATTTCTTACCTCTTGATTAAACCCTCTGCATATTCTGCTATTTTAGGCAGACTACCATCCTTAATAGCTTTTATTAAATCTTCGCGTAGCGCTTCCAAAAAATAGCTATCGTTGCCGATATCTGATGCTTCGTCTTCATCCAAATCTTCATCTTTCAAACGTTCTGCGTAGGCTTCTATCCGAAACTCAAGAGCTTCAATAATAAATTGTATATCCTTAAAAGATAGAATTATCATAACTCCTTTTTTAATGTTTAAACTACTTGCCATTATACTAACCCAGTCAGATTCAAAGCTGCTAAAGCTTAAAACTTTCAACTCACTTTATAGAAAAAATTACTTATCAGTCGCAGCCCCTCTTTGTATTCCTCTATCGGCATAGTATAACTTGGTTTCCACAACCAACGATAGTTGTGGTCATTAACTAAATATCGCTTATTTAGCCAAAAAATCTTTCATAATCATCGTGACTGCCAATCCAAAACCACGTTACAGTTCCACCTTCTAAAACCCCAAGCGCCCTATAACTCCGTGTAATTCTAACTGACCATATATTTTCCTCCGTGTTGATACACTTGAAGTGTAAAGACGGGTGAAATGGATTTTGTAGCCATAACCCATAGACTTTCTTAGCTTGTTGTTTAATAGTAGTATCAAGCAAATAGTATTTTTCCCAAAATGAAGGCAAAGTCATGGATTTCATAATTGCTCGATATCTAATGGCTGTGCTTTCCCTTCAGAAATTTCCTGTTTAGCCCTTTGTGCAGCCATAATCAGCGATTGTTGTGTATTCTGAAAAGATAAATTCCACTGCTCTTCATCCTTTAAGTCTTCAATATATTCTTGCAGGTGTTCAACAACTCGATTTTGTAAATTTTCTGGCAAAGATTCCATAATTTTTGTCAAGGTAGCGATCGCACTTGATGACATAAGTTTTTCCTCCTTTTTTTCAGGTATCCTCCTCTCTAGGATACCACTCCCAGAACACAGCGATCGCGAATGATGAGCAAGTCAGATTAACTCTCACAATAACTCAGTGCGATCGCCTTTCCTTCAATAAACCAGCGATCGCTCTTTATAAGTAACTACTGATACTCTACTAAAGACGCGATGCCCTTCCTTGAATTAAAAGCGATCGCCTCCTAATTTTCTGGAAAATAACGCTCCAAAAACTCTCTAGCTGTAACAATAGGAATCCCCTCATATTCCTGCAAAACTAACAAATCCCGATCGCCCGTCGCACTTCCCGTACAATTTCACAAATTTCTTCCATTGTTAACTCATCAGGATCGGGGTTAGCTGCTTCTACTCGCCTTTCCCATTCCTCCCAGTCAAAACTTGCTACCTTCTGAAAAACAATACTATCTGCGGTGACGATCGCAGTATATCGATCGCCTGGATTAAGTTGACTTTCAAGCTCTGGAGGAATTTCTAACTTACCCTCTGAACTCACACGAACAGTAACATCTGATTTCATATTGTTCTTAGATTTCCGTAAATCATCTACTAATATAATAGCACAATAAATAAAAAATAAAAAATGCGATTGCAGCCTTTACATCTTCTAATTTAAGTGAGTAACTACTGATACTCTACTACCGCTGCGATCGCGCTTTCGCCACTTGCATTCTCAACCCTTAAAATGCTACACTACCAAAGGTATAACTAGCAGCAGTAATAAGATCGAGCTTTAGCAGATGCTTGCAGATTAGTTGACAAACTTAATTATTGATTTTATTCCCCTCTTCCCCTAGTCCTGAGCATCGTAGCCCCTAGTCCCTAGCTATAAAACTTGGTTTTACCACAGATTTCATATCTTGGAGTTTTTACCATGTTTCCTTATGAAAAATTTACAATTAATACTTCCCTACATCCTGAGATAGTCCGTCAAAAATTACTAGCGGTTGTAGAACCTCGGAAAGCCATTGGATGGAACCGAAAAAATAATGAAAAACCTTATGAAGGTGAAGTTGGCGATAGTTCTTTTCAAATTAATCGCATCATCAATTATCGTAACTCTTTTATACCTATAATTAAAGGAAGAATTTACCCCGAAGGCATGGGTAGCAAAATTGACATTAAGATGGCACTGCACCCTTTTGTCGTAGTGTTTATGTCAATTTGGTTAGGGATAGTTGGAAATATATGGATATTGGCTGCGATCGCCACGATCGCCGAAGGCAAGTTTGAATCATCTATATTTGTAGTATCTGGGATGTTGCTAGTTGGTTTGTTATTGCCGTTAATTGGCTTTAAACCGGAAGCCAGTAGCTCTAAGCAATTCCTGATTGATTTACTACACATCTCCAGAAATTAGACATAGAACCGCCAAGATGTTAGAGTCGATTAGGGAGTTACCCCCCCTAACCTCTTCTTCAGAGCCGTGCATGAGACTTTCGCCTCAGATGGCTCCTGGATCGTTCCATCCTTCCTCTACTCTCGAAGATGGAGGCAACTTGCTGGGGAGGGTGCGGCAATTGCGATCGCTAATTGAGCAACAACCGAACTTGACTGAATTTAAACCTTTGATAACCTAGTATAGAGGATAAATGTCAGCAACGATTCTCATCTCGCCCTGACAGATTATGGGTCATACTATCAATTTCTGATTTATTTTTGCTGAGAAACCTTAAACTAACAACTACTTAAATGGAGGGCGGTTAATGGCTACAACTGACTTCAAAGACTATTACGCAATTCTGGGGCTTTCCAAAACTGCCAGTGCTGATGAAATTAAAAAATCATACCGCAAATTCGCCCGGAAATATCACCCCGACATGAACCCTGGCAATAAAGAGGCGGAAGCTCGCTTTAAAGAAGTTAATGAAGCCTACGAAGTTTTATCAGACTCAGACAAACGCAAAAAATATGACCAATTCGGTCAATATTGGAAGCAAGCTGGAGTCCCTGGCGGATGGCCTGGTAGTCCTAATAATGTAGACTTTGGCGGCGTTGACTTTAGCCAGTATGCCAGTTTTGACGACTTCATTAACGCTTTGCTTGGTCGTGCTGGCGGGCCTGGGGCTAGCACGCGCCGCAGTGGTAACTGGAACTACACATACCGCACTAACCCTGGCAGCCAGACAGGATTTGGCGGATACGAAGATTTCGGGGGATTTGACAATCGCACGGCTGCAACTTCCCTCGACACGGAAGCAACCATTTCTCTGAGTCTCGGCGAAGCCTTTCGTGGTGTTTCTAAGCGGGTAGGTACGGGGGAGGTTTCCATTCCTGCGGGAGTTAAAGCGGGTAGCCGCATTCGGATTAAAGGGAAAGGTCAAGTTGATGCTTACACGCAACAAAGGGGAGATTTGTACCTGAAAGTTGAAATTTTGCCTCACCCCTTCTTTCAGTTTGAAGGTGACAATTTGGTATGTGAGGTGGCGGTAACACCTGACGAAGCGGTGTTAGGGGCATCCATTGAGGTGCCAACACCTGATGGGATGGTGGCGGTGAACGTTCCAGCGGGTATTCGTTCTGGCCAAGCTTTGAGGTTACGGGGGAAAGGGTGGCCCAAACCAAAGTCAGGCGATCGCACCGATCAGTTAGTGAAAATTGCGATCGTGTCCCCGAAAGAACTCAGTGCCATCGAGCGCGAGTGCTATGAAAAAATTAAGGCAAATCGCACTTTTAATCCCCGTAGTAATTTGAAGGAGATGCAAATGTGAAGGGGAGTATATCATTTTTGTAGTGCTGGCAAGATGCCCACACTACAACTTCATATTTTTACAAATTCAGGATGCTCCTTCATCCCTCATCCCTCATCCCTCATCCCTCATCCCTCATCCCTCATCCTTCTTCCTTCTTCCTTCTTCCTTCTTCTTATGACTCAAATTAATGATTCTGCTTTAGTAATTGAGTTAACAGAACTCTATCTAAAATATGAAAAAGCTCTTTGCACGAATGATGTTGAAACTCTCAGTGATATGTTCTGGGATTCACCGGAGGTTGTGCGTTTTGGTGTAACTGAAAATCTCTATGGGAGTGATGAGATTAGAGCTTTTCGCAAAGGGCGATCGCCTTTAAATCTCGAACGCGAAATGTTTAATCTCAAGGTTGTGACTTTCGATGCAGATATGGCCGCTGTAACCCTGGAATTTCGCCGCGTTATCGATGGCGTTGTGCGGTTGGGTCGGCAGAGTCAAATGTGGCGGAAATTTCCTCAAGGGTGGAAAATCGTTTCTGCTCACGTTTCTTTGTTGCCACTCTAGAAATTCAAGTCAAATTAACTCAGCTTCCTCAAAAATTTGTCTTGTAGATAATTCTAAACCAGGTAGCAGCAAATCAACAATAGGCATCCGATCTGTATAGATTTCAATTAACCCATCTGGGTAAAAAATTCTGATCGTAATAGCTTCAGGATCGACAACCCAAACCCGCAATACACCAGCAGCAAAATAATCATTTGCCTTAGCTTCAAATTCTGTTAATGTTTGGTCTGGGGAAATAATTTCAATTACCAGTTCAGGTGGTATAGGACAAGCTTGATTCCGCTTCCAAGTTGCGGGTAAGCGTTCATAAGAAATGTATGTTATGTCAGGGACAGGGGCCCAATCTTGACCATTACGATTGAGAATAAGTGCCCATTCCGGAAGGACTCGCCCACGCCCTCTAGACCAGGCGCGGATGAGAACGAGCAAAGCAAATTGTAGACTTGAATGAAAATATTTTGGAGACACTTTCGGTACTGCCTGACCATCTATAAATTCATAGTTTACATCTCCTTGTGGTAAGGCTAGAAAATCCTCTAAAGTGAGTTTTATTCCTGTGTTAACCATGAGTTACCTCTAGGTGAAATTGGTACATACTTTTCATTTTAATAGAGTTCGTACTTGAGTAAAGTACATTCTATAGTGCCATTATAAACATGAATTCGCCGCGCTGTCCTCAGTCCCACTTTTTTAGCTAATTCCTTATTTCCTGTTAAAATAAAGGCATTCCAACCTTTGAAACGCTGTTTAAAAACATCACCCAGCAGTTTATAAAGTTCCTCTAATTCGCTAGTATTTCCCAGACGTTCTCCGTAAGGAGGATTACAAATCAAGATGCCGCTATCTGCGGGTGCTTCCAAGTCTGACAACTCAGTTTGAGCAAATTTAAGCCGATCTTTAAGACCTGCCTGCTGTGCATTTGTACGAGCTTGGGTTAAGATTTCCGAGTCGCGATCGCTGCCGGCAATTAGTGCTTTAAACTCAGACAATTCGCTATTTTCCGCTTCCTCCCATAACTGCTCCCAAAGAGCCTCATCAAAATCCCGCCAACTCATAAACCCAAATTTTTCTCGAAACAATCCTGGTGCAATATTTAAAGCCTTTAAAGCAGCTTCTAAAGGCAGAGTTCCCGAACCACACATTGGGTCTAAAAAAGGTATATTAGGATTCCATTCGGCCATCTCTAATAAAGCTGCTGCCAGAGTTTCTTTAAGGGGCGCTGCACCAACTGCGGGGCGGTATCCTCGGCGATGCAAACTACCACCAGAACTATCTAAGCTTAGAATACAACGATCTTTATGAATGTGAACGTTAATCAATAAATCGGGATTTTTTGTATCTACATTAGAGCGCTTACCAAAATTGCTGCGTTGTTGGTCTGCGATCGCATTTTTTACCTGGAGAGCAGTATAATGAGTATGGTTGAGTTTTTCATTGCCACCCGTGCAGTCCACCGCCAGAGTATTCTCAGCATTGAGATATTCCTCCCAATCGATTTTTTGTACCTCCCGGTAGAGCATATCGGGGTCATAACACTGGAACTCAGCAATAGGAACTAGCACCCGAAAAATCGTCCTCGCCCACAGATTCACTCGGTAAAGTAAAGCGCGATCGCCAGCAAAATATACACCCGTAAAATCCGGACGGATATCTTGAGCTCCCAAGCGTTTTAATTCTTCAGCGGCAATTGTTTCTAAACCGCGAGCAACGGTAGCAAAATATTGATTCATTGGTAATTTAGTAATCAGTTTTTCTACAACTTGCTAGGGATAGCAAGTATTATAGTTTAACTCAACGATCGCTTAACCACTAACAATAGAAGTTTTAACAATGACAGGACTTACGAACTGGCACATAAAAAAAAAGTATATAGTTGCGCTTCAGCGCTCTTTCAAGGCCTAAGAGCGCTGAAGCGCAACTACATACCTAAAATTTGGGTAAACTAGCTTACTATAGAGAATATTAAAAAACCCTCTAAAATTCCTAATTTTTCGATACCACACATCATGGAAAACCGAGTCCTCTACGTTCGCCTCCCTTGCAATCCGATTTTCCCGATTGGGGTTGTATACCTCTCAGATCACGTTCACAAGCTATT
>DATGYA010000720.1:0-2707 GCA_035298405.1 Kamptonema sp. | reverse complement strand
GTAGTGCTAAATGTCACCGCTCCTTGTAAAGCCGGGCCAGCCTGTTGAGAAATAGCAGCGATATCGCTGGTAGGAAGTAAAGAAGTTGGATTCACTTATAGCTGAGAAAATTCAGCATCAGTCAGTCCTAAACTACTCCTGGCTTGTTCGCGGTTAATGGCTGTAAAACCAAATATATTAGGCACATTAACTGTAACTTGTCCACCTCTGGCTGTCCGAGCATTGGCCGTAATATCATTATTTTCATTGGGTAAAGTAGCCAAAATATCGCTGTTAATTCTGATATTTCCACCGTCAGAAATACCCGCATCGGTAGTAATTCTACTGCCACGTCGCAACTGAATATCTCGCGCTTCGAGGTTAATATTTGCCCCACCACCAAAGTTAGTTGTACCGTCAATACTTCCTTGATTATCCAAGACAATTGAATCAGATACAACATTAAGATTTCCAGCCTTTCCCATGCCTAAAGATGCAACACTAACCGTTCCGCCATCCCGGACAATTAATTGATTGACATTCAAAGTCAGAGAACCTGCATTCCCAGTAGCATTAGGATTAACAACAGTAAAAGTTCTGCCACTGGACACTTCAAGTCGACTTAGGCTTTGCACTTCCAGACGCTCGGCATTAATAATAATGCTTCCTGCATCACCCGCATTCACAGAACCCGCAGAAATAATCGCCCCATCTCGCAGAGTTAACACAGGCGTGGAGAGGCGCATATCTCCACCCCGATTTAAGCTTATAGAGTCAGTAGCAAAAATACTCGGAGCAAATGCGGCATCCCCCCTGACTCCAGACACACCACTAATTTCTATCGACTCGGAAGCTGTCACCGTTAAACTTCCGCTTTGTCCGCCAATAGTAGAAAGAACAACTGAACCAGCAATTGCGCCGGTTGATAAACTAATTGCGCCTCCATTAGTAACAATTAGTCGTTTAGTTTCAACATTAATATCTCCACCTTTTCCATTGCTATCAAAAGAACCCGTGCTGATCGAAGATGGAAAGCCAAATTCAGGAATACTTCCCAATAATTCCACAGATTCACTTGTTTTAATCTTAATATTACCGGCTGCTCCATCACTACGACTGGAACTGAACAAACCAGATCCATCCCGCAGAATTAATCTTTGTGCGTCAATTGTGATATTTCCGCCTTGACCTGTGCTTCCTCTGGTATTTCCATTATTGAGTACAGAACTAACAAGTTCAATATTGTTAGCACGAATATTCATATTTCCAGCATTACCAGAACCGGTAGTACCCGTACCGCCCCCAACTCCATCTCGCACCAACAGAGAGCCAGTATCAATATTAATGTCTCCAGCTACTCCACTGCCAGAAGTAGCAGAGATGAGAACAATGTTGGGGTCAAAGAGATTAATAACTCCGGTCAAAACAAATTCGCGAACAAACTGCTTATAGGCTTCAATTCCTAGTCCACCAATTTCTACGGAGTCAGTAGCGCGGATATTGATATCACTTCCCCTACCATCTCCCAGGGTAGGACTAAAAACTTGAGAGCCTCGATCTATGAGTAAGTTTTGAGCATTAATATCAAGGCCTCTACCATCAATATTTCCTAGAGTGATGCCATAAATTCGTGAACTGCTAACGGTGACATTTGAGCCTCTGATGTCAATTTTTCCACCTCCTAATCCGCTGGTGTTTATAAATGCACCGTTCATTTCAATATTGCCGAAGTTCTGAATATTGCTGTAGTTTAAATTAACTCCAAAAGCCGTTGGTTCAAATTGTACTAAACCGGGACTTTTCACACTTCCCAGTAATATTTGTCCGGTATAAGCTGTTAAGTTTCCTCCTTGTAGTTGAATGTCTCCGCCAATTAATGCTAAGGTTTGACCGGGATCTACTGCTAAACCAAGTTTATTAGAAACTGGAATTTCTACGGGCAGTGGCGGTAAAGTTGGTGTCGGGCCGATTGCTTGGGAAGTGTTGACTATTGTACCGGGATTCTCTCTAAAATTTAGACCCACAGGAATATTAATCGCTAATAATGGCACGGCATTAGAATTAGCTGCGCTAAATTCAAAGCCATTATCAAAAAGAATGCCGCTTGCAGTTGAACCAATAAATGAACCCCGTAAGTCTAACCGAGCATTGGGGCCAAAAATAATCCCTTTGGGATTAAGTAAGAATAAGTTAGCATTGCCTTGCACTCCCAAAGTTCCTAAAATATTGGAAGGATTACCACCTGTAACGCGGGTGAAAATGTTAGTAATACCGTTCGGATTGGCAAAATATGCTCCTCTACCTTCACCGACATTAAATTCTCGGAAACTGTGAAATAAATTGACACCACGAGTTGCTCCGCCTTCTATTCTATCTGAGGGTAAATTGTTGATAGTTGCAGGAACTGTGCGGGAATTTTCTGCACCTAAGCTATGATCGGGGATAATTTGAGCGAGGGCGGGAAAAGGAAATAGTAATAAGAAAGCAAACATTAGAGCCGAAGATGATTGGCGGGGCATCGTTCAAATTCTGTTAATGGGAATGAGGAAAACGCGATCGCACAACTAAAACCTGAAGAGTATAGCGGTTCTCAGGTAAATGAGGTATATAAAAGCTCAAAAACCACCTTTTTCCACTGCGCCCCTGAAATTTTTAGCCTTCTACCAATCTGCTTGACGGCTCATTCTACAGCTCCGGAGCCGATGGAGCCTGGTTATAATTGCTGACA
>DATGYA010000719.1:0-3698 GCA_035298405.1 Kamptonema sp. | reverse complement strand
ACGATAGCTGCATCTGTGACAAAATCATCTATCCCGAATTAAACCAACCTAACTCAGTTGAAAATACCTTTATCGGTGGCGCTGGAATTCAAATAGGGACTGCCAAAAATGATAATTTTCTCGGTAGCAATTCTGGGAATATATTTGATGCTTCTTCAGGAGATGATAACCTCTATGGTGGCGATAGCAACGATATTTTTAATGGTAATAAAGGCAACGATTTCATCACGGGAGGGAATGGCGATGACATCCTTTATGGAGATGAAGATAACGACATCATCCTTGGCGAATTGGGCAAGGATTTAATCTTTGGAGGTAAAGGTTTTGACTCTCTAAATGGTCGCGAAGGCAATGACATCATTTCAGGTGACAAAGATGATGATTTCATCGATGGTGGTAAAGATAATGATATTTTATATGGAGGTAAAGGTAACGACACAATTCTAGGTAGTGAAGGTAATGATAACCTGTTTGGAAACTTAGGTTCTGATACCATCTGTGGTGGTGTAGGTGATGACTTGATCGGTGGCAATGAACAGGAAGATATACTCGGTGGGTGTGAAGGGAATGATACTATTTACGGCGGGGAAGATAACGATACTCTCACTGGTGGTAAAGGTGACGATATCCTTTATGGAGACTTGGGAAATGATAGTTTGATTGGCGGTAGCGGTAAGGATATTTTTGTGTTAAAAGCTGGTCACGGATTTGATATTATTGGTGATTTTACTATCGGTCAAGACTCGATCGGATTAAGTGATGGTTTGAGTTTTAGTCAGTTAGAATTAACTCAAATCGATCGGGGAACAGTTATCAAGAATCTCTTGACAGGGGAGCAGTTAGCTGTTATGAATGGTGTGAGTAAAGGTGCAATAGTATCATCTAGCTTTATGCTGGTTTAGAAGGAAAAGAGAAAGTGCGATCGCGCCTCTTTAAATAACATTTTACAGCCCCAAAAGTACAAAGCGCTGAGGGCTAAAGATAAAGCTGCGCCGAAATTTCAGACTTTCGGTAAAATTTCGTGCAGGTTTACTGATATGCTAAAAAACATAATTCTGCTATCTAGAAAAATAAAATTTTATTCGGGCTTTTTTAGCAATGTTAGAAACATCACAATCCTCCCTCCGCGAAGAACAACACCCCTTGATCCGCCAGCTAGCAGACCGGATGGAAGCAGTCTGGCAGCGTTATCTAGACCTTGAACCATACTATCTACCTGCTGAGTTTGGTTATGTAGAAGGGCGCTTGGAAGGGGAAAAACTAAGTATTGAAAATAAGTGCTACCAAACACCACAATTCCGTAAAATTCATTTAGAACTGGCTAAGGTGGGTTCGGCGTTAGATATTTTACACTGTGTGATGTTTCCGAGACCAAACTATGCTCTACCAATGTTTGGTACCGATATTGTTGTCGGTCGCGGCGCTATTAGTGCGGCGATCGCTGACCTTTCGCCGCTGAGTGCGAAACGCACTTTGCCGGAGGCCTACAGCAAGGCACTAGGCGCATTGCCTGTGGTGGAATTTTCTCAGTGTCGGCAAGTACCTGCTTGGGGTGACATTTTTTCGGAATTTTGCTTGTTTATTCGGCCGAGTTCGTTGGAGGAAGAAAGTCAATTTGTGTCTCTGGTTGAGTCTTACGTAGAAATACACTGCCAACAAGCGATCGCATCATCGCCAGTATCTCCCGAAACAGAAGCTGAGATCCGTGCTGCTCAAAGTTATTACTGCACTCAACAGCAGCAAAACGACAAAACCCGCCGCGTACTCGAAAAAGCTTTTGGGTCAGAGTGGGCAGATCGGTACATGACAACTGTATTATTTGATGCAATTTTCGCTGAGGACTTCGAGCTGCATCTAAGTAATCCTACGTAAATAATTGGACAAAGAAGACAGACAAAACCCGTACATCTATCAATAGACAAATTAGTAAAAGTAAAGCAAAGGGCTACAGAATGCTACCCCAAAGCGAGTTTTTAACAGGTCTGAGACTCCCCAAATCCTGTAATATTTGACTATACTTTCACTAACTCTTGTTAAGATTATGGGAAAGCAGTTAACGCCGAAGGATAAATCATTCGCAAAGCCTACGGGAAAAGGGACTATATTGTTAGCGAGTGCTGCTTCCGCCGCGATCGCGCTAGTAGGTTTTTGGCAAGTCTCTCAGTTGGGAAAGTCACACAATTCAGAATCCACTGCTGCACCCGCTAGCGCCCCCACCCCTAAAGCCAAAGCCGTGACAGCTTTGGGGCGATTATCTCCCAAAGGGGAAGTGATTAAAGTAGCAGCGCCATCGCTGTCGGAAGGCTCGAAAATAGAGCAACTGCGGGTCGAAGAAGGCGATCGCGTGCGAGAAGGGCAAGTAATTGCGATTTTAGACAGTCGCGATCGCCTCAGAGCCGCTTTAGAACAAGCTGAAAAAGAAGTTAAAGTCCAACTAGCAGAACTCGCTAAAATCAAAGCCGGAGCCAAAACTGGAGAAATTTCTGCTCAACAAGCAGAAATCACCCGTTTAGAAGCTCAATCGCAAAGAGAAGCCGAAGCTCAAAAAGCCAAAGTTGCTCGTTTAGAAGCACAACTTCAAAGACAAACAGAAATAGCTGAAGCTAACCTTGCTAGACTTCAGGCCCAACTAGAAAGACAAACTCAAGGCGAACAAGCCAAACTTGGCAACCTTCAAGCTCAATTGCGGGGTGAAATAGCTACTCAAAATGCAACAGTCGATCGCTTACAAGCTGAGTTACGAAATGCGCGATCGGAAGACAAACGCAATCAAGAATTATACCAAACTGGTGCAATTTCTGCCTCCGCTTACGACACCAAACGCTTAACATTAGAAACCAGCGTTGAAAAACTCAAAGAAGCCAAGGCAAACCTTAACAGAACCATCCAAACCCTGCAACAACAAATTAACGAAGCTAAGGCAAATTTGACGCAAACCATAGAAACTGGCCAAGAGCAAATTAACCAAGCCAAAGCTGAATTAAACCAAACTTTAGAAACAGTAGCTCAAGAAGTTAATCAAGCTAAAGCCGAATTAAACCAAATACTAGAAACTGGCCCGGCACAGATTAATCAAGCCAAAGCTACTCTTGATAAAATTGCAGAAGTTAGACCCGAAGATGTACAAGCAGCTTCGGCCGCAGTAGAACGCGCGATCGCAGCCAAAGAAAAAGCTCAAGCAGAGTTTGATTTAACCTCTGTAAAAGCCCCCGCAGACGGTCAAATATTGAAAATTAACACCCGACAAGGAGAACGCATTTCTTTTGACAACGGCATCGTCGATCTGGGTCGCACCAATCAAATGTACGTCATTGCTGAGGTTTACGAAACTGATATTTCCCAACTTCGCCGAGGTCAGCGGGCCAGTATCACCAGTACAGCTTTTACAGGTACACTGGAAGGAACCGTCGATCTAATTGGCAAACAAATTGGCAAAAAAGATGTCTTAAATACAGACCCCGCCGCCGATACAGATGCTAGAGTCATTGAAGTTAAAATTCGCCTCGATCCAGAAGCTAGCAAAAAAGTTGCAGACCTGACTAATTTACAAGTAGATGTCAAAATTTCTCTTTAAAAACTAGAAAATATGCTCGGAAAAATTCCCCTACCTTGGTTGCAATTAACACGCGAAAAAATTCGTTTGGCGGGTTCGGCGGCATCCATCTTCCAGCCGAGTTCGTCGAGTTCGATGCGCGGAT
>DATGYA010000718.1:0-2402 GCA_035298405.1 Kamptonema sp. | reverse complement strand
GCTAAGAAGGGGAGGGGGAAGGATAAATTTTTCAGTAATGACGTGATTTTACCCAAGTTTTTCTACCCTTTCCCTTTCCCCTTCCCCTTCCCCTTTTAAGACTGAGAATTCAGTAGCGCCGTAAACGCCGCTTGTTTCTGTGTGTCCAGCCTCAACCAGATTTTCTGGAAGTCAGCGATCGCACTACTGCAAACATCCCTGATAATTTTCTCGATAGCGATCGCATATTTAGTATCCGCTCTTGAAATCGCATCATCGATAAATTCCACTACCTCTAACTCGGTTGCGTTCAGATTATCTCCATCAACAGTTGAGGAATTGTTGATGTCTGTTGATGCCACATCAACACTTGGGGGTTCTTGTGCAGTAACGGTTTTAGCACCACAGGTTGATGTGTTGAGGAAATCTGCATTACTGGATGGAGCATCAACACTTGGGGGTTTTAACCCCTGAACCCCTTGATTAGTAGAGTTTTCAGATTGTTGATGTGGCCTCAACACTTCATCAACAGTCATCAACTCTTTAGAGTCGCTAATTTCTGAAACATTTATAGAATCAGGGTTTTTACTCTGTTGAGGAACATCAACAGCGGGAATTAGCGCCAATCTGATACCTTTACCTTCCAGTTGAGCCAACCCCATAGCTTTTAATTCTGTGAAATATTGCCTAATTGCATCTGGAGCGGTTTTGCGAAGCGCCCACAGAGCCTTTTTAGCCTGCGTTGCCGTCAGCGAACCGAATTGTCTTACCTTTTCTAGCAGCGTTGCCAAGATGGGGGGCATTTCGCCATTCAAGACATCCCCATCCCCTTGCAGCCGCGTCACCTGTCCCAAGTAAAACTCAGCCAGTTTGCACCCAGCTTCTACGCGACTTAAAGGAATGGACGAAACAACATCAACTTCCCCGCTGGCCGTTTCCCAAAGAATATGGAGTAAACCGATTAGCCGCACTGCTTGACCAGGTATCTTAGCGATCGCGGCCTGTAAACCGGGACGAGTTTCGCGGCGCTTGTGCTCATCCTTTTCGTCGTGCCAATCATCAAAATAGTTCTGACCTTCCTGACTAAACCGCAGTTTTAATGCTGGCAGTGAGTCAAGTTTTTTGTAAAGCTCTTCCAATAAATCCTCAAGACTGTAGAGAGAATTGTTGCGGGGAATTTTGTAGGGGCGCATTGGCTGGTGATACCACAGGAAACGAGCCCACTCCCCTTGAGCATCAGTGAAATCTCCGAGTAACGCCCGCAGCTTGTCTGGCTGAATGCCACCAGTCACGGACAAGGAATCGCAAGCCAAGCTAACACGAGAATCCTCCCCAGCGCGATTTTTCTTAACCCCGCCGCCATTCCAGCCAGATAAAAAGCTTTCCTTATCTGCACCGCGTCCGCCTTTGTAAGCACCGTGGGATGCAAACAAACCGCTAAGTTCGTCTTTGATCAGACAGAAACCATGTTCGGGCTGTTGACCTTTAATTTTGTCCAAACCTTCCACAGTCACGTTATCAACATAAAATTCTCGCGGTGGTTTGGGTTTTAAGGGCGGCGGTTCATCCTTATCCCCTTTTTTCGCCTGGACTTCAGCTTCATAATCCTGCAAGGCTTGGGAGTAGCGCTCGTCCTCGGCAGTTTGAAGCTTCACCAGTGGCGACTTAACTATATTTAATAGTGGAGTTTTGCGGGTACCGGACAGAGCGACTACCCCAGAATAGAGTAAGAACGGCTCAACAAAATTGATGCACTCCTTCGCCACAATCCGTGACTTGGGATTAATTAGGCCCGCTGCGATTGGTAATAAGTGGGTCAATATTGCTTCTGGGTCAACTCCCATCCAGGCGGAAACTTGTTTGATGGGTGTGGCGAGGTTGGGGTGCAGGAAATTCTCAAGGTCAAGTCGGCGCGAGCTAATTTCCAACAAGTTCTCTACTTCGGTTTTACGTTCCTGGCGCTGTTCAGTAACTTCAATTTCCTCCAAAATTTCGTGATAAATCCGCCGGATAGGTTGCGGATTACCGCCATTGGCTAGGTTGAGAATTGCCGCAGAAAGAGCTGAGCCACTTGTGCCAGCCTCGATTAGCGCTCTTAATTCTTGCCTGAGTTCTAAACCATTCGGCGGATTTTTACCACCACCGATGCTGTTACCGTTACTGATGCCATTGCCGTTACCGATGCCGTTACCACCGCCACCGTTACCTTTCGATAAGCCTACAAACTTGGAACCGGTGCTTGTACGTCCGCTCGGTTTTTTCACAAAATTATTCCAATACCAACCGCGCACGCAATTTTCCACACCTTCACTTTTACTTGCAGGCGTTGGGTTCTTGCGGTTGGCAGACTTCCAAACTGACTCAACTTCTTTCTGTGGCAGTGGCGGGTGGCAGCACTGAGCAAACTCTTGTAGTAGTAATTG
>DATGYA010000717.1:0-15103 GCA_035298405.1 Kamptonema sp. | reverse complement strand
ATTGGTGTTGCCTGTGATGACTGTTTCTGCTTTTAAGTTGGGTTTGGGGGGTAAGTTGCCGTAGACTAAGGGGGGGATCGTGCGATCGCGATCGCGTTTTAGGTGTTCCCGCCTTTGTTTAATGATATCTTTAAATGTAATTTTACCACTGCCGCGTATCCAATGTTGGATTTCTACAAATTCTAAATAAAAAATATCTCCGCTTTCTTCTAGCACATTTTCTTCTAATCCGCAAGCTTCTATTGCCAAAAAAGTCCACCGCAAATGAGCTAGGAGACGATTATAAATTTCAGCAATTTGAGTTTTAACTATTGCTCTTTTCTGACATTGCGCCAAGCGCCAATGTTGGATCAAATTTTGAGGTTGCGATCGCGATGCTTCTTTTAATATTTCTGACCTAGATTCTTGGCTTTTATCGATCGCAGATTTATAAGTCATTGTTATTAACAACCTCCGAAAAGTATCGGGTTGCTCCTGCCAAGTGGGAACGGCAATATCTGTTCCTACTTCACTTAAGTATCCATAAGTATTAAGCCACTGCTTAAAATCTGTTTGTACACCGGCATCATTCGCAAAAACTTCTTCAATTTGTGTCGATGATATATTATTTTGAAACTGTAACTTTGTCACCTGTTCTAACCGATTTGCTAATTGCTGTAAAGCTCGCAATGAGGCAATTTCTGGGGCGGTTTCATTGGATAACCATTCATCGGGAACTCGCCAGAGCGATCGCCTAATTGCCAAGCCTATTGGCCCCAAGATATTGTAATAAGTAATCGGTTTTAGCCATGCTTGAATTTGCTCGGCTTTCTCTAACAATTCCAAGAGCGATTTTCTTTCTTTTTCCTGTTCCAGTTGTTCGAGCGCAGGCAGGAAAATTGCAGCGCGATCGCGTCTAAATTCCTCATCTAACGCCCTCTCTCGCTGCACCAAACGCCACAATCCCGGCAAAGATGGCAAAACCCTCATTAAAGGCGGCTTACCCATCTTTTTACCTCTGAGCAAAAATTCTAAACCCTGCTCTGGCAAACCCATCATCCGAAAAATTTCACCCAACAATGTAGCATTAAAATAAGCATGAGATCCTAGCAGAGTTGCCGTTTCTTTAAAATCTAAGTCAGCCGCTTTTTCCCCCAACACCACCTTAAAAATTTCTCCCCAAACTCCGCAAGTCAAAGGGCGATTAATTGACCAAGTGAGGGGATGAATTGCACCGGGAATTACTTCCGCAGCAATAGTCCGCGTCCAAATTGGTCGCAGATTTGTAATGGGGCGGCTTTGCAAAATCCAGAGTTTTTCACCATCCCAACTCCACTCGATATCCTGTGGTAAACCGTGAAAAAATGCTTCTATCGCTTGCGCTTGTTTAACCAGTTCTACTATAATATTATTAGGTAAAAAGGTGGGGGGTAGGCGCGGGGGCACTACCCCTACTAAATCCTCTTCGTAAGGGGGGCTGGGGGGTTCTTGCTGTAAGAAATCAATTTCTAAGTGAATGGGAGTAGATTGTCCCCCCACAACTGCTTCTGCCCCTCCTGGCAGTGCTTCAATAATAACTTGGGAACCACCATCTAAGGGATTGCGGCTAAACATTACTCCGGCAAATTGACTATTTATATAAGGCTGAACTAATACAGCCATTCCTGTATCGGGAAGTTGTCGTTGGTGGCGATAAGCAACTGCTTCAGCACTCCAATAAGACTGGCGACAGCGATTAATTGCCTCTGCTAATTCGGCTTCAGTTGCAATCGACTTAATTGTTTGATATTGCCCTGCGGCTGAATTGGTGTCGCTATCTTCTCCGATCGCCGAAGATCGAACAATTATAGGATTAAGACTGAGATTATCCGAACTTCCATTAAAAAGAGCGGCTAAGATTTTTTTTGCCTGTTGCCTTTCTCCTAAATTACTAACTACTGCTTTGAGGGGTGGCAATATCCAGCCGGGAGGTACATTGAATCCGGCTCGTTTGAGTTGAGCTAATCTAGCAGCTTTTTCGCCACAAATTTTAGCATCTAGCTTGTCGGTGAGGGAAAATAGTTGTGTTTTATCCAAGGCCATATCGTCAGCTTGATGTAAATTAATTGCTACTAATAAAATTACTAATCCTGCGGTTGTTAAAAATTCTACAGGAGAACGATGCCAAATCCAAATCCATAGAGAGCCGCTGAGACATCCCCACCTGACTGCTCGCAGTCGAGATTTTGCACCTGGTTGTAACCATTCTCCTAAACCCCAAATCACTAAACCAGTTATTCCCGAAGCTAGAGCAACTGGCGGTGCATAAGCGAAAATTCCCCAAGTGGCGTTGGTGACACCCCCGCCATTGGCGATGAAATATCGGCCTGCGACTAAAGCGATTAAAGTTGCGATCGCAATACTCGGCGTATCTGCAAACCAAGCTTTTGCAGCTAACACAGGCACAATTCCTCTGGCAATTTCACCCAAAACTGCTGCTATTCCCGCAAATTTCCCGCCGTAGATGAAAGCTGCCGAAACGCTGGTATTGCCTGTTCCAAGTTGTCTCAAGTCTTTGCCTGCAAACAGTTGCACGGCCCAACCTGTCAGCGGTAGAGAGCCTAAACAGAAACTAGCTGCGATCGCAAACCCTATTACCACTACTGACATATAATCAACTCCTATTGCCCCTTGTCAATATTATTAAGACCATGGGATCGCTTTTTATATCTTTAGATATATTAATATAGACAACCTAACGTATAAAATAATTATTGAACTACATTAAACGAGGATAAACATAAATGGCAGATCCTAACTTATTTCTCCCTATATCAGTTCTAGTGGCTGGCTTTGTAGCCGCCGTTACCATCGGCTCAATTGCCTGGTACAATTCCAAGCGCCCCCCTGGTTGGGAAGCTAAAGAACGTCCCGGTTTTGTGCCTAAAGTTGACAAGGATAATTTCGTCGTTGACCCTTCAGACTCTAAGGGGAAATAGGGTTAAGTTCAGTTATAGATTCTTACTTCTATCTCGGTTGCGACCCTGTAATAGAAATTCTAGGCACCTGGCAGTGCAATGAGCCAGGTGCGTTGCTTTAGTTTAAGATGAAGGAAATCGATCGACTTTGGCTGATGCGTGCAGTGTCAGCAAACCAGGTTGTACATCTAGCTGCTGGATTCGCACCGACATTCCCTTTAAGTCAAAATTCCGCAGGTTCAAGATTTCACTAGCTTTTTCTACTAAAGCTGCTGTTAATTCTGGCGACAGTTCATGATGAGAAGGGTATTCGACATCCCCAAGAGAAATACCCCAACCTTCCTGATTGATTTGAGGTAATGCTATAAATGAAACCTTTTCGATTGAGCTGGTTTCCCGCACTAAAACTTCTGCATTTAAGGCAAATTTTCCTGATTCCAGCAAGTTGCATTCTACAGATTTAGCATCAATTGTTACTGGATTTCCATTAACATGAACTTTCTGAGCGCTGAGCTTAGTGGTAATGTATTCAGAATTGAAAGCGCGGTTGATATCGGATTCAGTTAACACCACGCGAACTGTGCCTAAACTCGGCTGAGTTAGCTCAATTTTACCAAATACAGCGCTGAGGGGATTGACTGAAAGATCCTTGAGGTGTAGCTCCAATTCTTCCATGCGAAGGTCTTGCTGCATGACTAACCCTTTGCCGTCAATGGAGACGGAATCTACAGCTCCTTGAGCTAATTGACCGGGGTCAGTTTTGAGGCTAACTGATAAGCTTTCGGATTCGTCCAATTGACTCGCGATCGCCATCTCTGCTACTTTATTCATTGCCTGCTCTCCTAGCCCTGCATTTCCCTGAGTCATCGTGTCATCTCCTAGCATTCTGCGATTAGTCCAATAGAATCTTAAGAAATGTAACGCCAGCGATCGTCCTTCTACCGACAGGTTTGTGAAGAATTAAAAATTAAAAATTAAAAATTAAAAATGTATGCGTTCCTAAGTTTCTTGGTTTTACGGTGCTATAGCCAGTTAGGATAGAAAATAACTGGGATCGCCTTTTGCCATGAAGCCCGAATCTACTCTCACTCAACTCAAATCCGCTCTCCCCAACGGACAACTGCCTTCTAGCTATGGGGTTTATTTCAAAAATACGCTAGTAGCTTTGTGTCACGCCCTCGAAGACCATATTTTGCAGACTAGCGCCGCCGGGGAACCAGAACTCAAACCTTTAGTTTTGGTAACATTTCAGCGGGGCAAGTGGTATTTGCAGGAAGCCGATCGCTATTGGGAAATTGCAGAGCGATCGCGCCACATTGCCATCAGTGCTGTCTCAGATAGCGGCTTTGCCAGCCACAAAACCAGCCAACTTGAAAATGTTTCCTTAATCAATCTCGATCCAAGCGACAGCCTAGTTGAAGAATGGAATTTGATTATCGTCGCTCCTACCTACAGGGCAATGGTACTCTGCCGCGAACTCTCGGCAGAGGAATATCTACCCTACGGCAAACCAGAGATAGATGCAGAGCGTAAATTTTATGGTTTGTGGTCATTTGACCAGATATCAGTGCCAGCGGCAGCAGTAATTTTAATTGAACGGCTGCGGCATTACGATCAAAAATTAGGCGATCGCCTCCTACAACTTCACCAACAAATTCTGGCGACACCAGGCCCAGCCCTAGCCGACATGAGCGGCGTAGTTAACCGGATCGTCACTTACCTCCAAAGCTCTCAGCAACAACTCGTTACCGTTAACCGCCAAAGCCGCGAACTCTGGGAGTTAGAAGGTCAAGCGCTGCGAGTCAGCCGCAACCTGAATGCTAATAAACTCCAAGCTTTTTTGCGGATAGCGCAACGGGTAGACGAGCGCGACAAAGCCAACTCATTAGCTTCTTTGCAAGTAGCCGCCTTGTCGGAAACCTTGGGTCAACTGCTAGACTTGCCTACTTTGCAACTGCGACGGCTGAGATTAGCGGGGCTGCTGTTTCGGGTGGGGCTAGTGTCCGCGCCTGCGGAAGTCTTTGTTCAAACAGCGGATCAATTCAGCGAAGGAACGAAGACATTTTGGCGCGATCGCGCTTTATTCGGCTCCCAACTGCTCAAAGCCATGCCAGAATTAGCACCTGTAGCTCAAATTGTTGAACATCAGCTCGAACACTGGGATGGTAGCGGCCGGCCGGATGGTTTACGGGAAGATGCGATCGCGATCGAATCCCGCATCTTAGGGTTAGTTGCTTATTTTCAAGAACTCACCCAAGCCCGAAGCTCCCGCCCCGCTTTAAGTTTGACAGCAGCCCTAGAAAAATGCCAGCAACATAGCAGCACCCGCTTCGATCCAGCTTTAGTAGGAACCCTCAGCAATGTGGTTCGCCTCGCAGAAATGGGTTTGATGCAATTACCAGATCGGCCAAGTCAATTACCCACAGTTTGGTTAGAGGAACCCGCCCCCAATCCTTCTAAAACTCAAATATCCTAATCAATTTGAACTATGAATTCTAGCCTCGATCTTCAAGTCATCCGCAAGGGCAAACTCAAAATACTACTCCACGCCGATTTAGCAGGGGCCGATTTAGCAGGAGCCGATTTAGCCGAAGCTAACTTGTACCAAGCCAACTTAACGGGAGCCAACCTTGCCGGGGCAGATTTGCGCCTGGCGATATTACGAGCCAACCTCCGAGGCGCTAACTTAACTGGTGCCGATCTCAGCGGCGCTGATTTTCGCAATGCTGACTTACGGGGTGCAATCTTGATGGATGCAAAAGTAAGCGAGGCTAGCTTTGCCGGAGCTTTTCTTGCAGGTGCTATCTGCGGAAATTTAGATTTAAGTGGTGTGGATTTACGCGGTGCAGATTTGCGTGGCGCGAGCCTAGTAAGAGCAATTTTGCTAAAAGCCGATTTGTCTAGTGCGAACCTTTCCGGCGCAGATTTATCCAGCGCAGACTTAGAAGAAGCTAACTTGAATGGGGCAATTTTGCGAGGTGCAAATTTGATGCAAGCGAATTTACTTTGTGCTTTGGTGGAGCAATGTCAATGGTTAGGAGCATTACTTGAAGGAGCTTGTCTTGAGGGAACTCCCCTTGCAGAAATAGATTAAACCTCTTGAAAACAAGTATCAAATAGAGGATAAATTAATCATGGTGACAACAATTGGTGTTCGTGAAACGATTAAAAGTTTGAATGATTTACAGGCTAAGTTTAATTTAACTCAGACTGAAGACGATCAATTTTTCACCGAATGGTATGAAAATTTACCAGAAATTACTGATGCAGAACTAACAGCTTTAGAGCGCATTAAACAGCGTTATAATTATCATCATTTATATTCACCCTTACTAGAAGGAACAATTAATTTAGTGGTGGTTTCTCCTTTTTTTTATGTCTATTTTTGACTATTACTATTGTACCCGGTTATGCCTAATGGGTCAAATCCGCTGACTGTTCTAGGTACGTAGTTGGGCTTTAGCCCTCTTATGCGAGGCCAGCGCAACTACTTACCTTTAAAGAGCGCTGAAGCGCAACTACGTACCTAAGAGGGCTTTTAAATAAAGCCTAAAGTCCCGCAAGAAAAACCTAAGCAATTAACTCACCTGTTTCTTGCAAAGAGTGCAGTCGCCGATAAATCCCTCCTTGGCTTAACAACTCCTCATGGCTGCCAACTTCAATGATTTTCCCTTGGTCAAGAACTACAATCTGATCTGCTTCCCGAATCGTACTCAATCGGTGGGCAATAATAATCGTCGTCCGCGTGCCTAAGATATTCTTCATTGCTAGTTGAATCGATCGCTCCGATTCGTAATCCAAACTAGAAGTAGCTTCATCAAAGATTAGCACGTCAGGATCGACTAGGAGCGCCCTGGCAATTCCCAACCGCTGCCTTTGTCCACCTGAAAGTCGCACCCCGCGTTCGCCAACAAGCGTATAATAACCTTGCGGCATTTGATTGATAAACTCGTCGGCTTTGGCAATTCGACAAGCTTCCTCAACTTGCTCAAAGGTGGCTTTCCGATTGCCATAAGTTAAGTTATCCAACAAAGTGCCGTTAAAAATATCGACTTCTTGGTGAACGATCGCCAAACGCTGGCGGTAATCCGTTACATTTAGCGTGCTAATATCATCACCATCAATCAGAATTCGGCCTGCTTTAGGTTCAAAATACCGAAACAGCAACTTCACCAAAGTGGATTTACCAGAACCTGATTTCCCTACTAAAGCTACAGTTTGACAAGGATGAATCAAAAAATTAATATCCTGCAATACTGGCTTTTCTGGGTCATATCCAAAGGTAAGGTGAGAAAATTCTACCTTGCCAGTAAATTTGTAAGATGGATGTATTGACTCACCTTGAAAGGTAGTTTCTAGTTTTACCCGATCGACACCATCTGGCAACTGTAGAAACTCGTGGAACCGTAGCATTGAGGCATAGCGGCGAGAAAATACCTCAGCAAGATTACCGATCGGAGTTAGTTCCGAGTAAGCCATACTTGCCAATGTATAAATCGTGACGAAGTATCCCAGAGAAATCTGACCGCCAGCGGTTGCTGCTAAGCTAAAACCTAGAACTAAGAACAGACAAAACTGAATAATTGTCTTCTGAGACATTCCTAACGTCACATATCCTCGATGGATACGGTCAATTACCACTTTTAGTTCGCGGTTAAGCCGTGTGATTTGTCTTTGTAGTTCGGTGCTTTCAGTGGCAAAAGCTTTGACGGTTTTGATATTGGTGATAATTTCTGAGTTGCGACTTTCGGTATCTTCGATGTATTTATCGAGTGTTTCTTCTCTATCAGTCAGGGTTTTAAGACTTTTGAGGGTGACATTCAGGATAAATAGGAAAGAGACCAAAATTAATAAGCCAATCCGCCATTCGATTAGCCAAATCATGGCAAAGATGCCTAGTAATCGCACAACTTCGGGTATTAGTTCGCCAGCAATTTCTGGGTATGTCCAAGTGTGGTTGGCGAGCCCTTTGGCGATGCGGCTGGCAATGCGTCCGGGGTTGTTTTCGTCGTAGAATTCTAGGGGTACGGTGAGGATTTTGGCGATCGCTTTTTGCGTTTGATCCCGACGTGCTTTTAACGCAATTACCCAGTGAAACCAGGAACTAAGCCAAGGCTGTATTGGTGCTTTGCAGACGGTGACTATGAAAGTTAGGCTCAGCAATACCGACAGGGAGAATGTCTGATTGACGGGTTGTTGAGTTAGGGATGCGATCGCGGTAATTAAATTCTGGGCGATCGCATCTGGCGGTTTACCCGACAAAACGTTTAAAATCTGACCAATTGCGTAGGGAACAATCAGGTCTATTAGTTCAAAGGCGCTGGCTGCTCCTATACTGAGGACAGAAATTTTCCAATAGCCCCCATAATATTTGAGGATGTCCCGAAAGGTTGCCATAGGTTTTACTTGTAATACGACCCATGCGGTCATCAAATGTAAAGACGCACCATTGCGCGTCTTTACTACAACTATATTACAAGGGTATTACGGCTGGGAGCATCTAACTTCATCCAGATGACTCACCCGACTGGGTGATTGGGGAGTTTGCGGTAATTAGCTTAAAGCATAGGCTGATTGTAGCGCCCACCAGATTAGGAAACTGATGCTACCCAGGATCGCGATCGCAGAAATTGCGACTGCGGTTGAGCTATCAGCTCCCTTAAACTTCATGATTCCGCGATTTAAGTCAGACATAGTATAATTATCCCAATTCTTACGCTGATTTTAGCGAACACTCTATAATATCTAACATCTAACTAAGAACATATTTGTGAAATAATAGTTAAGAATTGGTAAAGGCAACCAAGTTTTTATATTAAAAAATTCAAAATTATATTAAGTATCCAGAGCGGCAACTCAATCGCCAATATTAGAGAAGTTTAGGCATAATGTCCTCTCTGAATAATTGGCGAACACCTAACTAACTGATTATTCTTGCTGATTATCCAGCCAAGCAACTAAATCGCCAATATCAGAGAAATCGACCCATAGCGCTTCACCTAAATTTTCCAACTGCCCAACGGACAGCACGCTAATTCTTCTTTGTAACTGAGTATCAATCTCACCAAAGCGGCGATTTATCAAACGCATAGTGTAGGATAAAGCTTCCTGCCCCCGTACCTGTTCCTGTCCTTGTTGGATTCCTTGTTGTA
The DNA here is from genome assembly GCA_035298405.1 of Kamptonema sp. Taxonomy (GTDB): domain Bacteria; phylum Cyanobacteriota; class Cyanobacteriia; order Cyanobacteriales; family Microcoleaceae; genus Kamptonema. Next base: position 6,015 of record DATGYA010000717.1, on the reverse strand, counting down.
TTCCTTGTTGTATTCCTCGTTGGATGATTTCTTGATAGATTACAGACTCACGCATAATGTCCTCTCTGAATAATTGACTAATCAACTTTGCATCAAATCGTAGACCTGCTAAAATCTCTATACAAGCTGAAAGATTCTGCCGTTCGTCCGGTGCTTCAATAGTAGCAAATTGTTCTGCTACCTGTTGTAGCAAAGTATTAGGAGTATCCGATCGCGCTAACACAGCTAGGGGTAAAAGTGCAGGGTTTGCGAGTAAAGGTGCGGGATTTTGTTCCCACATTCTAATAACTCGGTAGCGGTGTTGGGTATTACGAGCAGTAAACTGATTGGTAAAGGCAGCTTGCGAACTCGTGCGCGTCAAGAAAATTACGACTTGTTCAATGTCGCACCGATATTGGCGATGTAGCCTTACCCAATAGTCTAACATTCTCAGTGGCATTGGTGGCTCAGAAGCAGGCTCAGTTTGAAATTCTAGGTGTAGAATTTGGTTCGCTACTTGCAAAAATGTTACCGAATCTGCTCTAATAGGTTCAAGGCTCAGTTCAGTTTTGAGTATGTGGATTTCTTCTGTGTTAGTTGACAGCAGCCAGCGGACAAATGAAACGGGATACTCTTCAGCTAGATATTTACAAATGTTGTCGTAAGTCATAGGCGATCGCTCAAAAAGTTTCTATCCTGTATGATTTTGCCCATAATCTTGTAAATTACCAAATTTTGTGTTACGATAAAACGTTTGTGTAAATACTATAACCATAAATCCTACATGGCAACTAAGCCAACTATCTCATTTACTCACCTGGGCTGCGAAAAAAATCGCATCGACACCGAACACATGATTGGCTTGCTCGCACAAGCAGGCTATCAAGTCGATGCAAATGAAGAATTAGCCGATTATGTTATTGTTAATACTTGTAGTTTTATCCAAGCAGCGCGGGAAGAGTCCGTCCGCACTTTGGTAGAATTAGCTCAAGCTAATAAAAAAATTGTCATTGCTGGCTGTATGGCACAGCATTTTCAACAAGAATTGCTAGATGAATTGCCAGAAGCAGTAGCATTAGTTGGGACTGGCGATTATCATCAAATTGTCGGTGTAATTGAACAAGTGGAAAAAGGCGATCGCGTCAAGTTAATTTCCGCCGAACCCACCTACATCGCCGATGAAACCACCCCTCGCTACCGCACTACACCCGAAGCAGTCGCCTATTTGCGAATAGCAGAAGGATGCGACTATCGCTGTGCATTTTGTATTATTCCCCATTTGCGGGGAAATCAGCGATCGCGCACCATTGAATCCATAGTCGCCGAAGCCGAACAGTTAGCTGCTGAAGGCGTAAAGGAAATTATCTTAATTTCCCAAATTACTACTAATTATGGTAAAGACATCTACGGCGAACCCAAGCTAGCCGAACTGCTACGTGCTTTGGGAAAAGTTGACGTACCCTGGATTCGGATGCACTACGCCTATCCTACAGGCTTAACACCCAAAGTTATAGCAGCAATTCAAGAAACTCCCAACATCTTGCCATACTTGGATCTTCCCCTCCAACACTCGCACCCAGAAATCCTCCGCGCCATGAACCGACCATTTCAAGCAGGGGTAAACGATAGCATCATAGAACGCATGAAAACAGCCATGCCTGATGCCATCTTACGGACAACATTCATAGTCGGCTTCCCTGGCGAAACAGAGGAACACGCAGCACACTTGTTAGAATTTGTCAAGCGCCACGAATTCGATCACGTCGGCGTATTTACATTTTCCCCAGAGGAAGGAACACCCGCCCATAGTTTGCCCAATCAATTACCACAAGAGGTAATGGAAGCGCGGCGGGAGGCAGTAATGGCAGCACAACAGCCAATATCCTTGAAGAATAATCAAAAGTCAGTGGGTCAAGTCGTGGATGTACTACTGGAACAGGAAAACCCAGAGACAGGTGAATTCATTGGGCGATCGGCTCGGTTTTCCCCAGAGGTAGACGGATTAGTTTATGTTCAGGGAGAAGCATCTTTAGGGTCGATGGTGCGCGTAGCAATTACCAATGCTGATGTCTATGACCTCTACGGTCAGATAGCAATATGAAAGAAGATCGGGGAGGAGAATCCCTCAGTCCTATCTAAATAAAGTTGTGTGAACCAAAATACAAGCGGTACAACTCACAGCTCAAAGTACAGCGGTTGTTATCAATATGAATCAGCCCCATACTAACTAATTTAGAAGCTACTATCGGATCTAATTCTACTCCGCGCTCAAATTTTACCACTTGTTTAAGTGCAACAGAGAGTTCGGGATACTCTTGCAATATCCCCCAAAAACTCCGTAAGTAATCTTTATAAATTCCCGCTATTGTCGGAGCTTCTTGTAGTAGCCGATCTAGCGTTAAACCGTTCTGACAGAGGTGGTAAAGAGCGAGTCGCACCAGATAAGGATGTCCCCCCACCATTGCCATTAGTCGCTCCGCATCTGAGCTATCTGTCCAATCCAGTCCATGACGTTGCGCTAAAGCAACTACCTGATCTTCTATAAAATAGGGCAATTGCAATGGCAAACCGACATTAAAAGGCGATTCAGTGAGCTTTAAAGGAATATAAATTTCTGTGGAGTGAAGAACGATCAACCTCAGTTTTTCCAGAGTTTCAATCCGCTTTGCTTCTTCATGCCAGCTTCGTAGCAGTGGCAAAAATTCTCTAGCAATTTTTGGATACTCGAAAATCCTATTGACTTCATTTAAAGCTAAGATCAGCGGACTATTGATTTCTGCTAATATATATTGTTGTAAATAGATAGTACAGCTTACTTTGCTACCCATATCTTCATCCCAATAATCATCTAATACAGGGGGCAAGTCTAGGTGACGGCTGATGTTAGCGCAAAACCAGCGCAAGAATTTATCAAGGTTGTCTAAAACAGCTTCCTCCGCTTGTTGAAAATCCAAGCTTACAGTTCGGTAGCCAAGCGAATTAGCGCGATCTAAAATCCGTAGGAGTAGAGAACTTTTACCCATTTTCCTCGGAGCTTTAATCCGTAAAACACTTCCAGGTTTGGCAATCTCTCGATACGCGAGCTCTTCAATTAGAGAGTGATGGATATAAAATGGCGAATCGAGGGGGACTGGAGAGCCGGGAAATTCTAGAGGTATTGCTACGGATTGACTGCGAATTAATTCTTGAATTAATTCTCGTTCCTCTGTACTCAGAGATCGCGATTCTAGAGAGGAGCGAAAATTTGATTTATTAATAGGTACTTGCAAGATTTCAGAGAGAGATTGCCACAAGGAGGAAGCGATGTTTCTCAGGTAATGTTCGCCGTAATGAGAGGTAGATGCGATGTTTGTATAAGTCTTTCCTTCCCAAACTTGGCGGAGTATGATTTCTTGTACGGGATGTAAATCTTTTTGGAATCGGATACGAGTTAGCTGTACTACCTCATCTATTGTCATAGTTTGGAATTACCCCGTAAGTATATCGTTGATATTATCACTTTTGATTGACTGTCAAATCAAGGACTGGGAATTTAAGCTGTTACGCCTTTCAAAGACTAACGAGCAAAGCGCGGGTAGGTCATAGATAGAATACTTACGCTTACTAGGGAAATATTTCAGAACTGACACATTGTGCAATAATTAGAGGGTAACAGGTCATATCCGTTAAATCTTGCGCTTGTTCTTGGTTCACTGGTCAGTGAGCGCGATCGTCTAATTTTAAGAGGCGGTGGTGTCTCTACCTGAAAGGGAGCCGCGCTAAGTTTTTCTACCTTGTTGGTCAAAATGTCATGTAGATGTCACAGTTGTTTGTAAAGCCACAATTAAAAATGTGACAGTTGACTTTGGTAAAGCCTAGTCAATTGATGGTAATATAGTTAAAGCTAATTTTCAGATCGCTGCATCTGCTCATCACAAGCGTTAAATAAAAGCCTAATTCTTCTTTTTGGAGTAGTAGGTTTTTTAATCCTACTCTAATCCCCTCTAAAAAATATTAGCAAATAACGGGTTAATTTAATGCCAATGGTTCATGAAATTTTTTCACCTTATTTTATCCCTCACGGTCATTGCTACTTGTGGAAGCCTGGATTAGTGGCGCTGCACGTTTTGTCTGATGCTTTGATTGCTGCTGCTTATTTTTTGATACCTATAACACTAATTTATATTGTCAAAAAGCGAAAAGATGTGCCTTTTGACTGGATTTTCATCTTGTTTGGCTTTTTTATTATCTGCTGTGGCATTACCCATATTATGGAAATATGGACGCTGTGGCATCCTAATTATTGGTTTTCTGGTTTTCTTAAAGGGATTACAGCACTGATTTCGCTATGTACAGCAGCAGTGCTGGTGCAACTAATCCCAACAATCTTGGCTATCCCCAGTCCGGCTCAATTGGCGGCGGCAAATTTGGCTTTACAAAATGAGATTAGCGATCGCAAACAAGCTCAGGAATCTCTCTCAGAATTAATGCTGGAATTGGAAAAACGGGTTCTGGAGAGGACGCTTGCTTTAGAATTAAGTAATGAACTTTTGCAAAGAGAAAATCGCGATCGCTCCTTGGCTGAAAATTCATTGCGGCACTCTGAAGCTAAATTGCTAGAGCAAACTCAGGAGCTAGAGCATACTCTACAACAACTCAAAGGCGCTCAAACTCAACTCGTGCAAACTGAAAAAATGTCTTCTTTGGGGCAAATGGTAGCTGGTATTTCTCACGAAATCAATAACCCTGTTAACTTCATTTATGGCAATCTGATTCCGGCTGAGGAATACATTCAATATCTGTTAGAATTGATTAATATTTATCAATTTTATTATCCTAACCCTGTGCCGGAAATTGCAGAAAAGATTGACAGCATGGAACTCAATTTTATTTTAGAAGACCTACAAAAGCTTTTTAGTTCGATGAAAATTGGAGCAGAGCGCATTAAAGATATTGTTAAATCTTTACGAACCTTCTCTCGCTTAGACGAAGCCGATATGAAAGAGGTAAATATCCATGAAGGGATCGATAGCACTTTAATGATTTTGCAGCACCGCTTGAAAGAACAACCAAAGCGTCCAGCTATCCAAGTGATTAAAGAATATGAAGATTTACCACTGTTGGAATGCTACGCTGGACAGCTTAACCAAGTATTTATGAACATTTTTTCTAATGCTATTGATGCTTTAGAACAGATGGCACAGCAGGAAAATTCGGTCACAGGCTATTCGGAAATTAATTCACGAGACCACTTAAAATACCCTGATTGCCAACTTCTAAAAATTCACATTCGCACGCTTTTAGTTGATAATAAATTTGTTCAGATTCGGATTGCGGATAATGGCAGTGGCATAGAGGCTGAGGCGCTCGCTAAAATTTACGATCCGTTTTATACGACGAAACCTATCGGTTATGGTACGGGGCTGGGTTTGGCGATTTCTTATCAAATTATTCACAACCATCAAGGTTATTTGCGGTGTACTTCCGAGGTTGGGAGGGGTACTGAGTTTGTCATTGAAATTCCTTTGCGATCGCCACCTCACTCTTACACAATGTGTTATGAGCAAGTTTTGATACGGGAGGAATAAATCATTTATATTTTACTATAGTTATCTGCTACTTTCGCTTTTTCCTAACTTAGGCATCCTTGTAAATCGACTCTATCTGCTAATAACAAACATTATGTGGGAATTACTCAAAAATATCTTTTCCCCGACTCAATATATGCCGCACGGTAACTGCTATCTGTGGCAAACGCCTTTAGTGTGGCTGCACGTAACTGGGGACTTCTTAATCGCGATCGCTTACTTTTCAATTCCGGCAATGCTAATTTATTTTATTTTTAAGCGGCGCGACGTTCCTTTTTTAGCAATATTTGCTTTATTTGGTGCATTTATTATTCTATGCGGCACAGGTCACTTGCTAGAAATTTGGACGCTGTGGCATTCCGCTTATTGGCTGTCTGGGATTGAGAAAGGACTTACTGCAATCGTTTCTTGTTTCACGGCTGGACAAATGGTAACACTATTGCCACAGTTTTTATCTTTAAAAACCCCT
>DATGYA010000716.1:0-12461 GCA_035298405.1 Kamptonema sp. | reverse complement strand
GGGCTGTATGTTTCTATACATCTGTGGGGAAATCATAGCTACACCCAAAAAAGAAAGAACTTGTAAGTACGGTTTTATAGGATTGAATTAAACATCAACTGATTAGAAATAGATGACTTTGATCGCCGATGAGCAGCTACAAGAGTGGCAAAAGGAGCATGAAGTTATCGATCGCCCCAACACCATCGGCTGTGCGGCTATAGATGCTAATGGCATTTTAGTTGCGGGAACTTCAACTGGACGCATCACAGGTCAGCCACGCGGGAGAAAGAGATCCAGAGGAGGCAGCACGGCGATCGCCACTTTAACTCAGCGGAGAGGCTGGCTCCATCCTCCTAGACCGTCACGGACGAGTAGATGGGCGCATACGTCGGATATGGCGGTAGCTTATATGACGGCAGAAATGGACAAACCCGCTGTGTTTACCAAAAAGGAAGCAGAGTCTGGTTAAAAAGCAAAAAGCCTTCACCCAGCGATCGAATAAGCTGCCACGCACTTTAAATTGTGATGTGGGAGGATGGGAAAGATCGGGGCTTTCCTAACTCAAAACTCTTAATCAGCGCTTACACAATTTGCACTTTAAAACATAAGTACGTTGTTGCGCTGTCCTTGCTCTGATCGCCACAACCCACCTAAAAATTAATTCTCATGTTGTGTGTGACACTTGACTTTAAGCTCTTGTGCATTTAATTTTTAAGGATGCTGTTTCTGGAAACTCTTGTGGGGCGTGCCGGAAAGCTCACCCGAAAAGTTAAATCTAAATGCCGTAACAGCTTAAAGGGAGTTATGACTATGGTTATTTGGCAAGCAGATTTTTACCGCCGCCCTCTCAAAAATGAGGCGGGAGAAAAGTTATGGGAGTTGTTGCTTTGCGATGCGGATAGAAATTTTGAATTTAGCAGTTTTTGCCCTCAATCTCAAGTTAATTCTAGCTGGATTGTCCAACAATTAAAAGATGTAAGTCAGGGCAAGACTTTACCCAATTCTCTCCAAGTATTTAGACCTCAATCTCTAGGTTTAATTGAGGCTGCTGGTAAAATTTTAGATGTCAAGGTAGAAGCGACGCGGCGGACTATTTCCCTAAAGCAGCTATTAGAAGAACGGTCAAAGGAATATCTAAAAATGACTAATTATACGGGTGAAGCTGATAACCTGGTGGTGTTAGAGTCGCCACCTCCTGTACCTTTGCCTGAAAATTTATGGGGCGATCGCTGGCGTTTCGCCGCCCTACCTGCTGGTGAAATTGAAGATGCTTTTAATAGCCGTCCCATCCCAATTTTAGAAATGCCAGAATTGCTCTTACCGCTAAATTTGGGGTTAGCTTCAACCATACCGATACCTGGGGTGATAATTGATGGTGGTCGTCAATCGATGCGATTAGCTAGATGGCTTCAGGCAGCTAAACCCTTTGCTTTAAATTATATTCCCGGCGCTCCCGACGGCTTGATTTTGGAAGCGGGATTAGTCGATCGGTGGATTGTTGCTACTTTTGAAGATAGTGAGGTAAAAGCGGCGGGGAAAGTTTACCAAGAACGTCAGGCATTGAGCAAAGGATTGCACTTTTTGTTAGTTCAGCCTGATGATTCGGGGATGACTTATACGGGCTTTTGGCTGTTAAATTTTAGTAGGTAAACAGCCGATAAAATAGGTTTCAAATTTTGAGTTTTTTAACTCTTAATTTTTAACTTTTAATTTTTAATTCCTCCGATGAGGAGGACGGTTGCGGAATTTTTTACTCAACAACTAAAATCATTCCACTTCGGAGACCCTCAAATACTCGATTGATGTGTAACTGATCCTTTGCGCTGAGGGATTCCTTCGATAGCAGTGCCGATCGCAATAATCGCTGATCTATAGGTGTAATTTGGCGGAAGGCAAAGATCCGATCGACGATGGCTTCCACTGAAACTTTCGGGGGGGTGGTAGTAGTGGGCATCATGATGTCAACACCAACAAATTAAAAGTATATAACAGAACTCCGTACTTTTATTTTTAAAGATTTCGTGAAGCTAACAGGTGACAGGGCACATACAAAAGTGTGACAATTTGCCGTAGCTAAAGTGACAATTATCATTGACAATAAAACAAACTTTACATATACTTTACACTTCCCGCTACAATAGCTGAGTAAAACCAAGGGAAATACAAGGAAAATAGTCAAAATCATGAGTCAAATAAAGATTGGGATTGTGGGCGGTAGCGGACTCTACAAAATGGATGCCCTTAAGGATGTCGAAGAGGTACGAATTGATACACCTTTTGGCTCACCCTCAGATGCTTTAATTTTGGGAACATTGGAGGGGACGAGGGTGGCATTTCTAGCCAGACATGGTCGCAATCATACTCTTTTGCCTTCAGAACTGCCATTCCGAGCTAATATTTATGCTATGAAAAGTCTGGGAGTTGAGTATTTAATCTCAGCTTCGGCGGTTGGTTCTTTGAAGGAAGAAGCTAAACCCTTGGATTTGGTAGTTCCGGATCAGTTTATTGACCGGACAAAGGATAGAATTTCTACATTTTTTGGCGAAGGTATTGTTGCTCACATTACTTTGGGCGATCCAGTTTGTGGGGAGTTAGCAAGGGTGCTAGGGGATGCGATCGCCTCCCTTAATTTTCCCGATATCACCCTTCATCGAGGGGGTACTTATCTCTGCATGGAAGGGCCAGCTTTTTCTACTAAAGCGGAGTCAAATTTGTATCGCAGTTGGGGTGCAACAGTGATTGGAATGACCAATTTAACGGAGGCAAAGTTGGCGAGGGAAGCTGAAATTGCCTATGCAACTTTAGCTTTAGTAACAGATTATGATTGTTGGCATCAAGATCATGATAGCGTAACAGTAGAAATGGTGATTGCTAATTTGCATAAAAATGCAGTCAATGCCCAAAAAGCAATTCAAGAAACAGTGCGGCGTTTGAGTGAAAATCCTCCCCATTCTGACGCACATTCAGCCTTAAAAAATGCAATTCTGACTCCGCTGGATAAAGTTCCGCAAGCGACTAAAGATAAGTTAAGTCTGCTGTTGCAGAAGTATTTGTAGTGGCTTGCAATTGAGTAGGGGCGGTGCCCCCGTGCCCGCCCAGAGTGAGGGGGGTAGGCACGGGGGCACTACCCCTACAAAATCACGGTTAGCAATTAGCCATTAGCAATTAGCAATCTTCCTTGACAACAGAAGCACCTGCTTGTGCTTCCAGCCAAAGTTTCAACAACAAAAACTCCGCGCGATCGCTCAACACAGTTACAAACAAACCATCTGCACCCTTAGCATCTGCCGACAGCCAAGTTCCGCGTAGATTTACCTCCACAAAATCAGCATCAGCTACAGAAAGCGCGATCGCATCACTTCCATCTCGCCGTACCTCTGTTTCTAGCAAAGACAAAGCCGACAAATTTGTGGGTAGCAAAAATGCAGCAGTGCTCGGCTCAATGCAGACAGTTTGGCCAACTCGCATAGCCAACATCACCCGCAGCGCCACCAACTGTTCAGGGGATTGAGCCAAACGCTCTAGGTTAAAGCCTGTTTCAGTGTAAGTCAACTTCAGCATATTGACAGCCCAAAATTTTCATTATTAATTGTTGGTTGTTAGTCGTTAGTTGTTAGTTGTTCGTGGTTAATTATTCCGGGTTTGTGGTTGATTTTTGCTGTTTTGCACTAACAATAAACAAAAATCTATAACCAAAAATCTACAACTAACAACCAACAATTAACAAATAACAACTAATCGATCTGTTGTTCGTGCCAAAACACTTCAGCAAAAGCAACAGCAGGGTGCATAGGAGCCTTTGGCTTAGTTCGTAAAGGCATTGCTGCTTGTAAGGGAGTGCGATCGCCCTTGAGAGAATTACACTTCTCGCAAGCAGTCACAATGTTGTCCCAAGTGTGCGCCCCGCCTTGGGCTCTCGGCATCACATGATCTAGCGTTAAACGCTTAGTGCTACCGCAGTATTGACAGGAGTGGCCATCACGTCGCAACACTTCGCGGCGATTCACTGGTGGCACCTTCCAAATCCGTTCATTGCTTGTGAAAGTCAAGCGGATTTGTTCGGGTACGCAGATTGCGGTACTGGGCGATCGCACGATCCAGCCCTTGCCCGTAGTAAAATCGAGAGGTTCAGCTTTACCAGCCACCAAAAGCGCGATCGCCCGCTTAATATTAATTCGGCTCATCGGCAAATAATTCCTCGAAAACACTACTACGGATTGCCTTAATACATCTGCTGCAAATGTCATGGCTCACTCCTCCTATCAATATTTCAAATTTTTTTGACCTCTTGAAACCTCTCTCCTGATTAAGAGAGATACTTACTCCCCTTCCCTAAAATCTAAAATCTAAAATCATAAACCCCCACTTCTCTTGTCAGAAGCGGGGGCTGGAAAAATTGCTACTAAGCACATTTTCTCGTCCTATATAGGTACTGCTATTTCGCCGTACCTCCCGCTTGTCGATTTCGATGTGCCCCTGCGATTAGCAGTGTGCCCCGATCCAACTCATTATTAATCTCTTCGGCCAGTCCTAACTCACTATAACCTCCCCGAAACAAGCGTTTGCCTGCAAAACTCCCGTTCAAAACGCACCACGAGCCATCTACACCACCGCTGAGGCGATTGGTGTTGGGTCGATAGGTTGAGGAGGTAAGTAGGTTCACAGTTTGGGAGAAAGTTAAAAGAGGGCTTTAAATCTAGCTGTAAACATACTACACTGATATTACAGATATGTCCACCCATTTGAGGAAAAAAATATGTACACCCTTCCCAGAACTTCTACCACCGAAATGGAAGTCACCAGCATTCGCCTAGAACGAGAGCTAAAGGAGAGGCTGAAGGAGATCGCTGGTAATCAAGGCTATCAAGCTTTGATTCGAGATCTCCTCTGGAATTATGTACAGCAAAAATCTGGAGATTTTCAGTCACAATTTTCGCGATCGGATATTCGAGCGAGCTTTACGGCTACAGCAGAGCAGGAGCAGCGTTGCGTCCTTACTGGAGAAATAATTCGACCTAACGAACCGATGTTATTAGGCCTGACGGCACACGGAGATATGGTTCCATTAAGTATGAGGAGTTTGGCAGCAGGCTAGGTTTTTGTATTCTTTTATGTTCTCGTTCCCAGGCTGAGTCTGGGAACGAGGCTAGAGCTTCTAGTAAAATATGATTTTAGTTAAACGAGTAAATCTAAGTATGACTCAAACATCTAATACTCGCCCTATCCGTCGCGGTCGTATATTTCCAGAAATTCAGTGGCCGCCTGAAAAAATTGCTCAATACAAAGCTGAACGAGAAGCGATCGATCGGCAGTATCGCGAAATTTTTGACCGAGTTAAGCCGGGACTGATAGCTGACCATTACAACTGGTTTATTATTATTGAGGGCAATAGTGGCGACTATTTTATCGATCCAGATGAAGAGGTAGCAATCCAAAAAGCTCGTCAAAAATATCCCAGTGGCTGGCTTGGTATTCTTCGTCTAAATGAAAATGGAACCTGTGGGAAAATATGATTTCAGGTAAGTTTGGGGAGATTGGAGAGTTGTTTTTTGAAATAGATTTGATTGCTGCTGACAGTTAACAGTTAACAGTTAACAGTTAACTGTTAACCATTAGCTTTCCTACCCTTCTTATTTCTTCCTTTTACCGCGTTCGATCTACAACTGATAAACTGCGAAGGCGATTAATTGCTGCTGCTAATTCATGTCGGCGGAACATGGCAAAATCTCCTTGGGGAAAAGGTGATAAAATGTCCATACCCTGAGATTGAATATCGGCCATGACGCGATCGAGTATTTCCGATAAAGTCCGCTTTCCATCCATATATTCCTGTTTAGCATAAACCATTGCCGCTGCGATCGCTCTCAATTGTCCGCTATCCACAATTTGCTCAACAGCAGCTAAATCAATATCTTCTGTCCCAAAAGCGACTTCATCAACATCCCGAACTTTAACTCGCACATCTCGCCTACCGCGACTGGGATCTAAACTATCAGGAATTGGGACTCGCTGAGTAATTTTACCAAAATGTGTGCCGCCTTCAGCAGCTCGACTTGTGGAGTAAGCGATCGCGATTTTTTTTGCCTTTTCCGTGACATTGTATGCTTGGAAATTCTCCATCGCAATTACAGTATCTGCCACATCAAAATAATCCCCACTTCCACCCATCACCAAAATCGTTGATACCCGGTAGTCATAATATAATTGTTTCACCTTATCGATAAATGGCGTAATTGGTTCTTTCTCTTTCGCGATTAGTTCCTGCATTCTGCGATCGCGAATCATAAAATTAGTCGCTGCTGTATCTTCATCAACTAATAATACTAACCTCTTAAACTCACCACCCAAAGCTCTATATTCTCCAGACTCCTTGCTACCAATCGATAACCCATCAATTAAATCAGTTGCCTCAGCCGCCTCCAAACCCTCCATAATATTAGCAGCTTGCGACGTACTACCACTAGCATTTTCTGTGGAAAACTGAGTAGTAGATCGACCTTGCGGCAACTGATTAATAAAAGGCGAAATATCTACCCCAACAACGCTTCTACCGTCTTCAGCTCTAATTTTTACCGCCCCAGGATTTGTTACTACGAATTCCCGCCCGTCACCAGGAATATGATTATAAACCCCTAACTCAATAGCCCTGAGTAAAGTAGATTTACCATGATAACCGCCGCCCACAATTAAAGTAACACCAGCGGGAATGCCCATACCAGTAATTCTACCGCGATTTGGACAATTAAACTGCACTTCTAAAGAAGGTGGCGACTTAAAAGTTATAGCATTCTTTAATAAAGGGCGGTCATCAACACCAGTACGGCGAGGTAAAATTGCACCATCAGCAATGAAAGCAACTAATCCTCTTGCAGGTAATTGTTGACGCAGCCATTCAGCATCTTCTACAGTTTCAACATGGCGGCGACATTCAGCCGGATTCAGTACCGAATATTTAAGAGCTTTATTAACAATATGGGGAATATCATCACACAGCATTTCAGCAGCTTGATGGCCTAAAATGGTACGTCCTCCAGCCGGGAGGCCCACCACAAAACGCAACTCAACTATTTGATCGTTAATCAAAGCTGACGTGCGCTCTAAAACTTCTTGACCGAACTTAGTAACAGCAATCAGACCACTTTTCCCAGTCCCACGACGACCGCTAATACTGTAAGCTACCCGATCGAATTGGCGAGTCAAATAATCTCTAAATGCAATTTCTCGGCTTGGTGTAATATAAAGTTCGCGAGGAAATTGAGCAATACTTTGTGGGATTTGGACTCTAAATTTACTCGGAGATGCGAAAGGATCGCCCTGAACGTAATCAATAATCAGAGTAAAATGAGAAAAATCATAGATGCCTTGAATATCTTTATAGGCTTTATAGCTACGATTGTCTATTTGAAGTAAATGCCGCCGTAAGTTTTCTTTATTATTCATTGTCAGCTTTCCCCTGTTACCTGTTACCTGTTCCCTGTTCCCTGTTCCCTTAACAACTAACAACTAACTATTAACTACTAACTAATAATTTAGCCGTAGCATTGATAACAATTTGAGCGGCACCAGCAAAGAAAGAACGGTCAATAGTTGCTAGGGTATCACTAGGTTGGTGGTAGTGAGGCGATCGCAGATTTGCCGTATCAGTCACCAACACTGCACCGACTCCCTTATACCAAAAAGGTGCATGATCGCTTCGCAGTACATCTGGTGTCAGCACACCTTTTAAGGGAACTGGTAGCGTCACCACAGGCGGTAAACCCGCCATGCGAGAATCAGCGAAAGTCGCCAATAGCGGTAAATGTTCAGCATCTCCCACCACAGCTAAAAATTCTCCACGATCTGGGGAAGTAATACCAGCAGCTTCTAAAAGTTGATTAGAAACTAATCCTTCTGGATACCTTTGACAGCCCGCAGTGTGGCAAGCATAACCAACCATATCTAAAACTATCACGCCTTGCAAATCTTGCAAATGGGATGGTTTGCCAGCAAAAGCTAAACTACCCAAAAGTCCGAGTTCTTCGCGGTCGAATAATGCCACTTGTAGAGTACGAGGTGTTGGGCGAGAACCCAATAGACGGGCAACCTCCAGAACAGTTGCGACCCCAGTAGCATTATCATCAGCACCAGGCGATCGCAACACAGAATCATAGTGTGCAGCAACTAAAATAGCACCCGATGAAGGATCGGTACCTTGTCGTTGAGCGAAGATATTAACACCTGCATTGAAAGGTTGCAACCGGGGTGAAAATCCCATTGATTGCAGTTGTTGAAATATGTATTTTTGAGTGCGATCGCGATCGCTATCCTCATAACGTTCACCAACCAAAGCTTCAAGATGCCGCCAAAGTCGCTCAGCATCAACCAGCGGCAATTCTACATTTTTTTGGTCAGTAGTAACTGTCGGTAATGGGTTTTGGGAAACCTCCGTAGTCCGATCGCTTTGTATCTGTGTTCCAGGTGACGGCGGCCAAGAGTAAGAACCCCAACCTGCTACCCCAACAGCAACCAGAATAAACATCACCAACAAAATAAAATTCTTCATTTAAAACTGATAACTCATCATGCAGTTTTCAACTAACTAGGCAATGCTTTTAATTAGCCATTAGCCATTAGCTATTAGCCATTAGCCACTAGCCTATATTACTCCCCATTTTCCAGTTCCAATTCCTGATTCCAGTCAATTTCCTGACTGCCCAGTTCAAACTTATTGCCTTGAAAGAAAACATGAGGAATTGCAGTTGCCGAAAACTCAACAATAGTTACAGGTTTTTGCAACCACTGGCAATAACTCGGATTAACATCTTCGTAAATTTCCTTAAAAGTCTGGATTTCCGCCGCTAGCTGAGCCGCTAGCTGATTAATTTTTTGAGCTTGAGATTGCAAGCGTTTTCCCCCTACTTGTACCCGCCGCTCAAGTTCCAGCCATTCCTGCTGAGAGCGTAACTTATCCAATTGAGCTTGCTTGTGAGTCAGCATTGCTTGTTTTTGGGAAAGTTGATTTTCTACAGCTTTAATAGCCTTGTCAATTTCCTTAAGTTGATCCAACCAGTTAGCCGCAGCAGAGGCATTACGCTGGTGGAACTCAGCCAAGGCTTCAGGCGAGTTATTCTTAGGAAAAGCAACAGCGACCCGGAATGAAGAGCGCTGTCTGTTAAGTTCGTCCCGTTCCCCTTGCAGGGGGGGGATTTCCGCTTGCAAGGCGGCGATTTCTGCTTGGAGTTGTGCGATCGTCTGGCTCATAACTTTTAGGAACGTGACAACCAATTTTAAATTGTTGACTGTTAACTGTTAACTGTTAACTGTTAACTGTTAACTGTTTTGAGACTCAACACCGCAGAAAATAACCGTATCTAAAATTAGAGGATTTGTCCATGCAGCCGATCCGCAAATTTAACGTTTCTCCTTCCCTACCCATAAGTCTAGAACCCTTACGCAAGCTTGCTTACAACTTGCACTGGGATTGGAATGTCGAAACTAAGGACTTGTTTCGCCGCCTCGATCGCGACTTGTGGGAATCCAGCAACCAAAACCCGGTATTGATGCTGGGAACCATATCTCAGGAACGACTACAGGAAGTCTCCGAAGATCAAGGCTTCTTGGCTCAAATGAACCGTGCAGCCCTCCAATTAGACGATTACCTCAAAAACCGAGCTTGGTATCACAAGCAGCGCGGTACGCAACAAAAGGAATGTTACGCTTATTTCTCGATGGAATTTGGCTTAGTCAAAGCTTTACCCATCTACTCCGGCGGCTTAGGTGTGCTCGCTGGCGACCACCTCAAATCTGCTAGCGATTTAGGTTTACCCCTCGTCGGTGTCGGTTTGCTGTACCAAGAAGGCTATTTTTCTCAGTATCTTAACGCCGATGGTTGGCAGCAGGAACGCTACCCGATCAACGATTTCTATAATATGCCGCTGCATTTAGAACTCAATCCCGATGGGTCAGAGTTGCGAATTGCGGTAGATTATCCTGGTCGCAAGGTGTATGCACGGATTTGGCGAGTGCAAGTAGGAACGATACCTCTGTATTTGCTGGATACGAATATTGAACCAAACAACCGCTATGACCAAGACATCACTGACCAACTTTATGGTGGTGATAAGGATCTGCGGATGCACCAGGAAATTATGCTGGGTATCGGTGGCGTGCAGATGCTTAAGGCTTTGGGGCTGAAAGTGACGACATATCACATGAATGAAGGCCACGCGGCGTTTATGGCTTTGGAACGCATCCGGATTTTGATGCAGGAAGAGAAGCTGAGTTTTGAGGCGGCGGAACAAGTGGTAGTGTCCAGTAGTGTGTTTACTACTCACACGCCTGTTCCGGCTGGTTTTGATTTGTTTGAGCCAGAAATGGTGATGCACTATGTCGGTTATTATGCCGATATTTTCGGTTTATCCCAAGACGAATTTCTGGCTTTGGGCCGGGAAGATACGGGGGATTTGGTTGCGCCTCTGAATATGGCAATCTTGGCAATTAAAATGTCTAGTTTTGTCAATGGTGTGGCGGCTTTGCACGGTAAAGTTTCTCGCCCGATGTTTCAGGATTTGTGGCCGGGATTGCCTGTGGATGAAGTACCGATTACGTCGATTACGAATGGGGTACACGCCCGTAGTTGTGTGGCTAAGCCTACTCAGGAGTTGTACGATCGCTATCTTGGCCCTGACTGGGAGATGACGGCGAAGGACGATCGCTTGTGGGATCGTTTGTCTACTATTCCTGATGAGGAGTTGTGGCGCAATCACGAACGCTGTCGTTTGGAGTTGGTGGTGTTTGCGCGGGATTGGTTGGTGAAGAGTTTGCGCGATCGCAGTTCTTCACAAAAGGAAATAGACTACGCCCAAGAAGCCCTCGATCCTAGTGTTTTAACAATTGGTTTTGCCCGTCGTTTTGCTACTTACAAACGCGCTACTTTGTTTCTGCGGGATATCGATCGCATTAAGCGGATTATGCAGGAAAAAGGCCGCCGCGTGCAATTTGTGATCGCTGGGAAAGCTCACCCAATGGATATTCCCGGTAAAGAATTGATCCGCGATATCGTTCACTTCATCCGCGAACAAGATGTGCGAGATTCAATTGTGTTTCTCCCCAATTACGATATCAATATTTCTCGGTTGATGGTGGCGGGTTGCGATGTGTGGTTAAATACACCCCGCCGTCCCCGCGAGGCTTCCGGGACTTCGGGGATGAAAGCAGCAATGAATGGTTTGCCAAATTTGAGCATTTTAGACGGTTGGTGGGATGAGGCAGATTATGCTCGTACTGGTTGGGCGATCGGTCATGGTGAGTTTTATGAGGATACTGAGTATCAAGATGAGGTTGAGGCGAATGCTTTATATGACTTGATGGAGAAGGAAGTTGTACCGCTATTTTATGACCGCGACCATGATGGAATTCCTCGCGGTTGGGTAGCGAAGATGAAGGATGCAATTCGTTTGAATTGTCCTTTCTTTAATACTGCTCGCATGGTGAAAGATTATGCGCGGCGAGCTTATTTTCCAGCTAGCGATCGCTTCTATGGAATGAGTGCTGAAGGTTATGCTCCTGCTAAGGAGTTATCTCAGTGGAAGAAGCAGTTGCTTGAGAAGTGGTATGACATCAAAATTGAGGCAGTTGATGTCTCAGAAGATGTTGATATTAAGGTGAATCAGCCAATTGCTGTAAAAGCTCGGATTAATTTAGCGGGATTGACTCCTGCTGATGTTCAGGTGGAACTTTATCAAGGTGCTCTGGATACTAATGGACAAATTGTGAGCGGCGTTCCGGTGGTAATGGAGTATGTGGGAGAAGATGCTCACAATGCGACTCTTTACACGGCTGATATTACTTATACTTCCAGTGGGTTACAGGGTTTGTCGATGCGGGTTTTGCCTAAGCACGATTATCTCAGTAGTCCTTATGAAGTGGGTGTGATTCTTTGGGCCTCTTGATTTTGGTTATATCAAGTTTGGTTGATTAACCATTGTTAGGAGTGGGGGGCGGGTTTACAATATCTAGGAGTGTTTGATTATAGATATTTGTAACCCGCTCCTATAGGAATTATGGTCAATTTAGGGGATTGGATAGAGCGGTTTTAACCGAATGAGTTACATTACGAACAAGCTCGTCAACCAATTATTGCGTATAAAAAAGTAATGTGATTATGCCACTCTGCGTAAGGGCAAGGTCTGGCTTGAATCTGAAATTAGCAGTTTCATCATCTAATACCATTTCTCTAAAAGTATGCTACAGTCAACATCGTTGACTTTATTACATAGAATAAACATACTGTTGCTACTGTTGCATGAATTTGGAGAAATGGTATAACTAGGATTCTATGTGAACATGACTCGCAAATATTTGAAAAATACGCTGATGATAGCTCTTTATAGACTCAATAATATTTTTGAATTCTTTGATAGCTCTAGCTGCCTCATCGTTGCTTTTTAGACTTTTTTCAACCGCAGGAAATAGGTGATTGCAAAAGGGTATCGTAACTT
>DATGYA010000715.1:0-2126 GCA_035298405.1 Kamptonema sp. | reverse complement strand
AAGGCTCAATTACCGAAGGTTCGGAGCCAGTTGTGTTGCAGAAAATTCCTGCTGAGGAAAGCCAAGACATTCCCCTGAAGCTAATTTACAAAGTCTTGCACAACAGACAGACTGTTGTCCTCATGGACGCAACAGCCGATCTGACTTTAGCAAATGACCCATATATCATCCGTCAGCAGCCTCAGAGTATCTTGTGTAGCCCGATTTTGCATCAAGGGAAGTTGATGGGCATTTTATATCTAGAAAATAGTTTAGTGACGGGAGCCTTTACAAGCGATCGCGTGGAACTCCTAACTTTACTTTGCGCTCAAGCTGCTATCTCCCTAGAAAATGCGCGACTTTATGAACAGTCACAAACCTATGCCCAAAAGCTAGAGCGATCGCTCAATGAATTGAGTGCTAGTAACTCTCGCTTTGAGAAATTGGTAGATAATGTTCCGGGCGTTGTTTATCAAGCCCGATCGACTGCCGATGGGGTCAGATATCTAACCTACGTCAGTGCTGAGTGTTACGACTTGTTTGAAATCACGCCAGAGCAAGCGATCGCTAATATGGAGGTTCTTACAGAATCGATCCATCCAGAGGATAGTGCAAGTTACCAGCAATCCGTTACCGACTCGATACAAACCCTAACTCCCTTGGATTGGTCAGGGCGAGTTGTGACATCATCGGGAATCCTCAAGTGGATTCACATCGAAACTCGAATCCAAAAACTTGCTGATGGAACTCTAGTTTGGGATGGATTGGTGTTAGATATTAGCGATCGCAAACAAGCTGAACTTGCCTTGCAGCAAAAATCACTCTTATTAGAACAGGCGTTGCACAACTTGCAAAACACCCAATTGCAAATGATTCAAAGTGAAAAGATGTCTGCCTTGGGTAACTTAGTTGCTGGTGTTGCTCATGAAATTAATAACCCTGTAGGCTTTATTTCTGGCAATTTGAATGAAGCCAAGTCTACAGTTAAAGACTTAGTAGACCATCTCAATCTCTATCGCGATCGCGCCCCGGAAACAGAGATTACAGACCATGCCGAAGATATAGATTTAGATTATATCATCGAAGATTTGCCTAAAATGATTGACTCGATGCAATTGGGCTGCGATCGCATCCAAGGTATTAGCACTAGCCTCCGCACCTTTTCTAGAGCTGACAAAGACTACAAAGTGCTCTTTAACATCCACGAGGGTATTGACAGCACAATCTTAATTCTCAAATATCGATTGAAAGCTTCAGACGATCGACCCGCCATTGAAGTAGTGAAAGACTACGGTAATATTCCGGCGATCGAATGTTTCCCTGGACAGATTAACCAGGTGTTTATGAACCTTATGGCGAATGCGATCGATGCCTTAGATGAGTCGAATATCGGGCGTACTTTTGCAGAAATAAAAGCGCATCCTAATTGCATTAAAATTACCACTTTTGTAGAAGATAGAGAGGTAAAAATTACCATTGCTGATAATGGTAAAGGCATAAATGAAGCCGTTCAACAAAAGATATTTGACCAGTCATTTACAACGAAGGGAGTAGGCAAAGGTACGGGATTGGGATTGGCGATCGCGCGTCAAATCATTGAAGAAAAACATGGCGGGAAATTGATTTGTAATTCGACTGTGGGTGTGGGTACTGAGTTCGCGATCGCTATCCCTGTCAAATAATAGAATATAATTGAATTCACCTGTTGTCTAATAGAGAATGAACGAGTGATGAACGCGTGTCCAAATTTTTTAAACTATCAAATCACAGAACAATTATACGCAGGTACGCGCACCCTAGTCTATAGAGGCATCCGTATTAGTGACCAACAACCTGTGGTGATCAAACTACTGCGAAACGAATATCCCAACTTTACCGAACTCCTGCAATTTCGCAACCAATACACCATTGCCAAAAATCTCACCTTTGCTAGCATTATTCAACCCCTGAGTCTAGAAGCCTACCGCAATAGCTATGCCTTAGTGATGGAAGACTTTGGCGGAGTTTCGTTATCTACTTATTCTCTTAAAAGAGGGACAAATGACAGTAAAACAAATAAATATTTACCTTTAGCAGAATTTCTTAACATTGCGCTCCAACTGACAGATATTCTCCACTATCTCTACCAAAATTGCGTCATTCACAAA
>DATGYA010000714.1:0-6516 GCA_035298405.1 Kamptonema sp. | reverse complement strand
ACGATTAAGCAATGCCCAACGAGTCGAATTAACTGCTGCCGCATCTTTGAGAGAACGCTTTGCCTGAGATAAAATCCGCTTTAAAACCTCTGTTTTTTTAGCTAGAAACTTCTCAATACTCTGAGTACCTTTCTTGGCATTGCACTTCTCACAAGCAAGGCAAAGATTAGAGACTCGGTTACTACCACCCTTGGCTTTAGGGTGAATATGTTCAACCTGCAACGGCACATTTTCAATACCACAGTATGCACATTTTCTATCCCATTTCTCTAGTAAATACTCCCGGATTTCGTAGCCACACAAAGTACCTTGTTGGTACTCGGCTCCAGAAATTTCAGGGTTTTCTAACTGCTGTAAGTCAAACCGTACAAGCTCTTGAACAATTGAACCAATAGGAGCAAGTCGAATTAACTTATTTACCCAAGTCAGAGTTGTTTCAACACGGTGTTGCAAACTTGGTGCTAGCCAACCTTTAGGGCGGGTACGATTTAGGAACCTGGCTTGACGATAGCGAGTATGGCGGTTTCTTCTTCCTCTGCGTATTGAGCGACGAGACTCTAGACTGGCTTTTATTGCTTGACTCCGATGAGTTAATTCAGCACCCCAAATTACCTTTTCTCCTTGAACTAAGGCGATGCCAGTTGTCTGAGAACCAGGATCTATTTTTAATGTAATTGGTTCTGAGGTTGTTGTTACCTCCACTTTCAGAATTATGGTAAATGGATATCTCCTAAATACTGCTGCTTTCCCAGCAGTTAGTAACTTACGAGCCATTCCTGGTCGTATGGGATTAAGCGGTTGTTTCTGAGTATCAAGTAGAAAAACGAAATTAGACATTTTAAGTCCTCCCTTGCGGGGTAATGGTAGCTTCGTCAATGTTTAAGGTCGGTAACTATCTTGAAAGCACTGGCTTAACCTTTACACCTGTTTAACTTTCAAGTTCTAGAGCAGAGAACTAGCTTCGCATTCTCTGGTAGGTACTTTAACGCTTGCCTTAAACGTAGTCAGTTAAGACTGAGACTGGTCAACTCGGCTATGAACAAGCCCCCACTATATCGGTACTCCGATTAGTGGTGGGTGGTTGACTCCGAAATTCTACGTATGTCACAAATTGATTACCAAATCAGCCCAAAGGTTGATGGAGCTTAACTAAAATTAATTTTACTATAGGTTGTAGGGTATTACCCCTCGGAGTATAAGTTGACACGAGTAAGCTTAAATCAGCCCAATAATTGATTGTAAACTTTAAAGGAGCAGGAAAATGAGCTTAATTTTGATCGCTGACGATCGACCAAGTTGGCGGCAACAAACTCGACAAGCAATGCTAGCAGACAATCACCAAATACTAGAAGCTAGCAACGGTCGAGAATGCCTAGAAATGATTACCATTTATCATCCTGACTGTATTATACTTGACATTGAAATGCCAGAAAAAGATGGTTTTGAAGTGCTCGAAACGCTGTCAAATCAAGCAGTCAAGATTCCAGTAATAGTCTATTCATCCGCGATACAAGAAATTACTCGCTTATATTGCTTAACAATGGGAGCCACAGCCTTTATTGGCAAACCTGCCACTGAGTGCGAACTCCGTAGCGCTGTTCAAACCGCACTTAGCCAAGGCAAAGCCTCCGAGAATCAAGTAAAAGGAACTAACTCTCAACTTAGAATTGCTTGCGGGTAAGTAATCGGACAAAAGTAAATGACACTGTCTTAAGAAATTATTAACCAGCCTGAAACCTTTACTGTTCCCCGTTCCCTCTTCCCTCTTACCTAGCCTCTAGCTATACTTGTCCTGGCGATTAAAAATAGCGCCTATAAAAACAAAGTCCGCCTACGCGGACTATCCTCAAAAGTGGGTAATAAATTTGGACTTGGTAGGAGAAGTTTTAGAATGACAATAGGGGTCGAAATCCATGCTTAATTGAGACTTTACCAATCATCTCCATCTTCTCTATAGTAATTTGATTTCGTCCCCACGAAAAATTCGTGTACCACTTTTCAAACTCTAGTAACATCGATTCAGCAAAACAAGCAAACAACTGGCGAGCTGGTACATCCATACTGACTATTTTCATAATTTTCCAGTCAATATCTAGGGAATGCTCGACGATACCACCTTGAAGTACATAAACTCCGGGATGTTGAACTTGGCTTGCCAAATTTTTAGGATAGCCACCATCAATCATCAAACAAGGTTGCTTTAATTCTTTAGGATCGATTTCCACTCCCTTGGGCATACTTGCTACCCAAACTACAACATCAGCCAGAGGTAGCGCTTCCTCCAAATCCATAACTTTGCCGCGCCCCAATTCTGATTCTAATGCTTGTAGACGTTCGCGATCGCGAGCAACGAACAACAATTCTTTAACATTTGTCCGGTTACTCAACCAGCGACAGACAGCACTACCAATATCACCAGTAGCCCCACAAATTGCAACAGTAGCTTGTGACAAATCTATGCCTAATTTAGGCGCGGCTTCTTCCACTTGGCGGCAGATAATGTACGCAGTGTGAGTATTCCCCGTAGTAAATCGCTCAAACTCTAACTTAATATTCCGAATTTGTTGAATTTGCTGTAAGTTGAAATTTTCAAAGATAATTGAAGAAAATCCACCTAAAGCCGTGATATTAATCCCGTGCTTTTGAGCGTGAGCCATCGCATTAATTATTTTCCGCGTTGCTGCTTTAATCCGCCGACTAGCCAGCATTTCTGGCAGAAAACAGGATTCTACATACCGACCCTCTATTTTTTGACCAGTCACACTCGTTACAGTGATGTTGTCAACAATTTGAGGCGGAGCGCTACACCAAAAGTCAAGCCCCTGATCTGCATATTCTGGATAGCCCAACTCTTTGGCGACTGATTGGGCGTGTTCTAAGCTACTTAAGTGACCGATTAAACCAAACATTAAATAAAAAGTCAGTTTTCTGTTGTGAATTGTTGTTTGTTAATTGTTAGTTGTTAGTTGTTAGTTGTTAGTTGATGTTTTTCGTCATTACTACTTGTTAGTTGTTGGTTGTTAGTTGTTGCTTTTTTGTGGTTGTGGTTGACAGACGACCTGTCCACTATTAACCGTAAACTAACTACTAACTACTAACTACTAATAATTAACTATTAACTACTAACCACTAACTACTAACCACTAACAAATTCTATGCAGCGGTGAGACCGTAGGCAGACATCCGCATAATATCGCGAGTGGTAAAGCCGATATTGCTAAGGGCTTCGCCGTAGGCTATCATAAAATCCTCAACGAGAGCGTCTTTTTCCATTCCTAAAACGTGAGCATCCTTCTCGACTTGGTTTAGCATTCGCCAAACTAGGGGTAAATTTTGGCGGTTGGCGGCTTCGACTTCAGCTTTGGAGTCCTCAAAGTGAGCTTTTAGCCATTCTTCGCCAAAGTTGAGGTGGCTGTACTCATCTTTAACTACACCTTCGGTGACTTTTCGGGCGTAGTCATCGGCAACAGGGATGTAGATGTTGTAAGCTGCGATCGCGAAACACTCGATAATCAGAGATTGAATCACCAAACAAGTCACCACCTTACCTGCGGCAGCGGCTTCTTGGAAATTGCCGTGTAGTGGCGCGAAGAAATCCTTGGCAAATTCCATGTCCGGCGTTACCTTAAGATTGCGGCCGCAACCTTGGAAACCTTTCATGTGACGGTTTTCCATCTTGGCCAAGCCAACCAACACATCGTTTTGAGCAGGCAGCATTTCGCCTAATCTGATGTAGTTGTCGTAAGCCTCCTGCTCGCCTTCGATTACAATGGCGTTAATCCGGCTGTAGGCATCTTTGTAGGTTGCCGTTTCAAAGTCGATTGTTGGGCTAGCCTCAAGCTGCTGCATAGGTCTGTCGTCTCCTCATCACAAAAGAGTAAATACTTAAATAGAGCTTTGGAGCTTTGGCGCAAAAGGTAAAGTTATTTGAACTTAACTTAGCTTATAGTTTACTTTACCTATTTAAACGAACAATTTACCAGTTTTGTCAGACTTGGCGAAGCTACAGAGGTTCAAAGCCTGAAAACTCCGCACTTTACCCTGCGCGGGAGCGCTTTTATGGTCAAACAAATTCAGACATCCAGAGCATGGGAAATGTTCAGTTGGGTTTTGCTGCTAGTTGGTGCCGCTGCGGTGCTGCTACCCCTAGCTGTTGTAATTGTTACATCATTCTCTCCGGCTTCTGTGAAAGCAACTGGTTTAACTGTAGCCAATTATCTCGAAGCTTGGCACAGGGGACACTTTCTACTAGCCTTTATTAATTCTACTGTGGTGGCGCTGGGGGTGACGGGGTTTCAGGTAGTCACATCAGCTTTAGCTGGTTACGCTTTGGCTAGATTGCGGTTCCGGGGGCGACAAGCTCTGCTTTTGGTGGTTTTGGCAACGCTGGTAATTCCGTTTCAGCTATTGGTGATTCCAATATTCCTGGTTTTGAAGTGGGGACACTTGCTTAATACCTACGGGGCTCTGATTTTGCCGACGGCGGCAAGTGGATTTGGGATTTTTTTGATGCGCCAATATTTTAGCTCAATTCCGGTGGAATTGGAAGAGGCGGCGGTATTGGATGGAGCGAATCGATGGCAAGTTTTGTGGTTGGTGATGTTACCTTTAGCACGTCCGGCTTTGGTGACATTATGTTTGTTTGCGTTTATTGGCGAGTGGAACGATCTGTTTAAGCCGTTGGTGTTTACGACGCGGCCGGAGTTAAGGACGGTGCAGTTAGTTTTGGCTGAGTTTCAAGAACAGTTTACAAGTAGTTGGTCGTTGTTAATGGCGGCGGTTGCGATCGCAACTTTGCCTGTAGTGCTGTTATTCTTGGCAGGTCAAAAGCAATTTATTCGGGGAATTGCGGCAACGGGAATTAAGAATTGATATGACAAGATTTTCCGATCGCTTAGTCTGCCTTTTCATCACTGACAATTATGATGATGTTAAAATGTGGCTGCTAGAGGATGAATATCAGCGTTTGAATAGTCGCATTTTACAAGAAGTATAAGGAGAATATTCTGTCAACAAACAGCGATTATTATATACCAGAATTCTCTCTGAATCAGCAAACAATACAGGGAGAGGATATTCCCTTACCAGATCCACTCGCAGAAGGACGACCCCATACAACACTTGGAAGAAGATATGGAAGTGATAACATTTGTTACCGCCAGTCAGCAACTTTCCCCTCATCAACTTGGCCGAAAGCTAATGGCTATGATGTACCTTGGGGTAGAGTAGATTGGACGGATCACGATCGCCCCTCCGATCATCCCAACCCCCATATCCACGAATTCTGCTACAATTGGGAACAGAAAAGATGGGAATCTGGATTGCAAAAATTTTGGTGGTATGCCAGAGATGTTGATTAGTTAAAGGAGAACTTATGGATGCTTGTTTTGAAATATTACTTTCGACAAGACAGACTCTTGATTATTTAGAATGTCATCAGGAAACTTTTACTTGGGGTGGTGTAGAGTATCCCCAAGGTGAAAAATATTACCTTTGGGGCAAATATATAAAATTAGTAGAGCGAGAAATTCCGACCCATATAATCAAACGCTTGCCCCCTGCTTATGGAAATATGCAATGGCTAAATTTTTCGGTGCAAGGGAAAGGATTAGACTTTTTAGAATTAGAGGTAAATGGTTCAGAGATAGATTGGGAAGGTAAAAATTTTGATGAATTTCTCAAGTTGATTCTGACTGAGCAACCTCAATGGGTGGTGATATTTGAATGGCACTGCGATCGCATAGATAGTCTATATCAACAGAATGTGGGTGAGTGCATTTCTCAGATTAAAAATAACTTGCAATGGGACAAAAGCAGAGAGGGATTTCTGGTAATATCTGCACCAGAAAATGAGATTTGCTCATCGATGTCTGTCGGTGGTGTCGCACACATCCGCCAAGGGTTGAAACCCCTGGCTAATAGCGAAAGTCGGTTGAAACCGACTGAAAATCCGAGATAAAAATGAAAAACTCTTTAGTCCTCGACCGAGGACTTTTGCTATGAGACAGGGGTTTTAACCCCTGGCGGACTATCGGGCTAACGAGGTTTCTGGCCACTCAGCAATTATGATAAGATTAAGATCGGTGCTATTGCCTACCCCCTCACCATCATGGATGAAAACCGCGCCCAAGCTTACACTAATCTGATTCAACAACTCCTCAGTTGCCCCAATGGTGAGGAACCGCAGATTTTACAGGCTAACTCGGAATTACTCGATGCAGAATTTCTCAGAGTTTGCCAGAGAATAGCAGAAAACTTGGCAGGGGAAGACCAGGAAAATGCGGCGGATTTTTTAAGGAATTTGGCGAGTCAGTTAGGGCAATTCTTGGGTATTCAGGATCGAGAAGATGGGGATAATTCTGAGGGGGAAAATGACCAAGAGTATGCCAGGTTTATCCTTGAATTGTTGCAAGCAGAACAAGATAGTAATGGCGATGTTAAAATAATTCACCCGCTTTTCCAACAACGGCAACATCTCCTTAATCGCCGTTTCTCAGATATTTTACAGCAAGTGGC
>DATGYA010000713.1:0-3509 GCA_035298405.1 Kamptonema sp. | reverse complement strand
TATATCACAACTAACAACTAACAACTAACAACCAACAACTAACAACTAACAACTAACAACTAACAAATCAAATAATGGCTACTATTTACGAAGTCCATCCAGTGACACCGCAAAAAGATAAGATAGAGAACATTAGAAAAGCCTTGCAAGCTGGGGCTGTGATGCTTTATCCGACTGATACTGTTTACGCGATCGGCTGCGATCTTAATGTTAAGTCGGCGGTGGAACGGGTAAGGAAGATCAAGCAGTTATCTAACGATAAACCCTTGACATTTATGTGTCCCTCTCTATCTAATATCGCGCAATATGCTGTTGTTAGCGATGCTGGCTACCGCACAATTAAGCGGTTAATTCCGGGGCCTTATACTTTCCTGTTGCCAGCAACCAAATTAGTGCCGCGATTGGTGATGGAACCTAAGCGTAAAACTACAGGTATTCGCGTCCCCGATCGTAAATTTTGTTTAGCAGTGTTGGAGGCTTTGGGCAGCCCGATTATTTCCACTTCTGCTAATATTACTACTGATGATGAGGGAAAAGCACCAGTAGCCGCATTAGCAGCAGCAAAAGAAAATTTTGGCAAAGCTGAAATGTTTGATTATATGGAAAAGTTGGTCGATGTAATTGTTGATGATACCTCGGATTTGGGATATCAGGTGTCTACAATTATTGATTTAACTCAAGAGAAACCGAGTATTGTCAGGCGGGGACAAGGATGGGAGGCGATCGCGGCTTGGGCCGAGGAGTAGGGTGAGTAATTCTTTGACATTACCCACCCTAATTGTTAACGCTCTACTTTAACACCTTTCCAAAAGGCGATGTAGCCGCTAATATTTTTAGCTGCGTCTTTTGGTGTGGGATAGTACCATGCTGCGTCTTTGTTGACTTCGCCATCGACTTCGATGCTGTAGTAACTCGCTACTCCTTTCCAAGGACAGGTAGTATGGGTACTGCTTTCTTTGAAATATTCTTGGTGTATGGCGTTAGGGGGGAAGTAATAGTTGTTTTCTACAACTTCGCAAGCGTCGCTTTCGGCTAAGACTGCGCCCTTCCAAATAGCTTTCGGCATAGATTAATCCAGTTGATAATTTTAGATTTTAGATTATTAAGTCTGTTTGTGTCCCGATCGAGCATAAAATAATGAGGAAGTCAACGATGAGTTACTGTAAATGTCAGCGCTGCTACCGCCAACTTTTACCCAGCCGCGATCGCTCGAACAGGCTCTAAAACATTTTTTTGGGTACGATTCTTTTCGCCCTGGACAGCGGCAAATTGTCGAGGAAGCGCTCTCTAAGCGGGATATGCTGATTGTCATGCCTACTGGCGGTGGCAAGTCTTTATGCTTTCAATTGCCGGCACTGTTGAAACCAGGCTTGACTGTGGTGGTGTCGCCGCTGATTGCGCTGATGCAAGATCAAGTGGAATCGCTTAAGGATAATGGGATTGGGGCAACTTTTCTCAATAGCACTCTCTCGGTAATGGAGACGCGATCGCGGGAAGCAGCGATTTTAGAGGGTAAGATTAAGTTACTTTATGTTGCTCCCGAACGTTTGCTGAGCGAGCGTTTTTTGCCATTTCTAGACCGGGTGGAAGCAAGTTTGGGCATTTCCGCCTTTGCGATTGATGAGGCTCACTGCGTCTCGGAATGGGGTCACGATTTTCGACCAGAATATAGGCAGATGTTGCAGGTGCGCGATCGCTATCCACACATCCCGATTATGGCACTAACTGCCACCGCTACCGATCGCGTCCGTACTGACATTACTCAACAGTTAGCTCTCAGACAACCTTACATCCACGTCGCCAGTTTCAACCGTCCTAATTTATACTACGAAGTTCGACCGAAAACCAAGCATAGTTTTTCTGAATTATTACAGATAATTCAAAAAACTGGAGGCTCAGGAATTATCTACTGTCTCAGTCGCAAAAATGTTGATGAACTTGCCTATAAACTCCAACAATGCGGTATTTCTGCCTTACCTTACCATGCAGGGTTAAACGATAGCGATCGCACAATTAATCAAACTCGCTTCATCCGCGATGATGTGCAAATTATGGTAGCGACAGTTGCCTTTGGTATGGGTATTAATAAACCTGACGTGCGCTTTGTCGTTCACTACAACTTGCCGCGCAATTTAGAAGGATATTACCAAGAAGCTGGACGTGCTGGCAGAGATGGGGAACCGGCCCAGTGTATTTTATTTCTGGGTTATGGCGATCGCAAAACTATAGAATATTTAATTGAACAAAAACCAGATCCTCAAGAACAACGAATTGCTACTCAACAGTTCCGGCGGGTAATTGATTATGCCGAAGCTTCAGACTGTCGGCGCACAATTCAATTAAGTTATTTTGGAGAAGCATTTCCCGGAAATTGCAGCCAGTGCGATAACTGCCGCAATCAAAAACCAATGGAAGATTGGACTCTTGAGGCGATGAAATTCCTTTCGGCTGTGGCGAGATGCAAAGAACGTTTTGGCATGAATTATATTATTGATGTGCTGCGAGGTTCCAAAAGCCAAAAGATTTTACAATATGGACATGACAAACTTTCTACCTATGGGATTGGCAAAGAAAAAAGCGCTGAAGATTGGAAAATGCTGGCGCGATCGCTGTTGCACCAAGGTTTACTAGATGAAACAACTGACGGTTATTCTGTATTGAAACTAAATGCTAGAAGTTGGGAAATAATGAAGCGCGAACGGACTGTTGAAATCGCAGTTATTCGCAAACAAGAAGTACAGGCAATACCACGTTCTTCAGCAGTAGAAGGAGAGATATTATTTGGGTTGTTGCGTACACTTAGAAAACAAATTGCTGACGAGCAAGGTGTGCCACCTTATGTGGTATTTCCTGATTCGAGTTTACGGGCGATGGCGGAACAGCGCCCCCAAACTTTAAATGAATTTGCAAAGATTTCTGGGGTAGGAACTCGCAAGCGAGATAAGTATGGGAAACAATTTATTGAGGCAATCCGAGAGTATTGTGAAGAACAAGGAATGCCAACCGCATCGACTCCTTTAAAGGCTGAAAATATTCTAAATCAGCCATCTTATACTCAGATGCTAACATTACAATTATACCAGCAAGGTTTGACAGTGGAAATAATAGCAGAAATGCGCGATATCCGCCCTAGCACGGTTTACAGTCATTTAGCTGAGTTAATAGAAATGAAGCAACCAGTTGATATCAATCAGTTGGTTAGTAATAAGCGTCAGCAATCTATTATTGCTGCAATTGAAGTTGTGGGGGATAATTCACTGAACGCAATTTATCAAATTTTAGGTGAAAAATACAGTTATGATGAAATTAAGTTAGTTCGCGCCTTGTGGTGACAAAATAATTCATAACAAATAGTATATGAATAGAAAGATTATCTTTAACAGGAAAGGCGAATGAAAATTAAAAAAATATCATTTTTTAACCATGAATTAGAGTGGCAATTTGAACCCATACATTTCTCTGATCTTGCTTTGCTAGTTGGTGTATCTGGGGTTGGTAAAACTCAAATA
>DATGYA010000712.1:0-7607 GCA_035298405.1 Kamptonema sp. | reverse complement strand
CCGAGAGGATGCTCAAACTTTGGCTGCGATCGCAGCAGCTCGCGAACCTTTAGCAACAGCCATCGACATCACATCTGCGGCTTTACGTCAAGGAGGGCGGCTGTTTTATGTCGGTGCAGGAACATCCGGCCGTTTGGGGGTTTTAGATGCAGCGGAGTGTCCTCCCACTTTCTGTACGCCACCGGAGTTAGTACAGGGAATTATTGCTGGCGGTGCGGGGGCTTTGGTACGGAGTTCGGAGGATTTGGAGGATCGGGCACAGGATGGGGCGGAGGCGATCGCCCACCGTCATGTTACTTCGTTGGATGTCGTTGTTGGAATTACTGCCGGAGGTACAACGCCGTTTGTAGCTGGTGCTTTGCAGGCGGCCCGCCAACGGGGAGCTAAAACTGTGTTTATGGCTTGTGTACCTGCTGAACAAGTGAGTTTTGAGGCTGATGTTGATATTCGCCTATTGGTGGGCCCAGAGGTGGTGGCAGGTTCGACGCGGCTGAAAGCTGGTACAGTGACGAAAATGGCGCTGAATATTCTTTCAACTGGGGTGATGGTGAAGTTGGGGAAGGTGTACGGAAATCGGATGGTTGATGTGGCCGTGACTAATCAAAAGTTGCGCGATCGCGCGGTGCGAATTTTGCAAGATTTGACAGATTTAAGTCGTGAGGAAGCTGGTTTGTTATTGGAAAAAAGCCAGAAGTCTGTGAAGTTAGCTTTGATGATGCACTGGACTGGTTTGGATCGCGAGGAGTCCCATCAGCTTTTAGAGAAATTTCAAGGTAATTTAAGGGCGGCGGTGGCAGGAATTGCTAATGGCTAATTACTAATGGCTAATTGCTAATTGTTAACAGATAACTTAGACTACATCCGGCTTCAATACTACCTTTATCTGTTATATCGAACCCGGGTTTATTTCCCCCAAAATTCTCCGACTCTTATGTTTCAAACACCGTAATCAATAGCTTCAGTCAATGTTGGGTTCATCAAGTCGTTAGACATGACGCATAATCTCGTACTATCTTTGTTGCTTTTGCCAATGTTGCATTTTTTACAAAGGGTTTGTAGATTACTCATGTCGTTAGAACCACCTTTTGAGCGAGGGACGATGTGGTCAACTTCCAATAAAACACCGTCCTCTCGTGCTGACCTGCCACAGCTAAGGCATTTCCATTTATCTCTAGCTAGCACAGCCCACCATTTACCTGCTCTCACGAAAGAATAACTATCTAGCTCAGGTATCTCTGAAAGTGCAACATCCTCTTCTTCTTCTTCTTCTTCTTCTTCTTCTGTGTCATCCTCAGTATTACCAAGCTCGACATACCATTCCTTGAACTGTTCCAGCATTTTTCCAAGCTGAGGTTTTCCGCCTTCACCGATGCAAATGAATGATTCTGCCAGAGCATACAGGAGCGTGAAAGCAAGAATCAATTCATAGAATCCTCGACCTGAATCCACAGGAAAGTAGTATTTGGGTGATACAAGGTTTATACCATTACTACCTACTTCTTCGGGCGAAATAGCTCTAGACAAAGGTAGAAATTCGTAGGAGCGATGATATGTTCTATGCGAAATGTGAGCCAATGATAACAGGGGCAGCAACACATCGCTATGCTTTTCAACAAGCGCTGAAATTTTTGCTACATAAGCATCATCGACTCCTTGGCGGAACGGTAATAACTCAGCGTGAATTGTTCCACTGGGTAATACTTTAAACGTTAAGTAAGTTGGGTGATGAAAGAATGGCTCTCCATTTCTCTTAATAATTTTGAGTGGCTTCTTGCCTCTTTTGGCACCAACTCCCATGTAAACCATTCCCAAGTCTTTATTCTCCTTAGCCTTGTCTCGATGACTTGGACAGTAAACGAAGGTCATTTTTTCGTATGGGTTCACGTCGTAGACTTCCGTCACAACATCAAGAGTGTAACGCAGCAACATCTCCAGACGAGGGAAAAAATAGTTTTGTAAAGTTGACAGTCTAGTTTTAGTATCAGGGATGCTGAAGATTTGACTATCTCTTTCCTCAAAAATCACTTCATCAATACTGTTAGTACCTTCCATTAGAGCTTGTACCCTAAATAAGCTTTAAGTCCTGTTAGATATTTGGAACTGCAATTACCAATTACGATTTTTTTGTTGAGCTATCCGTTCCAGCGGTTCCCAGTTAATAACATCTTGTAGCAAAGATTGATAGCCAGCTACGTTAGGATGAAGACCGTCTTGGGAGAGGCGCGGCAATAACCAATCATGGCCACGATTTAGCCAAATTTCAAAAATATCTAAATAGGGGATGTGGCGTTCCAAACACGCTAACCGAGTTGCTTCCTTATACCGAGATTGATCGGCTCTGTTGTAGTACAAGCAATTCTGAAATGGCATCTTAGTTTCATCAACTGGGATCATGCCAACAAAAAGCACCGGACACAGTTGGCGGGACTGGTCTAACAAGTGATTCAACACTGTTTTAAAATGCTCGAACTCAGTATAGTTACGACCGTGAGGTAACTGGACTCTTGGAGAATCGTTAACACCTACCGAAAGAATAATGGCATCAGGGAGGCGATTTTTGAGTTCTCCCCGATGGCGAAATTCGTTTTCGAGGCGTTGGGAGACTTGAAAAACGCGATCGCCTCGTACTCCTAAATTGTAGAGAACGTGACCCGGACTATCGGGTAACATCCATAACCGCCGCAGTCGCTCTACCCAGCCGCCGCCTTCGGGATCGCCAAAGCCGTAAACTAAGCTGTCTCCCAACGCCACCAGTTTGAGCGGATGAGGATTTACTTGATGCAACCCAGGAAATGAATAGGCTACTGCTGCCTGCATAAGTTAAAAAATGAGTACAAAGAGTTTGCAGAAGTATTTCCTGAACTGAGAGCATTGCTGGGACGGTATGGGATGGGAATCGCTAGCAAGTGTTATACTTCCGCTAGAGGTCGCGAGAAGTCTAAAAACAGTCCGTATGTCTAGGACATCACTGTTCTCGGAACCAAGCATCCCAGCGACTAATGCTGCTGGCAGTGTCAAGAATCTTGACATAATAAAATAGAATGTAACATTAATGTAAGGTAGTTTAGTCCCATGCTCAAACGTCCAACTTTTGATTCAACTCAGTTAACCCGTCGGGCGGAAGAGCTGGTCAATGCCGCTTCTAATCGCTACCGGATTACAGTCCAAGTGGCAAACCGCGCTAAACGTCGTCGCTATGAAGATTTTGATAATATGGACGATCACCAGATGAAGCCAGTGATGCGGGCGATTTTTGAGATGTCTGATGAGCTGACGCAACCAGAAATTATTGGGGATCTTTAAGTTAGGCAGGGAGCGATCGAAAACTGTGAGGAATTTGAAGCTAGTCTTGAGTTTTGCGATCGTCGCTCTGAGTGTGGCGTGTCTCACGGTTTTGGGCGGGATTTTTGAATCGGGAGAAATGAGCGTATCGGCGCGATCGCCTCAATCTGTGAGGAGTCCCCTGGTTGCTCAGGTACAGCGGGTAGCTCAGTCTTCCTCACAGGATTTACGAGTTGGGGACGCATGGCGGTTGGTTTATCAACAATTGCCTAATTTTCCCATGGAAAATAATTATGTGTCCAAGGAAACGGGGAAAGTCGATCCAAACAATACTTTAGTGGGGCGATTGATTCGCTATCATTTGTTTGTTAAAGGTCGCCCTGCCAATTACCGTTTGGATTGGAAGATAACTTTAGCGGATTATTTGGGTGCGACTCCTGAGTATTTGGAGGAAGGGGTGTATCCAGGGGGTGATGTGTTGCGGGTAAATCCCATGGAGCGCGATCGCACCGTGATTCAAAGCCTTAACCGCGCTCAGCGAGATGCTTTAGTTCAAGTTTTGGTGGATGTTTTCAGTGGGAATGCTCCCAGTGTACCTGCTGCTGGTGGGAACCAAGAGCGATCGCCTTCACAGGTAGTACCACCACCGCAACCAGGGGATGCCAAGTTATTGATGCCGTAATGGATAGTGTAATTAAGACTGGTGCGGGTTGGCGTTTGGGATGGAACCCGAAAGCGACAGAATTTAAGGGTTTAGTAGGTGGAGATGATTGGGCGATCGAGTTGACAGAGGCAGAGTTGAATGATTTTTGCAGGTTATTGGAGCAATTAGCACAAACAATGAGCCTGATGGCTGCTGAGTTAATGGATGAGGAGAAAATCGCCTGCGAAGCGGAAAGCGATTTGTTATGGATGCAGGCAGAAGGCTATCCCCATGCTTACAACATAAAGTTTATTTTGAATGCGGGGCGACGGTGCGAGAGTTCTTGGCAGGAGACAGCAGTTCCGGGTTTGGTACAGGCGGCACAAGTTTTAAAAGTTTTTTGAATTTTATTTGACTTTCCTTGATATTGATGATATATTGAAAAAATGTGTCGGGGCGTAGCGCAGCTTGGTAGCGCACTACTTTGGGGTAGTAGGGGTCGCAGGTTCAAATCCTGTCGCTCCGATAGTTGAAACCTGCTTTTTAGAGCAGGTTTTAATCTTATAGCTACGACATCGGGGCTAGAGGAAGCAGGGAAGAAGAGGATAGAATCAGCAGGTTTCAGTAATTTAGAATGTTCTAACTGCCTTGGCGGTTGTTATAGAAATCGGAAACAGCAATTAGGCGATCGCGTTAATAGAGTCCTTCTCAGGTAGATCGGGTGTCACTGTTAATTGGTAATGGGAGTTGTTAGGTGCTTACCTCACCTAGTACATAAGCACAATCAGAGGGCAGAGGGCTAAAGCCCAACTACGTACCTCACTTAGTTGAGAACCGCTATAGTTAAAATCACCCATTAGGCATCGATCTCTTGACAGCGATAAAGCTGATAGGATACACCCATACTGTGGTAACGATCGATATCGATATTGCAAATTCTTTTCACTACAGAACTGTCTAAAGATTTCCCAAGAAGTGACAAATGAGGCGGATAGTCTGGCTGGTTCAATTCAGTGCCAACCACCCACAAATTGAGCGATCCTGCTGGCAAATCCTGCAACAAAGATAGACTTTCCCAAACTGTTTTATACCCGCTAATCGCAGGTACAACCTCAGCACTATTTCGCGGCAAAAAAGCCAAATATACACCAGAATCATTATGATGGGGATAGCGATCGCGAATTTCTAGGGCAAAACTTAGCCCCAAAGCCACATCCTGAAAATTTTTATATCCCACCGTTACCAAAAGGGGAATTTCTGAATTGAGGCTCATATCTGCTGCCGCTTTTTGGGGATGATAAGGTTTTTGAAACGCTAAATTTGAGGTGACAAATACCGAGCTCATAATGCCTGAAAGCAAAAGTATCCAAAGTAAATACTTAGCTTTTGATTGTTTGATTTCTATTCTTTTATTTTTGACTAAACTAGCTCCAATTAGGGCGCATAAAGCCGGGAAATAAACGTAGTTATAGCGTGGGGCAAGGGTAATGTCCTTACCTAAAAGATAAACAATAATGAAATTTTGTAGTAAAACATAAAAAATAAAATTTCTCAGCATTTGTGCTGATGTCTGCGTTGAGGAAGAGGAACATAGTTGCCTTAGTTTCCACCAGAAGTGCCGCCATAAATAGCTGGCAAATAAAATCATTAAAAGTGCGGCGGGAATTTGAATCCAGAGAGGTTGCTTTTCTACGGGTAAGGCGATGGTAAAAATTAGCCAACCTACCAGAGTTTGGTAAAGTGGAGCAATAGGATTTGCAAGTTTTAACCAGTCAGTTTCATTTTGGCTAGAATAACCAATGAGCGTTATTATACCAGGTAGGAAGAAGGCAAAAGGCAATAGGAATAAGGGCATATAGGGAGAATTATTTATCGTTTTCTCCCTGTTTTCTTGGGGGCAGATGAAAGTCGCAACTTGGGCGGTGAAAGCGAGAATAGAGAAGTAGTGGACGTAGAAATTAATACTGTTAATTGCTGTCCAAAATAACCAAACAATAGGTCTGGTTTGTTGTTGACGGGAGACATCTTTCTGGATTTGGATTAGCCCGAAAAGTGCTAAAACAATTAGCAGCATTGGTAAAGTGTAGTGGCGGGCTTCTTGGGAAAGATAAACGGCAAAGGGAGAAACGGCAATTACAGCGGCTCCTGCTAGGCCTGCGGCGGGAGAAAATGCCACGCGGTTGAGGCAATAAATAGCTGCGATCGCGCCGACTCCGGCTAATGCTGGTAAAGATCGCAGTTTCCAAGCAAGAGAATGCACTGAGTCAAAATCAATTACTTTTAGCCACTGGTACATTAAACAAAAAAATAGTGGCGGATGGGTAGACTGAGTAGCAACTGTATGGGCAATTTGAGGACAAGTAACTCCTGGTTTGAGGGTAAAAATTTGCTCCAATTTGTTGAGGGGAAATGCTACATTTAGGGGAATGTCATTGTAGCTTTGTCCGAGACTGAATAAAGCAGTAATGACTTCATCCATCCACAGAGGTTTGAAGTCTAGATTCCAAAACCGCAGGGCTGTTCCCAGAGCGATCGCCCCCACTAATGCTAGGTAATGTTGAAGAATTTTCATCCGGTAATTTATATTGCATCATAGTTGCCAACTTTACACTAGACATCTATCTTTGGATGTAAATAAAATAAAATTTTATGGCTAAACCAAGCGCGATCAAAAACCTCTTAGTAGTTTCACCCGCTGCGCGAGTGAGACTATCGCTTTTGTTGATTCTATTGGCTGGTTTTGGCATTTGGGGGTGGAATACTATCTCCGATCCGGGTTCGCCCGCAGCGGCACAGACTCAGGCAAAATTGTTGCAAGCTATTTACGAATATGGCAATTATATTGAAGCGATGACTTGGGGCTTATTTGCGGTGGGATTTGCAGTATCAGCAGCTAAAAAAACTGGAAAAGTAAGGCGACACCGTCTAATTGCAACTCTGACTTTTTTCTTATTCGGGTTATCGGATATTGTGGAAGTGCAAACAGGAGCTTGGTGGCATCCTTGGTGGTTATTTCTGTGGAAAAGTTTATGCGTTGCATCGATGGTTGGTTTGCTGGTGGTATATCGGCGCGAGTATTCTAAATAATAACTAAAGCGACGTACAAATTTAGGTTGTAGTTCCTCTTTAATTAGGATTTACGCAATTGTCACACTTTAATCCATTTGTAGGGGTAGTGCCCCCGTGCCTACCCCGCAGATATTGGGGCAACCACAGGGGGATTGCCCCTACAAGAATTACACAACTCATTTAGACGTGCTATATCCCCCTAACCTACCCGAACAAGAGGCTTTCTAAACGTTTAATTAGAGGCGGGTGGCTTCGGATCTTGAGCGCGGGGAAGAGCTTGTTGTTTCCGCAATCGATTTAGACCGTAAGCCGCAGCCACCATGAGCAGAAAATAGGGGCTGTAGGCTAATAACCAAAGACTCAAAGCAAACAAACTGAGTGTAAATTCGCCCACAGAGTGAGTTGCTTTGCCCCAAGTTTCTTGCACTCGCAAACTCAGAGAAGGTTCTTGAGTTTGTGTAGCAGAAACAGCCGCTTCTAAATTTAGGTTAATGGTGGAGTAAGCTACTTGAGCTCGCAAGCTTTTTAACTGAGCGTCAATGCGTTCGATTGACTCCCGAATTTTGCTTAGTTCTTGAGAAGCTTTGAGCACGTCGCTAATTGAGCCGGATTT
>DATGYA010000711.1:0-2584 GCA_035298405.1 Kamptonema sp. | reverse complement strand
TATATCACATCCTCTCCAACACCCCAATCCCCAACAAACCCAACCCCAACTTCAAAGTTCTGGCCGTCAAATCACACAAAACTAACCGCGAAGTCCTCAAAGGTTCCTCAGATTTCAACACCGGACATTGCTCAAAAAACTGATTAAACTTCTGACTTAACTCAAATAAATACTGACAGATACGATTAGGCAATAAATCCCCTTCAACAGCACCCACAACCTCACTCAATTGTAATAAATGCTTAGCCAAAACTAACTCTGCATCTTCCTTTAAAATTACTTTCGCATCCACACCCAAATTATCAAAATCAATTTCCCCTTTTCTTCCAATCCCCTTAACCCGCACATAAGCATACAGCAAATAAGGAGCCGTATTACCTTTAAGATCCAGCATCTTATCGTAACTAAAAGTATAATTGCTCGTGCGATTTTGGCTCAAATCTGCATACTTCACCGCACTCAAACCAATTACCTTGGCAACATTAGCAATAAACTCCTCAGTTTCCTCTCTCTTTTCTTCCTGTAACCGCTTTTCCAAATCGGCACGCGATCGCACTATAGCCTCATCCAACAAATCCCGCAACCGCACTGTCTCCCCGGACCGAGTTTTCAACTTCTTCCCATCTTCTCCCAAAACCAACCCAAAAGGAACGTGAACAATCTCCACATCATCAGGAATCCAACCCGCCTTTCTCGCTACTTGAAAAAATTGGGCAAAATGGTTAGCTTGTCCAGAATCCGTAACATAAATTAACCGATTTGCACCATCTTTCTCAATCCGATAGCGCAGCGCGGCTAGATCGGTTGTCGCATAGTTAAAACCGCCGTCTGACTTCTGGACAATTAACGGTAAAGGTTCACCTTCTTTATTAGTAAAACCTTCCACAAACACGCACTTAGCGCCGTTATCTTCCACCAATAAACCCAATTTTGTCAAATCTTCGACGACACCAGGTAACAGCGGATTGTAAAAAGATTCACCGCGTTCAGTTAATTTAATATCGAGTAAATCGTAGATAACTTGAAACTCCCGGCGCGATTGTTCGCATAGCAAATTCCAAGCGCGGCGAGTATCTTCTGCACCTGCTTGTAAGCGCACAACCTCTTGTCTGGCTGTTTCTTTAAAGGTTTCATCTTCATCAAACCGCTTTTTGGCTTTACGATAAAAATCAACTAAATCCCCTAAATCCAAAGCATCAGCAGTTGTCAACGCCTCCGGGTAAACTTCCCGTAAATAGGCGATTAACATTCCGAATTGCGTACCCCAATCGCCGACATGATTTAAGCGTAAAACATCGTGACCTTGAAATTCCAAAATCCGCGCTAGACAATCTCCAATAATTGTCGATCGCAAATGTCCGACGTGCATTTCCTTAGCAATATTCGGACTAGAAAAATCGATAACTACTCGCTGCGGCGTTTTTGCCGGCGCAATTCCCAATCGCGGATTGTTCGCGATCGCATTCACTTCCCCCTCCAAATACCCTGGTTTCAGCGTCAAATTGATAAAACCAGGGCCCGCGATCGTCGGAGTTTCGCACAAATCCGTCACATCCAAATTTTCAATAATTGCCGATGCGATCGCGCGCGGCGGTTTCCCCAACTTCTTTGTCAGCGACATCGCCGCATTACACTGATAATCGCCAAACTTAGGATTACTCGCCAATACCAACATCGGATCGGTTCCCGCCACATCTTCACCAAACGCTGCAATTAGCGCCTTGTCAAATTTTGCTTTAAGCTGTTCAATAGTAGATGTCATAAACTGAAATAATAGAAAAATAAGGGAAAATCACCCTTGACAAAGCAAGATGTTAGTTTAAATGTAGCATAAGTGACAGCGATCGCGCACACTACCAACCCGCATCACAATTACTCGCTGTTCGCGATCGTAGAAGGATCTCAGAAATGTCACAATCTGTCAAGACCACCATCACATAACACTTTCGACGCATACATTACATTAAAAAGTGTTAATATAATTATCTAACCTCCAAATAGCCACACTTGAGGAATTCTGCGATGTTGTATCAACCCATTTTCGGCGATCGCGCACTCAGCGAATCCCTATATCGAGCCTTAATCAATCGCTTCCACGACTCTTTGAGCCTTTCCCTCCAATCAATATTAAGCGAGTGTACTTTAGGTTTTGCCCCCAGCCCCGATGGAGTCAAAACCTTTTTTATTGTCGCCCCTTCCCTTGCCGTTGCAGAGGAACTAATCAAAGAAATCGATAGCCTTGTGAACCGAGTTGCTACACTCATGGGAGGAGTAGGACTATTAGCAATTTGCCTAAACCCCTCTGAAGATCGAGAACAGTGGGTCACTGAAGCCAAAGACACAGGGAAATTTCCTCCGCAGTATATGGCCTGCAAATTCTTCGCCATCCCTTTTGAGTATGAAATGGCAGATACTTAAAATTTTAACGGCTAAGCGCTAATTTCTATCAATAATAAGTAATTAGCAATTAACCATTATCGCTGATACTTTTCAAACAAAGGTTGCAGTCGAAAAGTAGAAAGCGGTTTACCATAGGGTGCTTGTACCTGAGCTTTGTTTGCTCCTGCATCTGTTGTTAGAGCCG
>DATGYA010000710.1:0-7971 GCA_035298405.1 Kamptonema sp. | reverse complement strand
CTACCCTCCAGGTCAACTCTATAACCAATTGTTTCAACAAAAAACATACCATAGAGTTGTTAACCAATAAAAAGCTGCACGTCAGAATCAAGTTTTGACGTGCAGCTTAAAAATGTTACTCAAGGCATTTAGCCTTAAATTAAACAGCTAAAAATTCTTAAAACACCTGAGCGGAAGTAGGAGCGGTCAGCAACAGTTTCTTGTCATCAGTAAGCGGATCTTGGGGAACGATACTCAGAGAACTGAAGGCATCTTCAGTCTTAGTCGTGTCCACAAAAGTTGCTGTAGTATCAGATACAAGCAAGCTGTCAGCCCCACTTGTGGGCGAGAGAGGATTGACACTGCCGCTATCCGTC
The DNA here is from genome assembly GCA_035298405.1 of Kamptonema sp. GTDB lineage: Bacteria > Cyanobacteriota > Cyanobacteriia > Cyanobacteriales > Microcoleaceae > Kamptonema. The sequence goes on along the minus strand of DATGYA010000710.1, from coordinate 7,615 downwards.
AGAGGATCGGAACTATCGGAGCTAACCTCAGTAGCAGAAATACTCACCCCATCTGTATTTCCAGTAAGTAGGTCAATACTGGCAGAAGATAAAGGAGTTGTTCCATTTGTATTTGGTGTCGCTGTATTCGTCGTCACGCGGACGGTATTCGACCCCGGTACATTGAATGTTACAGGGTTCGGCCCAGTGGGAATTGGGAACGGGTTTGCGACGTTGGGATCGTTGAAGACTTCCAATACATCGTAAGTTCCAGGCGCTACATTGGTGAAGGTAGCGATACCAGCAGCGCTGGTTCTTACCAATTGTTCGCCTGCATCAACAACGCCATTCCTGTTCAAATCCAGCAAGAATGGGATATTTTCCAAAGGCCCTTCACCGTTATCTTGGATACCATTACGGTTGTCGTCCCGGAATTTAACAACGTTGAGGTTGTAGAGCAGACCGTTACCTACCACCGCGCAGCCAAATTCTTGATTTGCGCCGAGATTGATATCGAGTTTTTGAGTAGTTTTGATTGCACCTGTGGGCGTTACTTCCCGGAGACGATACAAACCAGGGGCCAAATTGTTAAATGAGAAGTTCCCAAAGGTATCGCTGACAACGGTTGGTTCTCCGGCATCAAGGACGTTGTTGCCGTTTAAGTCCAGCGCGATCGTTACCCCTGCAATCCCCTTCTCATTTCCATCCTTATAGCCGTTGTTGTTTAAGTCCTCGAATTTGCAACCAGTGATTCTGCTGTTAAGGGCGTTACCAAATTCCACCCTGGCATCACTGGTGCTGAGAGAAAATTGGACGCGGGTAGGCATCGTAGCTGTGAAGCCAGTCGGCACCACTTCCCTGACTACATAATTGCCTGCTGGCAAGTTCGTAAATGCAGCTTGCCCTGCGGAATTAGTGGTGACTGACTGTTCTCCAGCGTCTACAACGCCGTTATCGTTAGCGTCAATATAGACTTGAACGCCTGCTATGCCAGCTTCTCCTTGATCGAAGCGACCATTAACATTTTGGTCATTGTATTTGAATACCGTGATGTTGGGTCGAGTATTTCCCACGCCACCGCTGGAAGTCCCACTAGCCGGAACAGGTGCAAAGGTAACAGATGGATCTGGGTTAGTGGGCGGGAAAGTCGGAGCAAAGTTCGCTTTAATCACCCGAATGCCATTGACGGCATTGGTATCAGGTATTGCGAACTGTAGCGGTGATTGCGCCTGCACCAGAGGTCCGGGTATAGCAATCTCGCGGGGATTAGTAGTAGTTGATACTGGATCGCTAGCGTTACCTGTGGGGATGTTAGTTCCTGGTATCAGTGCGGGCTGGCCATTAGCCTGGAGACCTGGGAAGATTTCCCGTAAGGAATAGCTGTTAGTGGCCCGCAAATCTCTGAAACTGGTGCGTCCGTCTGCATTTGTGATCCGCAGCGGTTCGCCAACATCGTAAACACCGTTCCTGTTTATATCTAGGATAAAGGGAACATTGGCAATAGGGGTTTCTCCCTGTGCCGGATCGAAGGTACCATTCCGGTTGGTGTCTCGGAATTTAAAGATCGGGATTTCGTACAGTTGAGTGTTCCCAATATTAGCACAAGCCCAGATTTCGTTGAGACCCAGGTTGATGTCAAGATTGGGAATATTATTGGGGGGAGTGCTTTGGGGAAAATCTCTTTCTAGGGGGTTAGTGTTGATCCGTTCTTCTCGAATCCGGTACAAGCCAGGGTTCAGATTACTGAATTGCCAACTACCATCCCGATTTGTGTAGGTAAAGGTTTCACCGGCATCAAAGGTGTTGTTGTTGTTGTTGTCAATATAAATTCTGACACCTTCAATCCCCGGCTCATTCCCATCTCGAAAGCCGTCATTGTCAACATCAAGGAATTTGCAACCAATAATCTGGCTGCCACTCGGAGAGTTGCCAAAGCTAATTCTGGCATCAGTGTTATTGAGTGTGACGACCAGCGACTGGGGTGTGGTAGGTCGGAAACCGTTCGGCACAACTTCCCTGACCACATAAGTGCCCGGTACTAAGTTGGAGAAAGTGAAGTTCCCACCGGCTGGGGTGACGACGCTGCGTTCTCCCGTGTCCAGAGTAGCGTTGTTATTGGTATCGATGAAGATCGTGACACCAGCAAGACCCGGTTCATTAGCATCTTGGATGCCGTTCCCGTTGTCATCCCTGAACTTAATACCCGTAATGCCGACTGGGACATCCCCAACAAATACTCTCGGATCTGGAATTTGACTAGCCGAAATTTCTGCCATGATTTCTCTCCTTCACACCTAAATCAATCTAAATTACAGACTACTGTATCGGTTTGTCGATCGCCCATTAGCTTTTGCTAATTGCTGAAAACCGCTACTGACTCATACTGATACGTTTGCACTTGCTCTGATGTTCCTCATCCAACAGGAAAATTTGTCAAGCTTTGTCGCACGAAAGTATATCAGGTTTTTAACAACTCTGGCAATTTCTACCCAACATCTTCCGTCCTAAAAAATTGTAGGGCAGATGCGATCGCGCTTGCTGCGAACAGGCGGGTCATCGAGCTCGGACATGGGAAGTGGCGTGTTGCCTCTCACCAAATTTTTGCTCTTTCCGAGGTCAGTACCAGCCGTACATTAGAATTCTGCTCCCAATATACAAGCTAGCTTCCTGGTTCCCGGAATCCAGACATTACTGCTGAAAGTTGCCAACAACAGAGTACCACAGCAATTGCACTTTAGCTGCTTTTCTATCCGTTATTGCAATTTAGAAAGCCGGGAAGAAAAGCGATCGCACCTAAAACAGCGCCAAAGGGCGATCGTTACTCACCAGGGCTAACCCCTCAGTTCTAGATGCCATTAAGTCATCTGTTTTGCCAAATTGGAGTTGTGGGAAGCTTAGGTCATTACCCAAGCCCAGCAGGTCTTTGCTGCTCTCAAAATCCAAAATAGGCCCATTCGCAGCCGCACCCAACAGCAAACTATCCGGTTCCACTCCACCGCTAAAACTTTCCTGGTCTAGTTTACTACTGCTATCAGTCAGTGGATCGCTGCTAAAGGATTTCTTTACCAGCTCATCTTTAGAAGTCCCCGTCAGCAAATCGACACTGCGGGCAGAAACATTTGTACTAACGGTAACTATCGCTGGCGGCGTAGTTTGAATGAAGCCTGGAGGCGCGATTTCTCTGAGCACATAAGTACCCACAGGAACGTTGCGGAAACTATAGTTGCCTTGGGCATCAGAAACAGTAGATGGTTCATTAGCATCTAACGAACTATTGTTATTGAGGTCAATATAAATTTGGGTATTGGCGATCGGTGGTTCCCCTGCATCGAGACGACCATTGGCGTTGAGGTCGTTAAACTTGACACCGCTGATGTTGCCCAACACCAAGCTATTGCCAAAGGAGATGTTCGTAGCATTTGTGCCATTGCTGACGGTAATAGGGCTGGGACTAGGCGTAGTTTGGCGAAACCCTGGCTGCTGAACTTCTCTAACAAAATAAGTGCCTTGTGGCAAGTTAATGAAGGAAAAGTTGCCTTGGGGATTTGTTAAAGTAGAAGGCTCGTTGCTGTCCAGACTATTGTTGTTATTGATATCGAGGTAAATCTGCCAGTTAGCAATTTTAGGTTCCGTTGGTTCATTGACCCCATTTCCATTGAGATCGTTGAATTTGAAGCCGCTGATGCTGCCTGTGGGCAAGTTGTTACCGAAATTGACTCCTGCGGCGTTAGTGCCGCCAGTGATATTAATCGGGCCAGGATTGGCTGTTGTTTGAACCCAACCTGGTTGCAGCACTTCCCTAACTAAGTAAGTGCCAGAGGAAACGTTGGCGAAAGTATAATTACCTTGCTGGTTGGTGAAGGTATTTGGTTCACCCGCATCTAGTCGGCCGTTATTGTTGGAATCGATGTAAATTTGCCAGTTAGCTAGAGTGGGTTCTGTGGCATCTCTGAAACCGTTGGCGTTGAGGTCGCTGAATTTGAGTCCGCTGATGCTGCCTGTAAAGAAGTTGTTTCCGAAGTTAATGTTATTAATTAATGCCCCAGCCGTTAGATTAATGGGGCCGGGATTGGGTGTAGTTTGTCGAAAGTTGGGCTGCTGGACTTCCCTAACTGTATAGTTGCCAGGAACGATGTTGACAAAGGCATAGTTGCCTTGGGCATTGGTGAAGGTAGAGGGTTCGCCTCCATCTAGTCTGCCGTCGTTATTGAAGTCGAGGAAGATTTGCCAGTTAGCTAGTGTGGGTTCTCCGGGATCTATTTGGCCGTTGGCATTAATATCGTTGAATTTGAACCCGCTAATAGTGCCGGCAAAGAAGTTGTTGCCAAAGTTAACTCCTGCGGCGTTGGTGCCGCTAGTGATGGTTATGGGGTCTGGATTGCGTGTGGTTCGTCTCCAGTTGGGTTGTTGAACTTCCCGAACTGTGTAGGTTCCCGGTGGCAGATTGACAAAGGCGTAGTTGCCTTGCGCGTTGGTTAACGTAGATGGTTCGTTGCTATCTAACCTGCTGTTGTTATTGATGTCAAGGTAGATTTGCCAGTTGGGGAGTATAGACTCGCCTGAATCTAGAATGCCGTTGGCATTGAGGTCGTTGAATTTGAGGCCGCTGATTGTGCCAACTTGGACGTTCCCAAAGTTGACGTTGCCGATGTCTGTTTGGCTACCGGTTCTGATACCGCTGGTTGGTTCTGACATGATGAGGCTTTAGCGTGCTGAATGTGATTAAAGCGTTGCTGTAGCGAAATCTAGCAGTTTTTTGGTAAAAGTAGCAAATTTAACTGGAAATAACGCGGCCCTCTGGCAGGGGTGTTTCATTAAACCTGTGGCAAAGATAAATAGTTATAGTAAAATCATCAAATATTTAGAATTACGGCCTTTGGCTACAACGCTGAATCTTTCGTTGACAAGGTTTTTATACTTTAACTCTTAAAATTACTTCTCGCTTCTCCAAAGGATAAATGAATAGTTGATAACGATCGAGTTTTCAGAAGTATGAGATTGCGGATTAATCTGAGGGTGAATTCTTAGCTCAAAACTAAGAAAGTTATTAAGACTTACGCAAAGAAACCGAGTTTCTTATAAAAATCGAAGATTCTAAATTAGATATCTACGAAGAAACCCGGTTTCTAACCTAAACGTGCGTAAGTTCTGATTTAATTAATAAGCATCTTGCAACTCATAAAAATCAGGGGAGATGTAATCTTTACGCAGCGGCCAGCCTACCCAGTCTTCCGGCATTAAAATCCGTTTGAGATTGGGATGCCCTTCGTAGACGATGCCGTACATATCGTAAGATTCGCGTTCTTGGAAATCGGCGGCTTTCCAGATCCAGTAAACTGAGGGTAATCTGGGGTCTTCACGAGACAAGAAGACTTTGACGCGAACTTCTTCGGGGCGATCGCAATTGTCGCTAACCTTAACTAAGTCGTAGAAGCTAACTAAATCTTCTCCCGGCCCTTGGTCGTAAGCACCCTGACACCTCAAATAGTTAAACCCGTAGGCGTACAGTGCTGTGGCGATGGGGATTAAAAAGTCGCGCTCTACTTTTAGGATTTCTACACCTAAATGATCTGGGGCTAAAGCTTCGTGTTCAAAATCGTTTTGCTTTAACCACTGGGAAACTTTACCCGCTTCCACAATTGGGGCTGGCGAATCAGGCACGAGGCACCTCCTGTTTTTGACTGGCTTGCAGGGCGGGGGGTACGGGCATTCCCATTGCTTCGGTTAAGGCTACGGGCGGTGTGAATCGAGTGGGAACCTGTAAATATTTGCCGTCTAAGATTTCGTCTACGACTTTCATCTTGTGGCTTCTGGTGTAGTAGCGGTGGGTTGGCTGTAAGTTACCCCGTTCTTGCAGAGAATCGTTAGCGATTTTCTTCCGCAGCTTGATAATCGCGTCGATGATTGCTTCGGGGCGGGGGGGACAGCCGGGGATGTAGACATCTACTGGAATCAGTTTATCTACGCCGCGTACTGCTGTGGGGGAATCCATGCTGAACATTCCACCGGTGATGGTGCAGGCTCCCATGGCGATGACGTATTTGGGTTCTGGCATCTGCTCGTAAAGACGCACTAGGATTGGTGCGTATTTCATCGTGATCGTGCCGGCGGTGATGATTAGGTCGGCTTGCCGGGGGCTGGAACGGGGGACTAAGCCGAAGCGATCGAAGTCAAAGCGAGAGCCAATTAGAGCTGCAAATTCGATGAAACAGCAGGCTGTTCCATAAAGAAGCGGCCACAGGCTGGATAATCGCGCCCAGTTGTAGAGGTCGTCAACTGTGGTGAGGATGACGTTCTCAGACAATTGTGAGGTAATTTCCGGGCGCTCAACTGGGTTGACAAGTTGCGTTTTTTGTGTATCAGAACTTAAGACCATTCCAAGGCTCCTTTGCGCCATGCGTAAACGAGAGCAATAACTAGAATCGCGATAAAAATCAAGGCTTCGATGAAAGCCAGGAGTCCCAGTTGGCTGAAGGCGACGGCCCAGGGATAGAGGAAGACTGTCTCTACGTCAAAGATGACGAAGACTAGGGCAAACATATAGTAACGGATGTTGAATTGAATCCAGGCTCCGCCAATGGGTTCTACTCCAGACTCGTAGGTGGTGCGCCGGTCGTAGGGCCGGCTTTTGGGCCGCAGCAGCTTGGAGGCTGTAAGGGCGAGGACTGGTACTAGGCTGGAGACGATCAGGAAGCCTAAGAAATACTCGTAGCCGCTGAGTGCAAACACGGTTGTTGACTACTGCCTCTATAAAAGGGTTTTGTAACTTGTTCTTTACAATATACGATCGCGGGTGAGAGGGGCAAGGTGAATTGGTCAGGTAATTGGGTGAGGGGTGAAGAATGCGATCGGAGTTGTCTAGTTTGCAGCCAAGTTCGGATCGTACCCAAGGCCTCGGTCATCGTCGGAGTGAGAATTAATCGGCGGTAACTTATTACCGACTTTGAATCTCTACAAATTTCTGAAATAGGGGGACTTGAAACCGATAACCTGTTTCAGTCACCTCCAGCACTTCTTTATCCACAAGTCTCTGCCATAAACGACTTGCTGCTACCGACAAACCAGGTTCATCGATTAATTTATGCAAAAACTCTCGCTCTGATTCCGCGAACTCTTGATAGCGTTCTCGAAATACAAGCCCGCCTTGTTCCAAACTTTTGACGATCGCAGCCTGCACGTCCTCTGCTGTTAATTGTGTTTGTTTTTCCAGATTTAACCTGGTATTTTCTCTATTGATTGCATTCAGGCGATCGACAAGTACGCAACACATCAATTGTACATAACAAGGCTGACACCGCGTTAAGTAAATAATTGCGTCGATCGCACCTTCTGTATAAATGTCCGAAAAATTAGCAACAGGATTCCGAATTAAATCCCGCGCCTCTGATTCCTGTAAATACGTCATCCGTAAAGATTGCGTATTGATCAAATAATCGCTCCAATACGGATTTAGTTCCTCCAAAGTATGGGAACCGCTGAAGAGCAAAATCCAATTATCGCGGTGCTGTACGATGTAGCGCAAAAAGTTCAATGGCGATCGGCTTCCGGTATCTGTGACTACTTCCTCCAACCGCTCAAACTCATCCAAACACAACAAAAATCGCTTTCCTGGCGCGATTTTTTCAATTTGCACAAA
>DATGYA010000709.1:0-6162 GCA_035298405.1 Kamptonema sp. | reverse complement strand
GGTTGGTGTGGGGGTTGGTGTGGGTGTAGGTGTGGGTGTGGGTGTGGGTGTGGGTGTGGGTGTGGGTGTGGGTGTGGGGGTTGGTGTGGGTGTGGGGGTTGGCGTTGGCGTTGGTGTCGGAGAGGGGGATGGACTCCCTCCGAGAGTTTCATCAGCCCCTAACACAAAGGGGGGGCCATCTGTGGCAAAACCTGCTGGCACTGCACCGGGCATGATTGGAACTCCTTTTTTAGACGATCTCTATGGACTTGGCGAACGGTTTGAAGGTTAGTTTCTCAGGAAAAATAGACTTTCAATTTATTAACAACCCTGCTTAGTTTTAACATAGCGAAGGCAGTTGACAAGGGGTATAGAGATTTTTTAACTACTGCATATTTTGCCCTAAAAATGTTATTGTCTGTGCTTTTCGATCTATCTATTTTTATTTTTGCCTTCAGGGGAACATAGAGGCATAAACAAGAGGTAGCAGTGGCCCTGTTTGCTCTTGTCCGTTGGCTGCTAGTTCGCTGTGGCAAAGATAAAGGGAGGAAGTACGGCTTAATAAATCTAGCAAAATCCGCCGTAGCCTTTGCTGGTCGGCTTCCTCTTTATCTTCGGCTAGATTGGGACGCGAGAGGCGTTTTTGCAGGAATAGGGGAGCGGCGAATAAGGTGGCTGTACCGCCACTCATCCAGAGGGATGAACCTGCATCTAACCAAAAATGCCATTTGTGAGCGCGGCGACTGGCGCGATACTGAAAGATGGTGGCGATCGCGATCGCGCGGCTGTCTAGTCCGGCTGAGCGGACGGGGAAGGGGTTGGCGGTGATGGTCCCGCGCCTGAGAAGTTGAATGAATTGTGCGACTGTTGCTGACTGGGAGTATGCAGCAGGTTCGCTCGATCGCACTCGTGGGTCGATTTCCCAATAGTGTACAGCGGTTTCCATTAATTCTCGCAGTGCAGCTAGCTGGTTGTAGGGCAGATTGCGGCTTTTGAGTAGGAATTGCTGAATTGCTCGGTCGAGGAGGACGATGGGACTGGGGATTAGGTGTTGCTGCTGGTGCGATCGCTGTAGTTCGATCCACTCTAAAATCTGCTCATAAGCTGTGGTGGCTCTGTGTCCCAGCCGATCCCAACGGGCAAAGGTATTGGCTGTTAACAATCGGGGGTTTTCTGGGTCTGGGCAAAAGCAATGATCCGCAATTAAGCCGGCTCGCACTGGATCGATATCTGAGGTTTGATATTCGTTGTGCAGGGTTGCAGGGTTGATGTTGGAATTTTTCGGGTCTGGTTCAAACACTGCTGTCCTCTTACCCGCTGGTGGCTGACTCAATACGACTAGCATTTCGGCGGCAGCGTCTCGGTTTACTAGGCGACCTAAGCCGGGATAAATTAAGGCTAAGAGGGTGAGTAAAGATCGGACTATGGGAGAAGTGGATAGGGGGCGCTGGTCGTTGAGGGATTCTACGGGGATGTCGTGGCTGGTGAGGATTTCGATCAGGCTGTAACGTGCGATCGCATCTAAACCAGGTGCAATCACCGCTATTTCCTCTGGCTGTGCGGCTTTTGACTGCACTAGGTCAATAATTCCCTCTGTAGTTTTTCGCAACAAATCAGCACGGGAGGTGGTGTGAATCAACCTGACTGAGGTAGGCAAACTGAAGTTTGAAGGGTAAAAGCTGAAAGCATTTACTGCCAAGTCTACTACGGCTTCCCCAATCTCTTTAGCTAAGCCTATAGGTTTGTATAAGTTTTCTACCAAACAACGTTCTTGGAGACCAGCCATATATTCCGGATCTGCCCCTAAACCCAGGCGAATACTACCATCGGGATTATAAGTAAAAGCGCCTGCTGCGCCGCGATCGAGCAGAAAATCGAACAAGCGACGGCTGATAGCAGGATACTCGTCTACATCGTCAGCCAAAACTGCTTGATAACGCCCAGCTAGGTGTTGTTGATAGGTAGAATCGTTGAGCAAATACTGAGCGTAGAGTTCGCAAATAATGCCATAAGTCAGTAGTCCCCTTGCTAAGCACCACTGCCGCCACTTTGCCAGTAACTCTCCTATGGTTGTCCATAAGCTGGCAGGGGCAGTATCGTCAGCAAATCCCTCTGCTAGAATGCTCGGTATTTCCTCTGTCGGCGTACCGCTAAGAGCGGCAAGTTGGAATAAGTCTAGAGTTCGACGCACCATGCGCTCTGCACCTACACCTGTTTGTCGGAGGATTCCTTGGTCGATTTCAGGACGCCAGAGCGCTGCTGCAAGTTCCTGTTCGGTTTCAGGTCGCAGTCGTAAGGGGAATTGCGCTCTCAAATCTAAAGAGCGAACGAGCAGCGGCCAAAATAGCACTACTTCGTCTTCAAAAAAACCCAGAGGCGTGGTTGAGTGAAAAGAATGACGACCGGAGGTAGCCGCCGCAATCCTGTCTGCTAAGTCGAGTCGGTTGTCACCGTTAGCGGCTAATACTAGAATGGCTGGAACCCTCTGGCCAGCAAGTCGCTGTAACTCGCTCTGGCGACGAGGAAAATTCGGTGACAAGGGTTTGACAGTTTGGCTCCACAAGCAAAATTGGTCTACTAGACGAGTTGTTTTACCGCTGCGGGGAGTTCCAGAAATCCAAAATGAATCAGGCAACACAGTTTGTACAATAAATAAATCTGTTAAGATACCACATACACTAATGCTTGCTAATACATATTAAAAGGGGGTAAACCAACTTCAGCTATGACTATATCTCCCTGGATTAAAATCGAAAAATATTTGCACTCTGCCCATGAGTGGTATTTAGAAACGCCGTCGAGAGCCTTAGCTCAGGCTTACGATGCTGCTGTGGCCATTAAGGCAATTGAACGCGAACATTTTAATGGGGGAAAGATATCTCCTGAAGCTGTTAATTATGGGATTAGCGTACAATCTTATTTTAACTTGGAGTTGAGAAAATATTTAAAGATTGTGCGAATGAGGTTGGTAGAGTTTAATGCCAGTCGTTCTGTATTTGATTTGCGCGATCGCGTTGCGGGTAAATCTACTCACGGAGAAGGGGTAGATAATTCTTTGAATGGTGGTTATCGGCTAGAGGCGAAAGATAAAGAGTCACAAATATTTGAGAAGCTAGAGTTTATTGATGGGGTAATAGGCAAATATACTCAGACTCAAATTCAACAAAATTTTAAGGGTATTATTCCTGTTCCAAATACGGCAAATGCTTTTCTCAATTCTTCTGCTCCCAATTCTCAAATATCGGAAAATGGTGCTTCAGGATCGCAGAAAAATACAGTTAATAAGATAGATACTAGCGCCGCAGAGGTGAGTTTACTACCGCGATCGCTATTGGGAACTCTAAATAGACTTACTAGAGAGTTAGACCCGGAAGCGGAAAAGGAAGTTATCAAAAATTTCCGTAATTCAAAGGTAAAAACCATTATTTCTATGCGGTTTATTTTACTTTTGATTTTAATTCCGCTTCTAGCTCAGCAACTCTCAAAAAATTTCATAGTTGGGCCGATTGTTGACCGTACTAGACACGCAGAAATTTCTCAAACAGAAATTGCTCAAATATTCATTAATAGTGATTTGGAAGAAGAAGCTTTCAGAGAATTGAATAAATTTGAGGAAATGCTCAAGTTTAGAGAGTTGGTAGGTTTGATTTCACCGCTTTCTGCTGAGGAAAAGGAGAAACAAGTAGAAGTTAAAGCTGTTGAAATTGCGGAGGAATATCGCGATGCTAGTGCTAATGCGATCAAAAATGTTTTTTCGGATATAGTGGCCTGTAGCGTGTTTGCTGGCATCATCTTTACTAATAAGAGACAAATTGATATTTTAAAGTCTTTTATGGATGATGTGGTTTACGGTCTCAGCGATAGTGCTAAGGCTTTTATAATTATTTTGTTTACAGACATTTTTGTAGGATTCCACTCTCCTCACGGTTGGGAAATAATTCTAGAGAATGTCTCAAAACATTTGGGAGTTCCAGAAAATAGAGATTTCATTTTTCTGTTTATTGCGACTTTCCCAGTTATTTTAGATACGGTTTTCAAGTATTGGATATTCCGATATTTGAATAGGAGTTCGCCGTCGGCGGTGGCTACTTATAAGAATATGAATGAGTAATTAGCTGTACAAAAGTGCGTAGGCGTAGCCAGCCGCAGGTATCGCGCTTTCCAATTTATCAGGAGTTATGCAACTGGCACATATTGTAGGGTGCGCCAGAACCAAAAAACCCTGATATTTGTTGTACAACCTCGTCTGAAACACTCTACAATTTGATTTGAGTGGCAGTTGCGTAAGCCTGATTTATGATAAAATATATTAACTAAGTATTCGGGGTAGACAGATGCAACTAGAAGACTATTTTGAATTTCTCGACCCTGATGATATCCGCATTAAAGGACATCGGATTGGCATTGATGATGTGATTAAATATTACTTGGATGGATATTCACCAGACCAAATTCTGGAGGAATTACCCACTCTGAATTTAGAGAAGATTTATGCGACGCTAACCTATTATCTGCACAATCGCCGACAGATGGATGCTTATATGTTGCGGCTGGCGAAGTGGCGGGAAGAACGCTATCAGGAATGGTTGGCTAAGGAACCTTCTGATGTAGTAAAGCGTGTGAGAGCATTTAAAGCACAACGAGAACAGGAGTTACTTAACCTTAAGTGAAAATCCGTTTTTTACTAGATGAAAATTTGCCACCTAAGCTCAAAAGTGCTGTTTTACATCTCCAGCCGGAGATAGATATTCTGCGGGTGGGCGATGAAAATGCACCACCATTAGGAACCCTCGATCCAGAAATCATCAGCTATTTGGAATCATCGCAAAGGCTATTGATAACGGATAACCGCAAAAGTATTCCCGGACATCTGACAGAATATTGGGCGGCGGGAGGACAAATTTGGGGTCTTTTTTGGGTGCGTCCAAGTGCTAGTTTAGGCAGATGGGCAGAAGAAATTGTGATAGTTTGGGAGACTTCTGAAGCTGAAGAATGGATTGATAAGTTGGATTGGATTCCCTTATAAAAGATTGTTGGAAAAAATGCTTAGACCTAGCCAGCCAAAGGCATCGCGCCTAACCCAAAATCACCAAAATACGATCGTGCTTTTCCCAAATTCCCGATAATTACTGTAGGGAAACAGCATTGCCGTGTCCTGACCGGGATAGATATTCAAGGATTCAAAATGGGTGTCAGATCGAGAAGAAATCCGGGGAGTACATCTTCGCCAGAAAGTGTTGGGGGTTGGTCAAAAGAGAAATTAATCGTTTCTACATCCCGATCGAGTCGATAGATTTCTACTAGGGGTGTTAGAGGGTCAATTAACCATCCCAAACGACAGCCATTAGCCTGGTAATCGAGCATTTTTAGGCGCAATTTTTCGAGGGAATCAGTTTGCGATCGCAATTCGATAACAAAATCAGGACAGATGGGAGGAAACTTGCGTTTGTCTTCAATAGATAAAGCTTCCCAGCGCGATCGCAGTACCCAAGAAGCATCGGGAGAACGTTTAGCCCCATTTGGCAATCGAAAAACAGTGGAAGAACCAAAAACTTTTCCTAATTGAGTTTGTCTGTTCCATGAACCGAGTTCTAAATTGAGATTAGCATTTCTGATGCTAGTTTCGCCACCAACTAGCGGCATAATAATGAGTTCTCCTTCAGCAGTTAGTTCCAATCGCCATTCTTCATTAGCAACAGAAAGTTGATAAAATTGCTCGTCTGTTATTCCTACGGCGGTTGGTACGTTTAGGGTTAAAGTTTCCATCCGTTATATGTGATTAATTAGGTTAATTTCATTGTAAATCTGTAGGGGCGGATTTCACCAACAATCCCCAACGAGAAACCAAAGAAACCGGGTTTTTTGCTAAATCTGCGGGTTGTAACGAAGTATTCTCGCAAAAACCCGGTTTCTGGCCACTCGCCCTACAAAAAGCTTGGCATGGCCAGCCACAAACGGATGTGTTTAGCCGATAATAAATTAATGGATCGAGCAATCCCAAATCCTAAATCGCCATGAACTCTGAACGCCAACAAGCCTATCTCAACCTGATTAATCAACTGCTAATCTGTCCCAGCGGCGAAGAACAGGAGATATTGAACACTCACCCGGAATTGCTGGATGATGGCTTGGTGGCGGCTATGCTAGAAGAGGGCGATCGTCTTAGAGAACAAGGCGAACTAA
>DATGYA010000708.1:0-3903 GCA_035298405.1 Kamptonema sp. | reverse complement strand
CTTTCAAATTATTTGGCGGTTGTGGAAGTCTAAGCAGAAAAAGCGGATTCTATTTTTAGCCGATCGCAATATTTTAGTCGATCAAACCATGACTAATGATTTTAAACCGTTTGGTGCAGCGATGACCAAGATCAAAAATCGGCAGGTGGATAAATCTTACGAAATTTATCTTTCGCTCTATCAGGCAGTGACAGGTACTGAAGATATCCAAAATATTTATAAACAATTTAGCCGCGTTTTTTTTGATCTAATTGTAATTGATGAGTGTCATCGTGGTAGCGCCGCCGAGGATTCTGCATGGCGACAGATTCTCGAATATTTTTCCTCTGCGACACAAATTGGACTGACGGCAACGCCTAAAGAAACTAAAGAAGTTTCTAATATTGATTATTTTGGCGAACCGATTTACACCTACTCTCTAAAAGAAGGAATTGACGATGGCTTTCTCGCACCTTATAAGGTGGTACGCATTGATTTAGATAAGGATTTAACCGGATGGCGACCTGATAAGGGAATGGTCGATAAACATGGTTATGAAATTGAGGATCGGGTTTATAATCAGAAGGATTTTGATAAGACACTGGTGTTAGAACAACGCACAAAAGTAGTCGCCCAAAAAATAACAGAATTTCTCAAACAAACTAATCGCTTTGATAAAACAATTGTGTTTTGTGAAGATACAGATCATGCGAAACGGATGCGTCAGGCGCTAGTGAATGAAAATGCAGATTTAGCTGCCGATTCCCGCTATGTGATGCAGATTACGGGAGATAACGAAGAAGGTAAAGCTGAACTTGACAACTTTATTTTTCCAGAATCGAAATATCCTGTAATTGCGACTACCTCAAAATTGATGACCACTGGTGTTGATGCTCAAACTTGCAAGTTGATTGTCCTAGATAAAAGAATTCAGTCCATGACCGAGTTTAAACAAATTATTGGTCGAGGCACGAGAATTAATGAGGAGTATGGCAAGTTTTATTTCACTATTATTGATTTTAAAAAGGCGACAGAACTGTTTGCCGATCCAGATTTTGACGGCGATCCGGTGCAGATTTATGAGCCAAAACTAGATGAATCGCCAGTGCCGCCGGATTTGCCAGATGAGGAAACTAGAGATGGCGATTCAGGCACAGGGGAAAAGCTTCCTAGTGACTCAGAAAATCCCAATCCTCCTACCGAAACTCTTACTCGGCGCTATGTGGTGGCGAATGTCGAAGTTAAGGTGGTTGGGGAAAGGGTGCAGTATTTCGATGCTGAGGGTAAGCTGATTACCGCATCGCTTAAGGACTATACTCGCCAGACTGTGACTAAGGAATATGCCTCGCTAGATGATTTTTTGAATCGTTGGAGTAGTGCAGATAAAAAACAGGCGATTGTTGATGAATTAGCCCAAGAGGGTGTATTCTTTGAGGCTCTGGCTGATGAAATTGGCAAAGATTGCGATCCTTTTGACTTGGTTTGTCATGTTGCTTGGGATATGCCGCCATTAACCCGCAGAGAAAGGGCTGAAAGGGTTAAAAAGCGTAACTACTTCGCCAAATATGGAGAACAAGCTCGGCGGGTTTTAGAGGCTCTGCTGGATAAGTATGCCGATCGCGGTGTTGCTCAGATCGAGGAAAGGCAAATTTTAACAGTTATGCCGTTTACTCAGTTTGGGACTCCGATAGAGATTGTTCGCGCTTTTGGGGGGCTGGAGGGTTATGAGGCGGCTTTGCGCGATCTGAAACAGTCACTTTACAGCGCCTAAAAATCAGCAACCTGACTCGGAAATTATCAGAAAAATATGGCGATTGGAACTTTAATTAAAACGATTCAAGACATCATGCGAAAGGATGTGGGTGTCGATGGCGACGCTCAACGGATTAGCCAGATTGTGTGGTTAATTTTCCTAAAGATTTTTGATGATAAGGAACAGGAGTGGGAATTTACGAATCCTGGGTATAAGTCGCCGTTGCCGAGAAGGTTGCGCTGGACAAATTGGGCGAAAAACTCAGAGGGGATGACGGGGGAAGAGTTACTGGATTTTGTGAATAATGAATTGTTTCCTGAGTTGAAGCGGTTAGCAACAGCGGCGGGGGTATCACCGCATGGCAGGGTGGTGGGTGCGGTGTTTGAGGATGCTTATAACTACATGAAATCGGGGACGCTGTTGCGACAGGTGATTAATTGTATTGAGAGTGATGTTGATTTTAATTCATCTAGCGATCGCCACTTATTTAATGATATCTACGAAAAAATTCTTTCCGATCTGCAATCTGCGGGTAATGCAGGGGAATATTATACGCCCCGCGCTGTAACTCAGTTTATGGTGGATATTCTCGATCCGCAATTGGGGGAGAAACTGCTCGATCCTGCTTGCGGTACGGGGGGATTTTTGACGAATACTATTGAGCATTTGAAGCGACAGGCAAAGACGGCTGAAGATTTGCAGATGCTCCAAGAAAATATTCAGGGAGTCGAGAAAAAGCCTTTGCCGTATATGTTAGCAATGACGAATGTGATGTTGCATGGGATTGATGTACCGACTAATATTCGTCATGGCAATACTTTAAGCCGTCCGCTTCGGGACTATACACCGAAAGATCGGGTGGATATCATCATTACTAATCCGCCTTTTGGGGGGATGGAGGAAGATGGCATTGAGAGCAATTTTCCGAAAAAGTATCAAACGCGGGAGACGGCGGATCTGTTTATGGGGTTGATTATGCACTTGCTTAAGCCTGAGACGGGACGGGCGGCGGTGGTATTGCCGGATGGGTTTTTGTTTGGGGAAGGGGTAAAAACGACGCTGAAACGGGAGTTGCTGGAGGAGTTCAATTTACATACGATTGTGCGTTTGCCGAAGGGGGTATTTAGTCCCTATACGAGTATTAATACAAATATTCTGTTTTTTGAAAAGGGTGCAACGACTCAGGATATATGGTTTTTTGAACATCCTTATCCTGATGGTTATAAGTCTTATTCTCGGTCTAAGCCTCTGACGATTCAGGAGTTCGATCGGGAGAAAGAGTGGTGGGGCGGTGCAGATAGGAAAGGGCGCAAGGTTAGCGAATATGCTTGGAAGGTTTCGGCGCTGGAAATTGCGGCGCGTAACTATAATCTTGATTGTAAGAATCCCCATGAGGTTGAAGTCAATCATGGCGATCCTGATGAGTTGATGCAAGATTATTTGGATATTGCACAACAGATGAAAGATGCTCAAAATGCGCTGAAGCAAGAATTAATTCAGGCTTTGCAGCAAACGAGAGGGAATTAAGATGAGTAACAATAATGACGCGGCGATCGCACTTTTAGAAAAGCATTTCGATATCGCTTTTGCTGCACCTGATGGGGTTAAGAAGTTACGCGAGTTAATTTTATCTTTGGCGATGCAGGGTAAGTTAGTCCCGCAAGATCCTAATGAGCAACCTGCTAGTAAGTTGTTGAAGGAAATTGAGGCGGAGAAAAATAGGTTAATTAAGGATGGGAAGCTCAAACCATCTAAGCCTTTGCCAGAGATCAAGCCTGATGAACTCCCTTATGATTTACCGAAGAGTTGGGAGTGGGTAAGACTAGAAAATATTGTTACTTTTATAGGTGGTAGTCAGCCTCCTAAAAATAAATTTATTTACGAACAGAAAGAAGGTTACACCCGGCTAGTCCAAATTCGCGATTTTAAATCTGATGATTTTAAGACTTATATTCCCAATGAATTTGCTAGTCGCCCTTTCGTTGAAACTGATATTATGATCGGACGTTATGGTCCACCTGTTTTTCAGATTTTAAGAGGTCTTAGTGGCACATATAATGTCGCTTTAATGAAAGCTGATCCTATTCATAAATCATTAAATAAAAATTATTTATTTTATTTACTTCAAGAACCTAGAATACAAAATTCAGTTATCGCAGAATCTAGCCGAA
>DATGYA010000707.1:0-18260 GCA_035298405.1 Kamptonema sp. | reverse complement strand
ATATTAAAACCAGGTAAGTCTGGCATAACAGTCTGCAATAGCGGTGTGACGAATAAAAAAGCAAAGTAGCCGTAAACTACTGAGGGAATTCCTGCTAACAATTCTAGGGCTGGCTTAATCACTTCGCGCACGCTACTTGAGGCAAATTCGCTGAGGTAAATAGCGATAATTGTTCCTAATGGTATCGCTACTGCCATCGATACTCCTGTAATTACTAATGTACCTGCAACTAAGGGCAAAATCCCATAGTGAGGATCGGCAAATAAGGGTGTCCACTCTGTGTCTGTGAGAAATTCTATCAAAGAAACCTTTTGAAAGAAGCCTACGGACTCGGAAACTAAGATGATTAGAATACCAACCGTAGTGGCGACTGACGAGAGTGCTGCTAGGAACAATAGGCACGCGATCGCACCTTCCCGCAAATCTCTAGCTAGTTTTGGGGACACAGATAGCTTTTTCGATCCTTGCACTAATTTTTCTGCCATTTAGTAATCGGTAATTGGTAATTGGTAATTGATATTACCGGATCTTTGAGGGAGTGAAGTTGTAGGGTGCGTCAGACCAAAGTTTCTCGCGAGATCCAAGGGCTTTGCTACTGACGCACCCTAAAGTCCTGAATTAGCTATTAGCTATTAGCCCATTAGCCATTAGCCATTAGCCATTAGCAATTTACTATCTTGCTTCGCGTTTGAGCAATTCTTCAATTGTCAAGCCGACTGCTTCTTCACCGCCAAAGATAGTGCCAACGCGACGCTTGGTAAAATGACCCATAGCAGTTGTGTAAGCTACTGCTGGTAGGGCAACATACTTAACTTCGCGGGCCAGTTTAGCGCCATTTTTCAGGTAAAACTCGACAAATTGTTTGACTTCTGGTTTATCTGCTGATTTAGCATTAACGTAGATAAACAGAGGGCGCGAAAGCGGTCGATAAGTGCCATTTTGCACTGCTTGGGTAGAAGGCAAAACAGCACCTTTTCCACTGTCAATCGGTACTGCTTTCAATTTGCCCTTATTCTCTTCGTAATAAGCATAGCCGAAGTAGCCGATCGCGTTCTTATCACGAGTCACACCTTGGACTAGCACATTATCATCTTCGCTGGCAGTATAATCGCCGCGACTAGACTTCGATTTGCCTACAATTGCTTCGGTAAAATAATCGAAGGTTCCCGAAGCAGTACCAGGGCCAAAAAGCTTCAAAGGAGCATTAGGAAATCCCGAACGGATTTGGCTCCAATTGTTAATTTTACCTTGAGCCCCTGGTTCCCACATTTTCTTTAATTCGGCAACTGTCAGACTTTTTGCCCAAGTGTTTTGGGTATTGACAACTACCGTCAAAGCATCGTAAGCAATAGGCAATTCCATGTACTTAATGCCTTTGCTAGCACATTCCTGAATCTCTGTTTTTGAAATTGGCCGGGAGGCGTTGGAGATGTCCGTTTCGCCGCGACAGAATTTTTTGAAACCGCCGCCGGTACCAGACACGCCAACAGTTACCTGTATACCTCTGTTGGCTTTCTGGAATTCTTCGGCAACTGCTTCGGTAACTGGATAGACTGTACTGGAACCGTCTATCTTAATTGTTCTTTGACCTTGAGCTTGGATGGCTGGTACTGAGAGGCCGACGGTTGCTGCTAAAAATGCCAATGCCGCCCCTAATGTCAAGCCTTTAACCTGATTTTTTTTTGCGATCGCTGCCATGAAATGGGCCTCACTACCTTAAATATTGTTTACAACCGATCGAGTAAAAGGATACCTGTTCATGGTTAAAATCCGATAATATTAGATTATGAAAAGGTTAAATTAATTTAGGCGATCGCTCAAAGATTTTTATAAAACAAGACGGAAGGTTAAATTAATTTAGGAGAGCGCTCAAAGATTTTTATAAAACAAGGACGGAAAGCGGAAAACGAGCGAGTCTTTAGACCTGAGATGTAAGCGAGACGGGCGGTTTTAACCGCCTTGAATCTTTCTTGATTCTTAACACCTGAAAAGCCAAAAAGCATTAAAATATAAACAAGGAGGTGAGGAAAACTGTTAACGAACTATGTCTACAAACTCCGCCCCAATCAAACTCAAAGTCTTAAGATGTCAAGCTGGAGCGATATGCTACGCAGCGATTACAATTGGTGCTTAAACGACAGAATCACCCAAGACAACCTCTGAAAATTAGACCAGGGAGTGTCAAAGTTAATATTTTGAGTATCGGCATGGCGGCTGCGATCGCGGCAAGAGTCCTCAGCGCTCCCTCAGAGAGCCGCCAGCACCCGTTAGTGGCAGTAGTTACGAAAACCCCAGGAAATCTCCCCCCGCTCCCCTTCACTGTCCTATGATGGATGGAAATACCATCCTTAGCTTGTGGAGGTTCATGCAAGATAGCTCCAGCTTGCCAGTGACTCAGAAATCCGTTATTATCAGTGCCATCAGCCGCCATCTATGCGAAACTCTGATTTCTATCCAACAGCAGCATCCTGAATGGATTGCAGAAAAATACAGGAAAACTCCTTGGCACGGAGTCAAGACTCAATCTGCCTTGACAGAAAAGCTGACAGCAGGGTTATCGGAGGCGGCTGATACGCGATCGCTACTGGCGATCGCTAAAAAATACCTGCAAATTCTGCTAGTCCCGGAGTTCATTAATTCTCCTCAATTCAGCCAATTATTTCGAGAAATTAACCAGCTTGCCTCCTCAACAATACAAGCTTCACCTTTAAACAAATCAGCTTTTTTAAATCCAAATTCGTCAAGCAATAACGGTTCCCAGCCTCCCCCAGGTATCGCCATCCTGCTTTTAGATGCTGAAAACTTGCAAATTGATGTCGCCACTGAAAAATTATTGCAGGGGATTTGTATTTATCCCCTTCAAATTAAAGTAGCCTTTGCCAATTGGCGCAGCTTGGGTAAGAAAGATGCAGAATTTCACGAGCGTGGCTATCAACTAATTCATGTTCCTCCGGGTAAAGACAGTGCTGACTTGAAAATGGCGACTGTAGGAGCTTCTATTTTCGTCCACTATCCCACTGCTAAAGAAATTTTAGTTTGTTCCTCCGATCGAGCCCTCACTCACCTCCGTAATACATTGCAAGCTCACGGATTAACTGTATATCAAGTCCGCAAGCAGAGAGACTACATCACAGTTTTAAATAGCCAAACTGGACAAACTCGCAAATATTCTGTTGCCCCTCTACCAGAAATCCCGCCCCTAGAACAATTTATCTTGCAATTGAAAGAGTTAATTAAAGCCGAACAAGAGCGAACAGCCAATCAATGGGTCAAGCTTTCTCAAATTTCAGTTCTGTATAATAAAAATTACAATTTAACCCTCAATCAAGTCAGTGCTACTCATCTACCTGGTTCGCAAGTTCAAGATATTTTCATCAATCACCCGATGGAATTTGTCGTTCACCAAATCTCTGATAGTTCGCCAATTTATATCACCATATTCAGTATTGTTCCTCCCACAATTCAAGACTCATCTACTAACACTATAGTAGCGATTAAAGATATTGCTATACCTCAGAATTTAAGCGATATTACTTCTATTGAAGAACTGCAAGTAGCTATTGTCAATATAGTTGAAAATTTAACGGCTACATCTAGCAGCGGTTATGTTTTTGTTGCCAATGTAGGTAGTGAATTTTACCAACGGTATGCCAAACCTATTACTCAAGTTATTAAAGAATTTAATTTGACAAGCAAATTTCCTAAATTTTTGCATTCCTGTTCCGATCTGAAGTTGAAGAAGACAGCAAAAGGTTGGCAAGTCGGGCTGGTTAAACCCTAATTTTTGCTCACAGCAGAAAATCTGGGTGTATAATAAGTTTACATGATTGCGCGATCGCTATGATGAAATGCCCTAAGTGTGATTCTACTTCATGCCGCAAAAATGGTCGTAATAACGGTAGGCAGCGTTATCTCTGCAAAAGCTGCGGCAAGCAATTTATAGAACCCGGCAGTGCTTCAAGTAGTGCAGTATTAGAGAGTGGTGCGATGCCTGCGGCTGGCTACGCCTACGCGCCTGCTCCTGAGTTAGAATCTTATGCGATCGCCGACTTTAACAACTCCTCAAACAATGGTCAATTCCCCCTTCATAACCAGATTCAGCTAGCCACTAGGATTTCCACACAATCCGCAGATTTCTTGTCTGTAAAACAACCAATCGCCTCTACACCTTCAGTTGTTGATAATTGTGGCTTAGCTATTTTGCTCCTTGATGCCGAAAACTTAAAATTAGATCTCAAAACTGAACAATTTTTAGCCGGATTATGTAGATATCCTCTCCAAATAAAAATAGCTTTTGCTAACTGGAGAAATTCAACTATTGGGAGTCAAGATAATGACTTACACAAACGTGGATATCAATTAATTCATGTTCCTAGTGGTGCGAGTAATGCTGACGGGAAAATGATCTCTGTTGGTGCTTCTATTTTTTTACGTTATCCAACAGTTAAAGAAATTCTTGTCTGTTCTGGTGATAGCTTGCTGCTACACTTATGCAATGAATTACAAAGCCAAGGACTGACAGTTTATAGAGTGTTGCGAAAAGATGAAAATCTAGTTGTAGAAAACTGCAATACAGCAGAGATTAAACACTATTCGCCAGTATTCGGTGCAGAAATCCCCGATTTTGAAGGACTAATGAATCAATTAAAAGAGTTGATTGCTCAAGAACAAAATGCTCTGAGCGATCGCTTGACAGATTTAGCTACTATTTCTAGTCTATTTCAATCTCGTTCTCAGATCGCCTTAAATAATAACAATAATGGTAGTGCTAAAATTGAAGCTGTTATTCCTGAGATAGTGCAGGTACAAACTACCATTGCTAATGAGGAAAAACCGCCGCAGAGTAAAAAGAAAAAGAGAAATGATGAAACAAATCTTAAATCTAGTATTAGTTCCCCAGCCGAATTAGAGCAAATTCTTCTGGAACTGCTTCAGTCAATGGAAAGCAAAGCTAACGGACAAAAAATATTCGTTGGTGAACTAGGTGGAGCCTTTTATCAAGCTTACGGCAAGTCTGTTACTTCCCTAGTAAAAGAATTGGGGTTTGGTAGCAAGTTAACTACTTTTTTAAAGTCTTGTGCTGCTTTCAAGGTGACTGATTCAGGTGCGAAGACTAGGGTAGCGATCGCGCAGCCTTAAACTTTCACTTCACCTGCATCGGTATATTATAAAACAAGACGTAAAGAAATGTAAAGCGATATGCAGGAAAAAGTTGTGGTTTTAGTGGGTGCAACTGGCGGCATCGGTTCAGCGGTGGCCCACAAACTCGCAAAATCTGGCGCTAGCTTAGCGATCGCCGCCAGAGACAGCAGCAGGTTAGATACCCTAGTTAGCGAATTACCGAAAGCAGAGGTTTTGTCCGTACCCTGCGACATCACCGATCCGCAACAAGTCGAGGCGTTAATGCAGAAAACACTTAATCGCTTTGGTAAAATTGATGTCTTAGTCAATGCCGCTGGTGCAGGTATTCTCAAGCAGTGGAATAAGTTAGAACCTGCTGATTTAGATGCAATGCTTGACTTGAATTTAAAAGGCAGTTTCTACACCTGTCAGGCAGCAGCAAACGCAATGAAGGAACGCAAAACAGGTCACATTTGCAATATAGTAGGAATTTTGGGCAAGCATTCAATGCCAATGGCAGCAGCTTATTGTGCCTCAAAGTTTGGCGTAGTTGGCTTTACAAAGTGTATGGCTGATGAGTTGCGGCGTTACGGAATTAAGTTTACGATATTCTACTTCGGCGGTGTTGATTCACCTTTTTGGGATAATGTCAGCCTTAAAGTAGATAGGTCAAAAATGCTAACTACTGAAACTGCTGCGAATGCAATTTTATTTGCCCTTACCGCTGACCCCCACGCAGTACCGATGGAGATTAATATTCAGCCGGAAAGTCACTTATTTTTCTAAAAGCAGTGCTGATGGAGTTGATTTTGTCCCTAGATCGGATAATTTAGCGATCGCGGCTCGTAGTCACAGCCGTAACAATCAAAAATGCCACCCCCAAACCAATCGCTATTTCATCACTCCAAGGCAAAAAAGACCACTTGACCCATTGGGAAAAACTTTCAGCAATTCTAGCAAAAGCATATAAAGCTTGAGCTAATAGCTGAAAAATACCGTAAGCTATAGCTGCAACCCCTGCTGCTCGCACAAACGGATTATTAAATAAGTTGCCCATGATGTTATATCAAAACTCACTCTTTAGATAGTTGCACAAATTTACCCAATTAGTCAAACCAATTTAACTTAACTTCATGGAGTTCGATCGCGTTCACTTTTACGTTGAAAATGCAGCCGCGTCGCGCGATTTGTTTGTTAGCCAGTTAGGTTTTCAAGCAATAGCAAGCATTACAAATCACAGCATCCACACTGAAGTGATCGGCAGCGGCAATGTCTGTTTTATTTTATCTTCGCCTCTAACAACGGATAGCCGCATCGCCTTATGGCTCAAGCGGCATCCCCCCGGCGTTGCAGATATAGCTTTTCGGGTTCGCCACCTTGAATCTGTTATAAATAACGCAGTTGCTTATGGTGCTAAAATTCTACAACCCATCCAGCAAGAATCAAGCTCTTTAAAATGGGCAAAAGTGACTGGATGGGGAGACTTAACCCATACTTTAATCCAGGCAGAAATGCCCTTAGCAGCCGATAAGTTATTGACTTTGTTAGCTAAATCTGACTTTGCTGCCGACAATTCATCCCTTAAATTGGCTGCCAATAATTACCAATCACACATTACTAATAGCACAGGTTTTTTTACAACTATCGATCATACAGTACTGAATGTTGAAACTGGCGATCTAGAAACAGCGGTGCAGTGGTATCAAAATACTCTCGGTTTTCAGCCGCAGCAAAACTTTGAAATTCAAACAAACCAGTCAGCTTTACGTAGTAGAGTTTTAATTCACCCGCAAGGCAGCGTACAATTGCCGATTAATGAACCTGGCTCAGCTAATTCTCAAATTCAAGAATTTTTAGATGCTAATCGTGGTTCTGGAATTCAGCATATAGCTTTGCAAACTAATAATATTTTGGAGGTGGTTGTAGAATTGCGATCGCGTGGCTTGCCTTTTCTACCAGTACCCTCAACATATTATACCCAATTGCGGCAGCAGTGGGATAACTATCTAGAGGCGGCGGAATGGGAGGCGATCGCAGCTTGCCAAGTTTTAGTAGATTGGCAGAAAGAAATTTCTAAAGCGATGTTACTGCAAATTTTCACTCAGCCTATTTTTGAACAACCCACTTTATTTTTTGAGTTAATTGAACGGCGCAAAGCTTGGTTTAATGGTCAACAAATGCAGGCTCAAGGTTTTGGAGAAGGAAATTTTCGAGCTTTATTTGAAGCCATAGAGCGGGAGCAAATGAAACGAGGTAGTCTAAACAATGTGACAGATGATTTTCACTAAATTTATCGGTTAGCCCATCAGACAAATATGCTAACTTAATGCTTCATTGCTAATGGCTAATCCTTTTTCCCTCTTCCCTTTCTTCTCAATTCTGTTATAATAAGTAACAATTTGTATTAAAACTTAACGACGAACCCAGTCAAATGCTAAGACTTATTACTGACTTCGATGGGCCAATTATGGACGTTTCCGAGCGCTATTACAGAGTTTACCAGCTTTGTCTGGAACAGGCTCAGCGTCCAGACCAAGAAATCCGCGTACTCCCGAAGCAGGAGTTTTGGCAAATGAAGCGATCGCGCACCCCTGAAACCCAAATCGGTATACTATCAGGATTAGACGAAACCCAAGCCGCAGAATTCGCCCAAAACCGCCGCAAAACAGTCCATACTCTCCCCTACTTAGTTTATGATGAACCCGTTCCTGCTGCGATAGAAACCTTGGAAAGAGTGCAGCAAGCGGGAATAGATTTAGTAGTAATGACAATGCGGCGCGATCGCGAACTTGACGAAGCTTTTACCCGCTGTAACTTAGGGCGATTTTTCCCTCTGGATAGGCGCTATTGTCTCCCCAACGATTATGTAAAAACTGGCGATACCAAAGACAAACCTTTGCTAATGGCTAAAGCCATAGCGGAACTTCCTCCCGCCTCTGATGTGTGGATGGTTGGAGATACCGAGGCAGACATTATAGCTGCAAAAACCCACGGTGTTAAGGTTATGGGAGCACTTTGTGGGATTCGCGATCGCGCCCAACTAGAAATCTACCAACCCGATTTAATAGTCACAAATCTAGCCGAAGCCGTCGATATTCTGTTAAATGTTAACTGTTAAATGTTAACTGTTAACTGGTAATTGTTAACTGGTAATTGTGTTGATAGTTATTAGTTAGCTTAATTTTTCAACCAACAACTAACAACCAACAACTAACAATCACCTGAGAAAACTACTAACTAGCCACAATATCAAAAACGTAAACACAGCAATAAATTTCTCAGGTGTTATCAAAGTTGCACTCACAAAAGAGCCAACAATACCCCCTACCACCAAGCCCAAAATTAAGCCAGCCACAGTCAGCAGTACAGCGCGACCAAACTTTTGTTCCTTACGATTGACAAAATAAAGGCAAGAACCGACACCAACTGCCAAAGTTAGCTGTAGCAGAGAATCATTGCCCGCAGGGTAAATGCTCAGACCACCCAGCCCCGCATATACACCAGCGGGCCATAAAATATCAGCCCGGCTCGGAGAATCGAGCAACCGTTGCAGCCAAGCCGGCCCCCCCTTGACTGGAGTGGGAGGAAAGCTAGGAGACGATGGCACAGTCCGCTCTGGAAAGCGGATGCGTTCAGGTACTTTAATTTTCCCTTCTTGGCGCTGGCGCAAGCGATCCATAAGAATCGCATCGTAAGCCGCCTCGATTATTTCCATACGCTTTTTATCATCGCCGTATTGCTCTGCCATACGCCCACGCGCATCTTGTACTTCATCAAAAGAAGCATCTTCAGAGACTCCAAGCAATTCATAGGGAGTTTGTTCACTCATAAGACCTCGTAAAAATAGAAACTCATTCCCTTTAGGGTTGGATGTGTCAAGAATCTTTCTTACACCTTTCCTCCAAATTAAGCTTAGCCTAATCTTTGTGCTGTGAAGAAAGAAGTAAGAAGGAAATCTCTTCTCCCCAGTTTGAGAGTTTTGAGTTTTGAGTTGGAAATTTTCGTCTCCCCCCTTGAGAGTTTTGAGTTTTGAGTTTTGAGTTGGAAATTCTCCTCTCCCCATCTCCCCCATCTCCCCCATCCTCCCCACCTCCCCGTCTCCCTCTCCCCTAAACCTTAGAGCGGTCAGTTAAAATTTCGTAGCCATGATCCGTTACCAAAACAGTATGCTCAAACTGAGCAGACAGAGAGTTGTCAACGGTGACAGCCGTCCACTTATCTGCGAGGGTGCGGGTATACTTAGAACCCGCATTCAGAATCGGCTCGATTGCCAAGGTCATCCCTGTTCTCAGTTTAACATTTGGCATCTCGCGGGTGCGGAAGTTGAAAACAGAAGGTTCTTCGTGCAAATTTCGCCCCACGCCGTGACCAGTAAATTCCTCAACTACACTAAAGCCATGAGCTTGGACGCAATCTTGAATTGCTCCGGCAATATCAAGCAGGTAAGCTCCTGCTTTCACTTGTTCAATGCCTTTGTAGAGCGCTGCTTCTGCCGCACGTATTAACTTGGCCGCTTCCGGAGTAACTTCGACAACAGGAATAGTGATGCAAGAATCGCCGTGAAATCCTTGATAGTAAGCTCCGGTATCCACTTTCAAAACGTCACCCGCTCGAATCACTTTTTTCGCACTGGGTATACCGTGTACGACTTCGTTATTAATGCTTGAACAAATCGAGCCAGGGAAACCGTGATAGCCTTTAAAGCTTGGTGTTGCCCCCATTTCGCGAATGCGTTTTTCAGCATAAGCATCTAAATCGGCAGTCGTCATCCCCGGCTTCACAAGTTGCGAAATTTCTTTAAGCACTGTTGCCACAATTAAAGCTGCCTGCCGCATAATTTCAATTTCGCGCGGAGATTTAATCTCAATGCCTCGGCGTTTTTTTGCTTGGGGAGCTTGAGCCGGTTGAGAAAGCAGACTACCAAAAATGTTCATGTAATTGACAATTCGCTAAGTGTATGATACCAACTTTACGGAAAGAAGGAAAAATATCGCACTCAATTGGTACGGGTGTCGGGCCGAGAGCTATTGATAAATTTTCCTAAATCTAAGGTAGCTTAATTTTTTCCTTAGAAACAACAAGGGATAGATCGCACTTACTACTAATTCAAAGGGAGCGATCGCCACCCTTGAATTTAATATTATGCCGCGTGTTGAGCAGAAATAGTAATTTTCCCAATCATTCCAGCTTCCGCGTGTCCCGCAATCGTACATTGGAGATGATAAGTTCCAGACTTCATCGGCACAAATACCCATTCTGCCTCGGCTCCGGGTTTGAGTTCTAATTCGTGAATAACTCCTTTGATTTCTACATTACCGGCTTCGACTTTTTGAGTCCAGCTCGCATCGGCAAAATCTTTGGAAGTAAAATAATGTTTCTGAGGGCTGGGATTCTTCAGCACTAATTTGTAGCGCTTGCCTGACTCAAATTCTAGGAGATTTGGAAAAAACTTGAGTTCGCCAGTAGCACTGCCCAAACTGATATTAATTTCTGTTGCGGGTTGGCGCAATAAATCACCAACTGGAT
Source organism: Kamptonema sp. (assembly GCA_035298405.1). Classification (GTDB taxonomy): domain Bacteria; phylum Cyanobacteriota; class Cyanobacteriia; order Cyanobacteriales; family Microcoleaceae; genus Kamptonema. Next base: position 7,613 of record DATGYA010000707.1, on the reverse strand, counting down.
GAGAGTTATTGGCTGCAAATGCTACAGGTGTCCCAGAGATGGCGAACCAAAGCACTAAGCTTAATATCATCTTTAGGCTTTGTTGTACCCAGGGATGGGAAAACAATTTGCGGGCTAGGAAAGTAAAGGAGGAGATCATGGTAGTCAGGATAATTGAATTTTTTAGTTATTAAATGTTGACCTAATTCTATTATTCCATACTTAGTGTGCTAAAATTGAATGAAGCCTAAAAAATCAATCGAAAGACATTAGTTTATTGGCAACAATAACTTGGTTTCTTCCCGCCGCCTTCGCTTGATACAAAGCAGCATCGGCAGCTATAATGACAGCGTTGCCTGTGGTGCCTAGATTGGGAAAACAGGCTACTCCGAATGAAGCCGTTAACCCTTCGATTCTTTTTCCATTATAATTGAGTTTGAGTTGAGCGATCGCTTCTCGCACTTCTGCGGCTTTTTTGGTAGTCTCTTCCAGAGACAATTCTGGTAAGATTATGGTCATTTCTTCACCACCATAGCGACAAGCAACATCTGAAACTCGAATCATTTTTTTTAAGAGATAGCCAATTTCTTGCAGCACAAAATCTCCAGCCTCATGCCCCAAGGTATCGTTGAATTGCTTGAAATGGTCGATATCGAGCATAATGATACCGATAGAATACTGATTGCGCTGCGCTCGATCGATTTCTTTCCTCAGAAATTCTTCAAGATAGCGGCGATTAAACAAACCAGTCAGCGGATCGCGGATACTTTGATTTTGCAAAGTTTCTCGCAGGGTGAGGTTAGCGATCGCTAATCCCACTTGTTCCGCCACAGTACGAGCTAATCGTTGTTTAGATTCCACGATTGTATGGGGTGCTGTTGTACATAAATACAACAAACCTAGCGTTTCCCCTTGAGCAATCATCGGGATGCACAGAGATTCGCCGGGAGGATTTTGATGGTTAATGTGGTTGCAGATTAGTTCGTGGCGATCGCTACCCATCCAATGCACTCGTCCGCGCCTGAGCCCCCAACAATCTTTGGGATGGAACATAGTTTCTGAATACAGCGGATTTCCCCACGATGTCACCATTTCCAAACGATTGCGGGAATTAGCAGTGATGAAGATACCGCCGGAACATTCAGGGAACAGCGATTGCACTAAGGTCGCGATCGTGGCAGAAGCCTCCTTAATTGTTAAACAAGCTTGTAAAAAGTCACTAATTTCACTGAGGAGAACCATCTCACTATTTCGTTGATTCAGTTCTCCAACTCGCTCTTCTAGCTGCCTGTTAGCCTCTTGCAGAGCCTGTTCTGAGCGTTTGATATTTGTGACATTTCGGAACGTGACCACAAACCCATCACCAAGTTTGACGGCAATATTTTGGAACCAACAATTTAACCCATCTTGCTTGTAGCAAAACTCACGATCCATCATCGTGCCTGTTTCAACTACCTGGACGTATCGATCGAATAGTCCTTCCTCCAGGTTTCCCGGCATTTCTTCTAGTAAGTATCTCCCAATTAAGTTTTCAGCCTTACGGTTAATCATTTCGCAAGCAGCAGGATTTGCCAACAGCCATTCAAAGTCTTCGATCTCACCCGCTTTATTTCTCACGGATCGAAACGCCATAATTCCATCCAAAGAGCTATTTAAAACACTGGCTAACTGCATTTTCGATGTTTCCATCGCTTCCTGAATTATTACCATTTTGGTAATGTCAGAATGTGCGCCAATCATGCGAACTACACGCTCGTTTTCATCTTTAATATGGATTGCCTGAGAGAGAATATAAACAGTAGAACCATCTTTGTGATAGAACCTTTGAGTCATTAAAAACTGATCTACTTTCCCGGTATTGTAGTCTTCAATTAACTGAAGAGCGAGGGGGTAATCTTCATCAAAAATTAGAGCTTTCCATGTTTCCGGTGAGTTAGGTAGCTCGCTATCCTCATAGCCCAGCATCTCTTTCCAGCGCGGTGAATAATACATTTCACCAGTTACTAAATCCCAATCCCAAAAACCATCATGGGAAGCCCGAAGAGCTAATTCAAATTGTTCTTTGGCTTCGAGTAAATCAATTTGTGCCTGCTTGCGATCCAAGACAGCGCCTAAATGGGCAGCAAATTGATTGGTAAATACTAATTCCGAATCTTGCCATACCCGCGGGCTGCTATGGTTATAGGCTCCTAGCAGTCCCCAGAGTTTGTCTCCGATAAAGATGGGTATAACCAGAAAAGCTCGAATGCAATAATGTTCGAGAACTTCGATATGGCAGGGAGAAAGTCCAGCGTTATAGATGTCACTTACATTAGAAATTTCATGGTTTTTGTAGCGACCGCCTTGAGTTTCCTGTAAATAGCTATCATTCCAGACGGTTCTGGTTGCTAGTACGATCTGCGTCCATGCGGGACTGACGGATTCAAGATTTCTGATAAATCCACCACCCCAGTCAGCATCGAAGCAGTAAATAGCAACGCGATCTATGTTCAATAATTGCCGTACTTCCTGGGTTGCAGTGCGACAAATAGTTTCTACATCCAATGCTTTTTGCAGTTTGGAAAGGATGCCTGCCCCCGCTCGCTGTTGATTGGCGATCGCGCTGGACTGTTGTAACTCTGCTGTTCGTACTTGTACCTGTACTTCCAGACTGGCATTGAGGGTTTGTAGCTGTCCGTATAGCCTGTAATGTTTCACGGCGGTAGAGAAACGTTCGGACAAGGCTTGAGCCAGTCGAATGTCTGCCTCTGTCCAAGACTGTGCTTGTTCTTTCTTAATTTGCCGCCATGCTGCAAAGGATTGGCGGGGTGAGAGTTGGCGCGTATCGGGATCGTGTTCGCCCGCCCAGACTATTTCGCGATCGCTGTCTTCTCGAAAAATAGTCAAACAGCCAACTACTTCCTGCCCAAAGTAAAGCGGTAGGATCAGCACCCCACGAATTTGGGTGTTTTGAAAGGCGGGAACCAAGGTGCGAAATAGGGGTTCCCGATAGATGTCGGCAATTGGCCAAATATTTGAGTTGTTATTTGATTCCCAGGGAACGGCTGACAAGGCATACATCGATCGCATCCATTGCACTGACCAAGGCTTGATGCCTGAACTAGATTTGCTATCGCCAACGTGCACTTTGGCGGTGAGGAACTTCTGCCAGAGCAAATTCTCCTCAATGTATCGATTGTGTACGCGATCGATTGGTTCTGGTTGGGTACCACAGGCGTACAACTCAATACTTTGCCTGGCTTCCTTGCCTGGCAAATATAGCCGACCGCCCGATCCACGAAACAAAGCAACGGTTTCTTCCAGCGCCGCTTGTAGTTGAACTGGTGGCAGGGTGTAGAGCACTGCTGTAACGCGGTTGATATTAGCTTCTTGTTTGGCTTGTTCGCGGACTTGTTCTAATAAAATTGATTGCGCGATCGCCACTGATACTTGATCTACAACTGACTGAATAAAACTTAATTCATCTTCAGTCACAGTTCGCGGTTCCGAATGGTGCGATACCAGCAATCCCCAGAGGTGCTGATTAGATTGTAGAGACGGTAGTTCCGACTCACTCCTGGTTGCCGTTTCGATGACAATTGGTACTACCACAGAAGATTTTACTCCCATCGCAATTAGATACTCTAGGTGGCAGGGGTCAATCGGGCGATAGCGAATATCTTGCGTTTCTAAAGGTTCTCCAGTTTCTACAGAGTCTAAGGGACTAATACCAATTTGATGGGTGTTTAGATCGATAATTGTGCGCTGGCGAGCCCGCAGAAATAATTCCCTAGCGTAAGTCGGAATATCATCAGCAGGGAAATTTAAACCGTATAGGGAGGGCAGGCGATCTTGATAAATCGATTCTGCAATTACCAGTCCGTGACCTTCAGGCTGAAACTGATAAATTTTGATGCGATCGGTTCCCAAAAATGAGCGTACTTCTGCAACTGTCGCTGACAAGATTTCCTCTAGTTCTAGGGATTGACGAATGCGGTTCGTAATTCGATTTAGCAACACTGGCTGTGTGAGACTTGATGATTGGTCGTCAAAGCTTGCTGTTGAATCTGCTTTGCTCTTTGGTCTCATTGGTTTCCTTAGACATTAAGCAATTATACAAATATGATATCGTTTTTGTGTCCTCGATCACTTCATGTGTTAAATCTTTATAAAGAGCCAACTACTTATAATTAAAATCAGAGAGGATCTTCAAATTTATAGCCAACTCCAGTCACTGTTTTAATAAAAGTAGGATTAGTAGGATCTGGCTCAATTTTCTTTCGCAATCGTGCCACATGAGTATCTACTACTCGCTCATCTCCAAAAAAGTCATTTCCCCAAAGTTTATCTATTAACTGAGTACGGTTCCAAACCCGCCCCGGATAACTGATAAAAGTAGCTAATAAATTAAATTCTAAAGTAGTTAAATCCAGAGTTTCCGATGAATTAGAACTGAGCTGGCGACTGGCTACGTGCCGATCCAAATCTACTGTAAAATGCTGCGTGCGATAAATCTGAGATTGTCCTCCTTGACGCAAACTTCGCCGCAATAAAGCTCTAACTCGTGCTACTAATTCTCTGGGACTAAAAGGCTTGACTAAATAATCGTCAGCACCCGTAGATAAGCCGATTACTCGATCGATTTCCTCACCCCTAGCAGTGAGCATTAAAATATAAGGGTCTTTCTGTCCTGGTTTTTGGCGAATGCGAGCGCAAACTTCTAAACCATCTAAACCTGGCAGCATTAAATCGAGTAAAATCAGATCTGGTTGTTGTTCTTGAAACACCTGTAATGCAGTTAAACCATCGCGACAAATGCGACAGGTAAATCCTTCAGCTTCTAAAGTTTGCTGGATTAACCGCGCAATCTCAGATTCATCTTCAACAATTAAAATGTCCATTACTTACTAATAATTGCTAATAATTACTAATATTTCCTAGTGCGATCGCCAAGGTTCATCCCAAGGCCCGCCGCCGGTTTCTAAACCACAAAGGTTACTCTGGGCCTCCAAGATAATTTTAGAATTACCCTTGCCTTGCAATTCTCGCAGTTGCAGCCTGAGATTTCCCTGCATGGTATCGCGGGAACCGAATGCTAAACCTTTTTCTGTCGGTACTCGCAGCAGTGTTCCCGGTAGTTCAGTAGTGCCAATTAACTCGACTTCAAACTGACTATTTTTAGCGTTAATCTGCCACCTTCCCCAAGGGTCAATATCCCATTTTACCTCAGAATTCCAAGGTACAAACTCATAGAATTTGCCTCTGTAATGAATGCCGATCATTGCTACTGATTCCATCCACCACAACACGCCTCGCCTGCCGCCGCCAGCAGTTAAAGCTAAGTCAGATTCACCATTAAAACAATTACAATTGATCCAAAACCACTTTTTAGGAAAAGCGCCACCCCAGTTTTTTTCGCTGTAGGCTGGTGCATCTGTAAATTCATAGCGATCGCCATTCCACTCAATCCAGCCACTAGCTAAACCGGATGCCATTAAAATCTGCCATCCCGGTTCAAAAATCGGCAGACTAGATAGTAAGCCAGCCGTTGATTGTTGCGCTTCCCCGGAGTTTCCCCAACCGTAAACGGGTTTAATTTCGTATTGCCAGTAGCAGGCGCGATCGCTTCCCGGATCGTGCAAGTATCCCTGATGCCAGGTAGCAGTTGCTTGATAGCCTTCTTGGATATGGGAGTCAAACATTTGAGGCTCTAAATATTTAGGTTTAATCTGTAAATTTGTCTTACCCCAATGACCTAAACCTAAAGCATTCTGCCATGCCCAAAATGTGTTTACATTCGGGAAAGTACGGCATAAATAGCCATCATCTGGGCCGAGAATTTGTGCTGCACCGCCGCTTTCAGGTTGGTTGCCTGTGGGGTCTTCTATGGAATACATGAAAGCAAAAGTTTGCCTCTGTTGTGGTAAAGTTACTCGATAATACCAACCTTCAAAAAAGCGGCGATCGCTACCATCCCAGTGATAGCCACTATGAGGGGTTTGTAGATTTTTGATCATTCCAAATTACCATGTACGATAATATTTGCAAGTTTATAGCCGAAAACTTTGCGGATGATTTTGCAAGTTGGCTACTAGGTACAAACAGTATCATCTTAACAGAGCTCAGTCCTACAGAACTTTCTTTAGAGCCAATCCGGGCTGATGCTTTAATTTTACGGCAAGCTGAGGATTTAGTGCTTCACGCTGAATTTCAGACAGGAGCAGATGCTAGAATTCCCTTTCGGATGGCAGATTATCGATTGCGGGTTTACCGCCGATTTCCTGATAAAGAAATGCGTCAAGTGGTGATATACTTGAGGGAGACTGGTTCAGATTTAGTTCGGCAAAATGCTTTTGTTTTGACCAGAACTCGCCATGAATTTGATGTGATTCGCCTCTGGGAACAGCCTGCGGCAATGTTTTTAAGTGCGCCGGGACTTTTACCCTTTGCGGTGTTAAGTCAGACAGCAGATCCGGTGGGGGTTTTAACTCAAGTGGCATCTGCGATTGCACAGATTCCAGACAGGCGAGTACAGAGTAACTTAATGGCATCAGCAAGTATTTTGGCTGGCTTAGTCTTGGAGACAGATGTAATTACAAGAATTTTGCGAGGGGATATTATGCGCGAATCAGTAATTTATCAGGATATTTTGCAGGAAGGCGAACAAAAAGGTTTACAAAAAGGCCGACAAGAAGGAATGCAGTTAGCTAAAGAAGAGTTAGCGAGGAATTTGTTGCGGGAAAATATGACAATTGAGCAAGTGGTTAGACTCACTGGTTTATCGCTGGAAATAGTACAAGGTTTCGTGGAAAATTAGCCACACTTTAATCGACTTGTAGGGTGCGTCAGACACAGGAATCGATAGAGATCGTCAGGGTTTTAGCGTCTGACGCACCCTACTGATTGTGCTTCCTGAAGACAGATCGCACCCATCGCGAAACCCAACGGAAAAAAATAGAAAATGAGTTGCCAATGTCGGCCTTTAGCTGTTGCCATTTCCTACTAAAATTACGGCCTTTTCTCCGTGCAGGTGTGCTAGGAAGTTCTAGGTATCTTTGAGGCTCAACTACTACTTTCATCCCGATATCTCGAATAGAATTATCGCAGTATTCAACGTATTGTTCGAGTCCCATTGCTTGAAACAAGTTGCGGGCATTTTCATAAGCAGTAATAGCTTTCCATTTTTCATCGACTCTGGCTAAAGCATTACCTAAATTAAACCCGGCATTCGCTTCACCCCTGCGATCGCCAATTTCTCTGGCTATTTCCAAGTTTTTCTCGTGAAATTTAATAGCTTGGCGGTAGTCTCCCAGGGAATAGTAGGCATTGCCCAAATTCCCATAGGCCCGTCCCTCCCCACCGCGATCGCCAACTTCTATGGCTATTTGCAACCGTTTCTGGTGATATTCAATCGCCAGGCGGTAGTCTCCCAGGGAATCGTAGGCATTGCCCAAATTCCCATTAGCTCGTCCCTCCCCACCGCGATCGCCTATTTCTCTGGCTATTTCCAACCATTTCTGGTGATATTCAATCGCCAGGCGGTAGTCTCCCAGGGATTGGTAGGCATTGCCCAAATTCCCATAAGCTGCTCCCTCCCCACCGCGATCGCCAATTTCTCTAACTATTTCCAATTGTTTCTGGTAATAGTCAATGGC
>DATGYA010000706.1:0-4614 GCA_035298405.1 Kamptonema sp. | reverse complement strand
CTAAAACAAATTTCTAGAAATTTTCAAGAGTTTAGTAGGCAGTGGATCTACGAAATTTTAGAAAGGTTGGCAAGCGAAGGGTATATCGAGAAAAAACCGACTCAGAAGACGGTCGGCAAAAAGAAAACCTACGAAACGTTGTACCGACTGCCGCAAGCTAATTAGACGATCGCATCCAAATCCTTAGTCACGAACCGAACCGAGTAGGGCTGCGTGTAGTAGCGGACGATCGGCGCTGGCGCTTCTACCGCTTGCCCTGTGCCACCGGGAACGGGGCAAAGTAGTTGACCATTCGACACGACACCCGATGCTGGCTGCAAATAAAGAACACCACGCTTGCGAGTAATTCCGGTAGCGTAATTTTTGATTGGATCAAACCCCACGGCATCATCTACCCAAATTGTCTGGACTTGTCCTGGTATCGCTCGCTGGCGTAACGCAATTTCCCACAGGATAAAACGAATTTCGGCCCGCTGGTCTTGAATCTCAAGGTCAAATCCTTGGGTGCGGACAACTGATGTTTCATACCAGACGGAGCCAAAAGCGTCAGTTATTTTACCCCATTCCTCATTGATTGGCTTATACTGCTGCGACTGCACCCGGAGAGTGAGATTGCCCGCAGCGTCAAACGTTGACGACAAAAGTTGACCCTGCGGGTTGCGCGATTCGAGTTGTTGCTGGTATTTTGTACGGAGGTCGATCGGGGTTTCAAACGTGACTGAGCGTGGGTACATTTGAGCCTACCTATATTTCCCTTCGATCAAAATCTTTGCAGTGTTGGCGTCGATCGCCCCCACTCCCACCTGAAAAGCAAAAGCCAAGTTTTCAAAAGCTTTTTGGGTAATCGGCCCCCAGCTTCCGTCTGATTTCCCCGGCTTAAACTGCGGGAATCGCAAAAGGCAAATTTGGACTTGTTTGACTAGACCAATATCTTTTTTAACATCAGCCAGCGATATTACTAACTTGCGCTCGTAAATATCTTGGAGCCTTAGCCCCCCCAACTCCCCTGGCTTCCATACCCGTTTGTCGTCTGATTTTCCATCGAAAAAGTGAATCCAGAGCTGTCCTCCAGCGTCCGGCCCGCACAATTCCGACATCATTCCATAGGAATACTCTAAGTATTCACCAGATACAGAAGTGTCGTAGCCACTCCGATACCATTCGCCCCACGGGTCATGCACGATCCAACAACCTTTTTGGTCGTCATATCCATTGATTACTATTATGTGACCAGACCCAGTAAACCACCCGTGAACTATGCAGATTTTTCCTTTATCTAACCACTCCTTAACCTGTTCCCAAGTGGCATAAGCGTTGAAGCGCGGACGGTATCCGTGTCTTTGTGCCAGTATTTCCAAGTCTCCTGGGGAGTGACGAGACAAACCGTTATCCAAGCAGTAACGAGTCAGGTAATCCTCAAGTTGTTCTCCAGTTTTTCGCAGCAGAGGTTCCCCTTCTTTTCCCATCCCCATAGCGATCGAGGTAGTATTACACGTCCCCGAAGGATATTGCTCATTATTTCTCTGGGACAAGTAAGGGGTTTTTACAACTATTCTAGTCATTAATTTTGCCACCGTTAAATCTTGTTATTGACTTCATTATAGCTTTTTAGCTGCTTTCAATTGGTGGCATCATCCCTGGACTTTCTACAAGCTTAGAAATTTCTGGCGGTGCTGTAATTTGTTCGTAGCGCTTTTGACCGATTCGAGTCTGGATGACAATCATTGCTGCCTCCAGTTCTGGGTCATCTTCGCAATTAAAAACTAAAACTTCAGGATTCCACGCTTCGGAAAGCTTTTCGTCGTTTAGCCATATGGAAGTCACAAAGTATGCTTCCATTCGCATTTCACGGACTTGTTCTTCAGCTTCCAAAAGATTAAGAATCTGGAATCTTTCGGCAACGTCTCTACGCTTTGAATTATTAGGGTTTGATATGTCAATTGGCATTCTAGATTTCCGTCTCGTTGAGAACTAATTACTTGTTTAACGATGAAAATTATTAAAACTTCCAGAGCAACTAACATAATTTTAGCTTAATAGTTATATGTTATCACGCTATATAAAACACTATTACAGTAAATCCTTTACTTACTATATTAGCACTATTTGATGCTGAATTTGCAAGAAGAAAATGTGTTTCATCGTGATAGAGGTTGGCTTCGTATCCTGGATAAAATCTATGACCGTCTGGTATTCCACCATTTGTCGTGTAGTTAATTCTCAATGTAAAACCTATAATCTTATCTCCTGTTAGACCGTGTGCTATTGCTACTCCTACACCTTGAGCTGATGCTGTAATTCCTACTAATGTTTTTATTTTAATCGCAACATTATCACCTAATGAAGTGAAGCCTCCTATAAATAGATTTCCACCTACTCCCAGACCCCCTGCAATTTGTTCTGCACCTGTAGTTGTTGATGTTGATTGAGTAGTATTAGTATTTTTAACAATTCCTCCACTGAAATTGTGATTAGCTCCATTTTCGGAATTATACAAAAGATTAACATTGTCAAATCCTATATAACCTAGTCTAGTAGTTGCATCACTTTTGTATATCTCAACGTATCCAGAAGTTGCGGCCGACCCTTGATTGAGTTGGACAAATCCTGTTCCGGTAGTAACCTTTAGCGGGCTAGAAAAAGTTTTTGCACCTGTAAAAGTTTGAGCAGTTGTTGTAACACCTCCATTTGCACCAGGTAAACTTCCCGTGACATCGGCGGTCAAATCAACCTGAGCTAACGACATATTAGTTCCATTACTCCTCAATACTCTATTAGCTGTTTGCGTCCCGACTAAAGCATTAATAGCAGTTTGTTGAGTATTCGCCCCTGTTCCTCCATTTGCCTGATGTAAAACTCCAGTAACACCTGTGCCTAAAGGAAGTCCGGTAGTATTAGTTAAGATTCCAGCACTGGGGGTTCCTAAATTAGGAGAAACTAATATAGGCGAATTCAAAGGTGCTTTAGCAGCCAATAGCCCTGTTATGGTAGTTGCAAAGTTTGGGTCATTTCCTAATGCAATTGCCAACTCTCCCAGTGTATCCAAAACTGCAGGCGCAGAATTTACCAAGCTAGCGATTGCCGCGTTTACCTGTGCCGGAGTTGAAAAAGTGCTACTCGGTATCACCCCAGCTATTCCAGCAGTTGCCCCTGTGCCAAGCAAACTATTGGCTGGCAACGTGCCGGGAAACCCAGCCACAACACCCCAACTCGTACCGCCCAAGCTAAACAAAATCAAGCTTTGGTGCTGTACCGCTAGAGATAAGGTTGTCGCACCATTAATTGTGTCGCTACTGGTCCTGGAAGTAGTGACTAAGTTGGCTGACGCATCAGACTTGCGGATTTGCACAGCCCAACCACTACCAACAGTTGCAGCAGCAGGTAAAGTTACTGTAATTACACCAGATGTAGCGTTTACATCTATTAGCTGGCGTTCATTGCTGGCTGTCAGTGTCGCGTTTGCTGAAACCGCTAGATACCCAAAAACCGGGACAACATCTGTGCCTCCAACAGCATGAGAACTTGCGTGAGCGGTGGGAGTGCGGGCATCAGAATAAGCCCCGTCAGCCGCATCCCGGATTTGTCCGCTGCTTGTGCCGATCGCCCGCGTAGCCGCGGCACCCAATCCAAGTGTTGATCGAGCAGCAGCAGCATCAAGATCGTTAAGAAAATCTCGAATATACCCGCTCAGTGGCACAATTGCAGCACTACCACCGATCGTCCGCTCAATAAGTCCAGCCGTACTCAATAGCTCGATCGACTGAATGATTTCAGAAGAATTTGATTCAAACAAAGACTGACGGTAAGCGGGTATGCAGCCGTCAGCAGTAGTCTGTCGAATTCGAGTGCATTGTGTGCCAGATAAGAATGAATATGCGATCGCAATTTGGTAAGTTCCGATCGGCAAACTTCCGCCAATAGCACTCCCCATAACAGTTGGCGGATCAAATAAACAAAAATCAGAAAATGGTGGCGCGTCAGGTGCGACTACAACCGTCGTGTTAGTCAAACTTGTAACGGTAAATGTTTGGGTTGTGCCAATTACAACAGGTTGCGGGGAGTTTAAACGATAAATTGTGGAACCTTGCTTGACGTAGATTCGTACTTGCGGCGGATTGAAGTGCGCTTGAGTGTTTCCGCCAACTTCTGCAATGCTCGATCGCACTTGTCCGAACGCACCGCTAACCGGGTAAGTTGCAGTAATTGAAATCCCCCCAGCACCCGACAAAACAACATTGTTGCTCCACGGGCCCGCCACTGATTCGCCCGTACCAAAATCAAATAGTGCGAGTAACGCCTCACCCGCCGACAATTGCTGGACTCCTGCGACGCCCCGCACTACTGCCCTCCCATCTTGAGTAATAGCAAGCTGTTGGTTTAGGGTGTTGGGCGTAACTTCCACTATCGTCTGTTTTGGTTGTAGCGCCGATTCGTGCCCGCGCACCACAAACAAACCGGGCAACACGTTCAATGTTCCGTCGCCGGGAACAACTCTGCCAAAATCGCCAATTGGAGCGACAAAACCTCCGGCGCTTGTTTCAAAGATCGAAGCTAGCGGAACTCTAACGCCACCTTGGGGTAACAGGATTGGGACGATCGAGACAACGCTACCCT
>DATGYA010000705.1:0-7331 GCA_035298405.1 Kamptonema sp. | reverse complement strand
TATTCCCTGGTATAATTACAAGCCAGCTTATGAGGCAGTCAAACCGCTTTTAGATGAAAAAGGATCTCCTCAAACCCTGGGAATACTGGGAGGGCAAAAAGACTTTTGGAGTTTTATATACGACATTTTTCTGGGGATTAGACTGCATCACAGCAAAACTTCTGATTAATTAACAAAAACCCGGCTTCTCAAATAAGCCGGGTTTTTTCTACCTTACTCCCCACCCTAAACAAGGGACATCTCCCACTAACAAGCTAAAATAAATCTATTGGCCCGACAACTTAGCTTCTCACAACTGCCATGACTCAAATCACCATCGACCTCAACCCCATCATCAAACTTACAGAAGAACAATTCTATCAACTCTGCCAAGAAAACTCCGATTTAAAACTAGAACGAAATGCCAAAGGAGAATTAATCGTTATGCCGCCAACAGGAGGAGAAACAGGTAGAAGTAATGTTAAAGCGATTGTACCATTGGCAATCTGGAACGATCAAACCCAACTAGGCGAAGTCTTCGACTCATCTACAGGGTTTACTCTACCGAATAAAGCAGATCGTTCCCCCGATGCCTCTTGGGTAGAAAAATCTCGTTGGGAGGCTTTAACTCCCGAACAAAGAGAGAAATTCATCCCCCTTTGTCCTGACTTTGTAATTGAAATTCTTTCACCAACCGATAGCCTAAGAAAGACTCAAGAAAAGATGCAGGAATATATTGAAAATGGCTGCCGTCTCGGTTGGCTAATTAAGCGTAAAAAACAAGAAGTAGAAGTTTATCGACCTGGGAAAGAAGTAGAGTTATTAAAATCTCCTCAAACATTGTTTGGGGAGGATGTTTTGCCGGGATTTACCTTAAATCTAGGGCGAATATGGGAATAGTAAGATCGTAGCTTTATTTACTGATGCTAGCCAAACTCCAATCCGGGCGCAAATTCTTCGCTCCTCGCAAGTAAGGATGATAAATTTGAGTGTGGTTTTCTGGCAAATTAATGTGAATTAAAAACCGGATGCAACGTTGCAAACTGCCCTCAACGTGCATTTGCTGAACATCTAACAGAGGAACATTAGCCCAGCGAGGACGATCGCGCGCGATCGCAGCGGGAAAGATAGCATCCAAATCGCGAGTAACAGAAAAAGTCGCACTAATAATCATTTCCGGGTCGAGGTCATTAAGTCCTTCCAGTTCATCTAAAAGTTCCCTCACTGCATCTGCAATTGCTTCCACCGAATTTTCTGAGGCAGTAGTTGCCCCGCGAATCGCCCTTACTCGCCACTCCACGCAAACATCCTCCATTATTAATAAGTATCTTTCAACCAACAGTTAATGGTTAACAGTTAACGGTTAACTGTTAACCGTTAACAATTATGGTCGATAAAGCCAAAGTGGTAGACCACTCACAGATAGCTCAAATTCTAACCAATTCTTCGCAGACGACAGCCCCAATGTATCCAGACTACTGCCTAATACACGACTTAAAAATGGTTTAGGTTTTTCCAGAGTGCAGCACTCGGTTTTTTCAGGGTCAAGTCCGGCCAATTCTGCCGCCCAGCGACGGGCATCATCCTCAGTTCCCAAACGGTCTACAACACCCAGTTCTAAAGCTTGCTGTCCGCTAAAAATGCGACCGTCGGCAAAAGTCTTAACTGTCTCAATTGGGAGATTTCGGGCTTCAGCAACCGTTTCCACGAACTGCTGATAAGTGCTATCGATTAAGTTTTGCAGAATTTCCTTTTCCGGCTCAGTCAGTTCTCTGTCAAAAGCCAAAATATCTTTGTAAGGGCCAGATTTAATCGTTTTAAACGAAACGCCAACCTTGTCTAACAGTCCTTCAATGTTATTTCCCCGGATAATCACGCCAATGCTGCCCGTAATCGTGCCAGGATTGGTGACGATGTGGGGGGCCCCCATGCCGATGTAGACACCCCCAGAAGCGGAAATATTGCCAAAGCTGGCAACAATTTTTACTTTTTCTTGCAGGCGCTTGAGGGCGCTGTAGATTTCCTGGGAATCTCCGACAGTTCCGCCAGGAGAGTCAATCCGCAGCAGCAAGGCAGGAAACTTGCGCTCCTCAACGGTTTTGAGAGCTTCTAGGACGCGCTTGCGGGCTTCTTGGGCGATCGCGCCATTGACTTCAATCCGAGCGATTTGTTTGCGAGAGCGAGGCTTAAATGGCCAAATCATGGGCAGTCATAGAACTTTTTGTAGCTAATCTCTAGTTTGCCTTATTCTTATGAATTTGATGGATATCTCCCTCTGGAACCTTTGGGCTGAATATCCAAGCTAGCAACAGTGTTGTGTGGGGGCTAACCATTAATCGCTTCCCTACTGCTAGTGGTAACGCCTTCGGTATTGGCGTGTTTGCAGGTTCCAGCAGTTGGATTTATGGCAACTATATCGGTACTGACCTAGCTGGTACTACAGCACAGCCTAACTATTAGGGCGGTATTTGGGTTGGCCCCGGCGCAACAGGTACTCGCATTTGCACAGATGGTAACGGCGTAAATGATGCGGCAGAAAGCAAACTCATCTCTGGAAATAGTCTTGTCGGTGGCGGTGGTAAGGTTATATTTGTATTAGGTAAAAATCCAGGTTTAACATCATTGCGGACTTTAAAAAAGGTGAAGATATATTAGGATTATCTGGCGGTATCACCTTCGAGCGGTTATAATTTGCTCAAGATAATAGCAATACTTTGATAAAATTGAAGGTAACAAAATTGTGTTAGCACAGGTTATAGGTATTGCTTCTTTGTCGAGGGTGAATTTTAACTGAGGTATATTACAAGTATTAAAAATAGGCAAGATATCTGTGCCACCAAGAGTTAATTTTATTGTGGGGTGTGGCATCCTGCCCGCCCGTGAAAGATTTATTAATAATGGTGCAATATGTAAATTCTAAGTTAATATGAGTTGACGATTTTGGTAAGCCGTTCTATTTAGTCGCGCCAACCCATAAAATAGTTTTCAGTAGTATCAGCAACAGGTATTCTAGTGCAATTATATATTTACCACACGCCCGAACTCACCCCAACGGATAAAGTACCCGACTGCGCGATCGCCGTTGATGTACTTCGCGCCACTACTACAATGGCAACAGCCCTCCAAAATGGTGCCGAAGCTGTGCAAGTCTTCAGCGACATTGACAAACTGATGCAGGCAAGCGAAAAATGGCCGACGGCGAAACGGATTCGCGCAGGCGAACGCGGCGGTGCGAAAGTAGAAGGCTTTGATATGGGTAATTCACCCCTTGACTGTAAACCCGCTACTGTTCAAGGTAAACGGCTATTCATCACTACTACTAATGGCACTCGCGCCCTCGAACGAGTACAAACTGCCAAGACTGTTTTAGCCGCAGCCTTAGTCAACCGCCGCGCTATAGTTCAATATCTCCTATTTAACCAGCCAAAAACTATTTGGATTATAGGTTCCGGTTGGGAAGGCAGTTTTTCTCTGGAAGATACTGTTTGTGCGGGTGCGATCGCAGAAACTTTGCTTGCAGAAAGCGGCACTCCGCGAGATGAATTCGCTGGTAATGATGAAGTATTTGCCGCGATCGCGCTTTATCTCCAGTGGAAAGATCAGTTGTATGAATTGATGAACCACGCTAGTCACGGCAAGCGACTCCTTGGCTTGGGAGTTTATGAAGATTTAAAATATTGCTCTCAAACCGATATTTTAGATATAGTACCGATTCAGCGAGAACCAGGAGTTCTAGTTAAGTCGGATGCAAAAATGCCCAAAGTAGAATTTTGGCTTCAGAGTTCAAAAAAATAGTTAACAGTTAACGGTTAACGGTTAACTGTTAACTGTTAACTATTAACCGTTCCATCAAACAATGAGAAATTCGTCTAGCTGCCCCTGGTTCTCCCATGCGGCGCTTGCCATTGGCAGCAATCAGTTGTAATCGATCTGGATCGCCAAGTAATGATTGAATAACATTAGTAACTTCGGGGGGATGTTTAACTAAAATTACTGAGGGCCCTAGCAGGCGACTTTGGGCTTCAGCAAAAGCCGGAGTAAACTGGGGGCCTGTTCCGGGAATTGCGATCGCGGGTTTTCCTAAACCGACAAACTGTTCTGTCGCAGTTCCGGCCATCGCGATCGCAAAATCTGCCTGATTTAAACAATCGTTAAAAGTTTGCTGAGTTAAAATCAGCGATACATTTCTATTCGTAAATGTTATCGGCAATTGGGGAGGTGAAACTGGTAACTGCGGATTAGCAACGGGCAATTGTAAAATGCTGCCTTGTTTTTTTGTGGCATTTCTTCCCTGCCGCTGCCAGCCGTAGGATTCTAAAGTTGGACATAAAGCTTCTAAACTTAAAGTAGGTGCGATCGCGCCGAGAAATAACAAATTGCGATCGCGAAAAGCTTCCGCTACTCCTGCTATCGCTGCAACAATTAACTGCCAATTCGCATAGGCTTCTGGAGCTCTGGAACCAGGGAGAAGAGTAATAATCAGCGATCGCTCTTTTTCCCGCAATTCCGAGTCACCTCTATATAATGCAGATTCAGGATTTTCGGGTTCTAAATCGTCCACCATAGGATTGCCCAAATTGTACGCTGGAATCCGAAACTTCTGCAAAGTCTCCGCCGTCAGCGCATCTCTGGGAAAAACAGCCTTGCAGCGCTTCCTACTCATCAACCAGCGTTCCCAAGGCAAGTAAACCGACCCCGACCAACCCTCCCAGCGCTGCATCCGTGACTTTCGCGGTAGAGGCCCATCCTCATCTCGCAAATAATATTCCGACTTCGCTGTGCCGACAAAAGCGTAGGGAGCACCGCTCAACCAAGCAAACAATAGAGGTACAATATCTCCAACTGCCAAGATCGATCCGCCATCTCTTGCCCAAGCGCGTACAATTTTAAATTGAGCTTGCACGAGCTGTAATAAACCAGAATTTACGTCTTTTATAAACTCCCGGCCATCCATGTAAATAAAGCCACCGGAAGGCATTTGCCGCACGGGGCCAACGATCGGGATATTTTGTAATTGAGAGTAAGCTTGTCCCTCGCCAACTAAGGGTAAGGCCGCTAATTCGGGAGGATGGGGCTGCTGTTGCAGTTCCCGTAAGATGCGAACCGCGATCGCATCTTCACCGTGACCATTGCTGAGGCAGAGTAATTTTAATCGGGCATTCATAAAAATATTCTCCTATACATATCAGCAAGTTTCAATTGATATTTTGCAGCAATATAAATAACAGGCTTTCCGGCCTGTTCCACAAAGAGTTAATTTTATTGTAGAGTGGGCATCCCGCCCGCCCAAGTTTTGAGAAAATGAAACAGCCCTAGAGGAATATAGCGCAGAAAGCTAGAGTATTAATCGATTTATAATTTAGGATTTTAAGAATGGACGGGCTAATTGGCAAAACCTTACAGGGTGGGAAATATACCCTGGAACAAGAACTAGGACGGGGCGGCTTTGGTATTACCTTCAAGGCAACTCATCACTATTTGGGACAGCCTGTAGTTATTAAAACTCTCAATGAGTCTCTACGGCAACATCAGAATTTTGCTGAATTTAAAGCTAAGTTTCAGGATGAGGCGCGAAGGTTAGCTTTGTGCTCTCACCCGAATATTGTGCGAGTTAGCGACTTTTTCAATGAAGACGGGTTGCCTTTTATGGTGATGGATTACATCCCAGGCCCGACTTTAGCAGATGTGGTTTTTCCGAACCAGCCGCTAGCTGAGGCGATCGCAATTCACTATATCCGACAAGTTGGGGCTGCATTAAAAGTAGTGCATCAAAATGGCTTACTCCACAGAGACATTAAGCCTCAAAATATCATTCTTCGTCAAGGTACGACGGATGTAGTCTTGATTGATTTTGGCATTGCGCGGGAATTTACCCCAGGGGTAACGCAAACTCACACGAATATGGTTTCTGAAGGCTACGCGCCGATTGAACAATACATCCGCCAAGGAAAACCTACGCCGGCAACGGATGTTTACGGAATGGCGGCGACGCTTTACACTCTGTTGACGGCGCAACTGCCAGTACCCGCAACTTTGCGAAATCAGCAACAAATGCCTGCGCCTCGCGATTTGCAGCCACAGTTAAGTTTGGCTGTGAGTCAAGCGGTGATGCGGGGGATGGCGGTAGAGGCTCAATTTCGGCCGGGGAGTGTGGATGAGTGGCTGGCTATGTTGCCTACTGTGGCTGTAAATTTGCCCGTTAGTGCTTCTAATTCGCCGAGTACGGGGCCGACCCTAGCTGTGATTCCACAGCATCCTAATTCGATCCCAGGGGGTGCTACGGCTGCACCTGTGGTAACGCCGACACCTCAGAAAAATGGTTGTAAGGTTTTTGCAATTTGGGTGTTAGTAGCGATCGCGGCTATTTTAGCGGGAGTTTTGGGTTTTGCGGCTGTTTTTATTAATAGTTGGACTTCGCGATCGCCCGATCCAGTTAGCGATCGCGATCGCCCTTCCCCAGCCTCCGATCCCAACCAAGATTCACGCCAGAGACCAATTCCCACTCCCTCACCTACGCCAACTCCTCGCAATAGAGAAGAAACACCGCCGCCTGTTGTGGAATCTCCATCGCCAATTGTGGAATCTCCATCACCCATTCCGACACCAACTCCATCGCCAACTCCAATTCCAACGCCAATTCCAACTCCGTCTCCAACACCGCCAGAGGAGCCCCAATTACCACCAGCATCGCCCTCACCGCAACCCTCGGAGAATCCTACTACAACTTACCAGAGAGTACCCAGAGTACCTGGTTTTCCTGTGGGTACGTCAGAAAGTCAAGTAGTAGGAGAACTAGGACAACCAACTAAAGTTAAAAATAGAGGCTATTGGCCAAATACTCGCACGGCAACTTATGAATTGCTGCCCAATCAAATTACTTTAGGCTATATTTACGATCGCGATTCTGGGAAACTTCGCCAAACTGAAGCTTCTTTTGCTCAATCTGTGGACGATTTGGTGATCCGAACAACTTTAAATGGGATGTTGGGCGGGGCAAATGATGAAATTGTCCAGGGATTTAGGCAGGTGCAACTGCGGCTGACCGATCGTTATGATTTTAGCAAAGGTGGGCTTAAGGGTGAGATTGTGCGGAACGATAGCGATCGCATTTACATCGGCGTTTGGGATCGAGATTTACACTAACAGTTAACAGTTAACCGTTAACCGTTAACCGTTAACAGTTAACCGTTAACCATTAGTTCAATTGCAGTGCTTTCGGTTCATCAAACATATGGATTGTATCCACAAACCGAGCTGTTTTTGACTGAGAAGAAATTACCAAGCTTTGGGTGCGTGCGCCGCCTGCAAAGAAGCGAACACCTTCCATCAGGGTACCAGGGGTAATACCGCAG
>DATGYA010000704.1:0-2008 GCA_035298405.1 Kamptonema sp. | reverse complement strand
AGTTTTACCCTGTTTCTTGGCTTCGGATTCTAACTTGGCGGTTTTGTCCTTGATTTGAGAGAGTTCGGTTTTGGCTCGATCTTCGGCAATTTTGATGGACTCAATCGCAGCCTGTTGGTTATCCTTCAAGCCTTGTTCCCGCGCTGAATCGTTGATTTTCTGGCGTTCGTCAAAGTCTTTAAGCGCTTCCCGTTTGCGAACATCGCGCTGCTGCTTCTCTAGTTTTGAGCGTTCAGCATCTAGCTTGGCCGCTTCAGTCGCGTTTTTGCGGTTTTCTTCAATTTGAATTGCTACGAACTCTGATTGTTTGTCGGCGCGTCGAGACTTAGTTGAATCCAAATCCCGTTGAGCTTGAACAACCTGCACCTCTGGCGCTTTTGCTGATTTCAGCTTATTAAGAGCGGATTGTTTATCTGCAATTTCTTTGTCGATAACTCCTAAATCGGCGTTCATTTCCGCTTGGATTTGGCGCATTCTTTCGGCGTGTGCTATTTTTTGTGCGTCCGCTCGAATCTTTACCTCTTTAAGTTTCTGGTCAGTAACCATTTGCTCAGCTTTGACATCGCCGATCCGCCCCTCGTTCTGCATTTTTTCAATTTCAGATTGAGCAATTTGGCTTTGATCTAATTGCTTTTTAGTTGAAATCTCTTGCAACTGAGTGATAGCTTTTTGTGCAGCTTCTTTTCCTGCGATTTCTACGCGAGAATCATCAAGAATTTGATTAAGTCGCTTTTTACCTTCTTTGGCGCTTAGTTGCCCTAATTGAACTTGTTTAGTTATTAACTCAATTATTCCTTTATTAGCGGTCTGGAATTCAGGATCGGAATTAGCTGCTTTAATTTGCGCTTCAAATGCCGCGACCTTTTTTTCTACTTGGGTGAAAATTCCACCTAATTCTGTCAAGGGTTTAGCGGACGTTGATAATCCAGAGGTAAACTTACCAAGTCCTTGTAAGGCTCGTTCGTTGCCGGCAATTAATGCTTTTTTGGCGTTTTCTAATGACTCATCGCCAGCGGTGTTAATCTCTTTGGCTGTGGCTATTTCCGCTTCTAATTGAGTGGCATAGTTGCGGGCTTGACTTGTTAGTGCTTCTTTTTTAGCTTTTTGCTCGTCCGTCAATTCGCCTTGAATGATTTCCTTGTCACGCAGATCTCGCAGTCCTAGCGTAGTGTTGTTTGCACCGCTAGCTGCAACATCGCTTCTCGCTCCAACGACTTCGATCGCCTCTCTGGCATCTCCTAATTTTAAGCTTTGCCATAGCATTGCGGCTGACGCAACTGCTGCAATTGCCAACGCTAAAGGAGCCAGTGCAACGGCTACGCTAGTTATTGCACCCCCTAGCACTGCCATCATAGAGCCGGATGCCCCGATCGCCCCAGCAGCCCCGCCAAATCCAGCGATTGATAGAAGTGCAGTACCAAGCGTGCTAAGTGAAGCTACCAATCCTGGTGCAACAGTAGCCATTGTGGTAAGAAACAACGAAAGACTGCCACCTGCCGAAAAAAGTCCATAAATAGTCGTCACCAGTGTCATAACAGTGGTTAGAGGCCCTATCAGTGTTGTCACTATCAGAGCTATTTGCACCATCTGCTGAATAACTGGATCGCTCAGCAAGTCCGCAACAACCTTGACGATTGAAACAAGTAGATCAAAAATGGGAGAAATTATTGGAGCAACAGTTGCCAATACAGCAAGCAACGTCTGAACCGAACCGCCAACAATCTCACCGATCGATCCTCCAATGCTAAGCACCGCGTCCCGCAAAACAGAAAGCGTCGGCAAAAACGGGCTAATTATTTCAATAATTTGTTTTACCGAATTACTAATAAATGCAGTAACCCCGTTCAAAGTTGATTGAATTTGCGGCTGGATATCTTTCATGTATTGGTAGATGACATCCAATCCGTCAACGAACAATGCTGTAATATTTTCTCCAGCAAGTCTAGTCGTAATTTCAAATATTTCTTGGATGTTGGAACTAATACCACTAACACTTCGAGCGGCCAGC
>DATGYA010000703.1:0-13373 GCA_035298405.1 Kamptonema sp. | reverse complement strand
GCCAACTGCTGAAAAAGGAGAATAGTTATGTCTGTTCAGATGCAAAGACGGCTGTTCACAGTGCAAGAATATCACCTAATGGGTGAGGCTGGCATTTTTGGTAATAATGAACGGGTGGAACTCATAGAAGGAGAAATTATTGAAATGGCTGCAATTGGAAATCGTCATGCGACTTGTGTACGGCGACTGATTCGCCGTTTTAGCGTAATTCCAGAAGAAGTAGCTATTTTGGATGTTCAAGACCCAATTCAGTTGACAGAAAGAACTGAACCTCAGCCAGATGTGGTATTGCTACAACCTCGTGCTGATTACTACGCTACGGCGCATCCCAGGTCGTCTGAAGTATTACTTTTAATAGAGGTTTCTGATAGCACTATTGATTTCGATCGCGATGTGAAAGTGCCTAACTATAGTCGCTCTGGGATTCAGGAAGTATGGTTGTGGGATCTGGATACTAATTGTTTAGAAGTTTACCGTTTGCCGACGGCTAATGGCTATAGTTCAATGCAGCGGTTTGAACGGGGAGAAATGGTTTCGCCGTTAGCTTTTCCTGATTTTGAATTGAGTGTTGATTGGATATTGGGTTAGTTGTTTGAGTAGTATAGGTAAAATGGGAGGCGATCGCGAAATTTTCAGTAAGCAAAGTTAATGCGAATTGAAGCACAACTCATAGAAGAATGGTAAATCGCGATCGCACTCCCTCCCACCTCATTAAGATTTGCTTACGCCATCTCATTGAACCCGATAAGAGTGATATAATCAACAGCTTAGCTAGGGGTGCCCAACTATTCGGGCTGAGAAACACCCTTAGAACCTGAGTCTGGGTAATACCAGCGGAGGGAAGCTGTTTATCGAGGAAATAGAATATGCGTAGCGAATGGATCGCCAAACGGCAGGGGCATAGTAATGTTAGTCAAATGCACTATGCTCGCCAAGGTGTAATTACTGAAGAAATGCAGTATGTCGCCAATCGGGAAAATCTCCCACCGGATTTGATTCGTGAAGAAGTGGCGCGGGGAAGAATGATTATTCCTGCTAACATTAATCACACCAATTTAGAACCGATGGCGATTGGTATTGCCTCGAAGTGCAAGGTCAATGCTAATATCGGTGCTTCTCCCAATTCTTCCAATCTTCAAGAAGAAGTTGATAAGCTAAACTTAGCGGTCAAATATGGTGCTGATACTGTCATGGATTTATCCACTGGCGGCGGCAATTTGGATGAAATTCGCACGGCAATTATCAAAGCTTCGCCTGTTCCTATCGGTACCGTTCCTGTCTATCAAGCACTAGAAAGCGTACACGGGACAATTGAAAATCTGACGGCAGATGACTTTCTGCATATCATCGAAAAACACGCTCAGCAAGGAGTAGATTACCAAACTATTCACGCCGGAATTTTGATTGAGCATTTGCCATTGGTGAGAAATCGGATTACGGGAATTGTTTCTCGCGGCGGTGGTATTTTAGCTCGTTGGATGCTGCATCATCACAAGCAAAATCCGCTTTATACTCACTTCAATGATATCATTGAAATCTTTAAGAAATACGATGTTTCTTTTAGTTTAGGTGATTCCCTCCGTCCTGGTTGCACTCACGATGCTTCTGATGAAGCTCAATTAGCTGAACTCAAAACTTTGGGGAATTTAACTCGCAAAGCTTGGGAACATGATGTGCAGGTGATGGTAGAAGGCCCTGGTCACGTACCGATGGATCAAATTGAGTTTAATGTTAAGAAACAGATGGAAGAGTGCTCGGAAGCACCTTTCTATGTTTTGGGGCCGTTGGTGACAGATATTGCACCGGGATATGACCACATTACCTCTGCAATTGGTGCGGCGATGGCGGGTTGGTATGGTACGGCGATGTTGTGCTATGTGACTCCGAAGGAACATTTGGGTTTGCCGAATGCTGAGGATGTCAGAAATGGGTTGATTGCTTATAAGATAGCAGCTCATGCGGCCGATATTGCTCGTCATCGACATGGTGCTCGCGATCGCGATGATGAACTCTCGAAGGCGCGTTACAATTTCGATTGGAATCGTCAATTTGAGTTATCTTTAGACCCGGAACGCGCACGGGAATATCACGATGAAACTTTGCCAGCAGATATCTATAAAACTGCTGAATTCTGTTCGATGTGCGGGCCTAAGTTCTGTCCGATGCAGACTAAGGTTGATGCTGATGCTTTGACGGAATTGGAGAAGTTTTTAGCTAGGGAACCTGTAGCTAAGTAGTTAAGGGGGTGGATGGATTTATCTGTCCACCCTTTAATTAGGTTTGGTATTTAGAGATAATTTGGTGACTCGTTTTCCTCGCAGACGACGCAGATAGAAAAGGAAAATAAAATTAAGCCTTAATAGGAATTAGTGGGTAAGGAATAGTTTTAACTTTATGCTGTATAAACGTAGAGATTTCCTGCAACTAAGTCTTTTTGTTGGTTCAGCTTTTGCCGTCTTGGGATGTCAGGAAATAGCTAAATCTGGTGGTGCAAATATTCTTGTTGTTGGTGCGGGTATTGCTGGGTTAGCTGCGGCTCGCGAACTTAAATTTAAAGGATTTAAGGTGACAGTATTAGAGGGTAGAAATCGCATTGGTGGACGAATTTTTACTGATAAAAGTATTGGTTTACCCGTTGACTTGGGAGCTTCTTGGATTCATGGGATTAATAATAATCCTATTGGTAAATTAGCACGAGATTCCCAGATTCGGATTCTACCTACTGATTATGATAACCTTCAAGTTTATGGGAATAATGGTAAGCTGTTAGGGGAAAAAGAGATTAAAAGTGCTGATTCTCTATATCAGAGAGTTATGAAGCAGGCTAAAGCAATGTCCGAAAATTTAGATCGCGATATTTCTGTTGCTGAAGCTGTAAAACGGATCGCGAATCAAGAAAAACTTACGTTGCAACAACAAGGTATTCTGCAATGGCAACTTAATTCTAATATCCTCATAGAAAATGGTACGGATTTAGATAAACTTTCAATTTGGGAATGGGATGAGGATGAGGCTTTTGGGGGAAAAGATTACTTATTTCCTGGCGGTTATGACCAAATTATCCAAGTATTAGCTAAAGGAATTGACGTTAAGCTACAACAGAAGGTTAGGGCTATTAACTATAACGATAGTGGCGTGTTAGTGAAGACTGATAAAGGAACTTTTCAAGCTGATGCTATTCTGATTACTTTACCTCTTGGGGTTTTAAAATCGGAAAATATTACTTTTTCTCCACCTCTACCAAGTCGTAAACGTGCTGCGATTAATTCCCTGGATATGGGAGTTTTGAATAAGGTAGTGCTGAAGTTTCCTAAGTTGTTTTGGTCAAAAGATTATGATTGGATTGGATACATAAGTAGCATGGAAAAAGATTTCTCAGACTTTCTTAATTTACGCCGCTACTCATCTTTACCTGTATTAATAGCTTTTGCTGGCGGAAGTTTTGCCCGATCTTTGGAAGGAATATCTGAGAAAGAAGTTGTAGAACTGGTGATGAAAGTATTGCGCCATATTTATGGTGATGGTATTCCTAATCCTGATGCTGTTTTGAGAACAAAATGGGCTACAGATCCGTTTACTTTGGGTTCTTATTCGACTATGCCAGTGGGGAGCAAGGGTAGCGATCGCACTATCTTAGCAGAACCAGTTGGCAAACGTTTATTTTTTGCCGGAGAAGCAACTTCCGAGAATTATCCGGCGACAGTACATGGTGCTTTTCTTTCTGGAATTAGGGAGGCGGAAAGAATTGCTCAAATGTTCTAGGCGATCGATAATTATTAAATTGCATACCTAGATCGCTAGCGATCGCACCCCTAATCCATCACATTTTAGATCGCCACTCCTGAAGATCGGAAATTGCAAACACAGCCTCAAACTCCAAACCCATTGAAGCGTAAAACTCCGCCCCTCCCTGCTGTCGATCGATCAGCGAAATCACCCCCTGCACCTGATAACCCGCACCTCGCAAGCGTTCCACCGCCTTCATCGCCGATCCACCCGTAGTCACCACATCCTCCAAAACCACAACCTTAGCGCCCTCCCGCAACAGTGGCCCCTCAATATAAGCCATCGTGCCATGTCCTTTCGTCTCCTTCCGCACGATTAGCGCCGGAATCGGTCGATTTTCATAAGCCGAAACCACACTCACCGCAGATACAATTGGGTCAGCACCCAAAGTCAAACCCGCCACAGCCTCCGTATCTCCTGGCAACATCGACAGCAGCAACCGCCCCACAGCCAAAGCACCTTGAGGATGAAGCGTCACAGGTTTACAGTTGATATAATAAGAGCTCCGCTGACCAGAAGACAGCACAAAGTCCCCTTCCCGGTATGCAAACTCACACAGCAAATCTAGAAGTTGTTCGCGCAGAATTTGTAAATCTGCATCGGCAGCAGAGGCAGCTAACCCAGTCGGAGAGAGAATTCGATCCATAACAGCAGCAACAAAAAAACTCAAAGGTGCAAATACATAGCCGATAATCAGTTTATATTAGAATCTGAATTAATCTTGAGGCTTAAGATCATGCCCCAAAAGTTTAAAAGCCTTAGTGGTGTTTTGGTTCTCGCTATCGTTTCTACCATATTAGGCTCTGCCAAAATCGCTCAAGCAGAACCCTTTATCTATCACCCGGTTTCAGATGAATTTAATCGGCGTTTCTTTGAAAGTTCTGGAGACTTTTTCCAAAGCGTCAGCTTTCAAGGATACGCAAACGATATTTTGGGTATTGGTTCGCCCAAAGGCAGAAGTGGTTTTCCAGAAAAGCAAATTGAGCGAGATTCCAGCGAAATTCATGGACTTTACCGAGAAATGCTGCAACAGCAAGTCTCCAGCGATCCGATAATTCGCGTCCCCGATGCGATCAATCCTTTCGATACGTCCTTGCTGGGCCTGCCTCAGCCTCGATAAGTTTATGTCAATTTAGGTGTCTGCGGCTTCGCGATCGCACCTTGTGGGGTAGGCATCCTGTCTGCCCTTGACTTGCATTCTTATTTTTGATTTAAGTGCGCCCTACTGGAATCGAACCAGTCTGAAAGCGAATTATGAGCTCGCTGCCTCCCCAATCGGCCAAAGGCGCTTTATTATTTAATGATATCAGATTATAACACAATTTCTCAGGATGTGTTAAAATTAAAAAACTGGATTAGACATCTCCAATCGGCTGACTAGCTGGTTTGGCAACGCTGCAAGCTACAGGTTATCTGTAGCAAATAGCAGTTTTCAAGTCGATTCAGCATAACTTTACAGGCAATGGCATTGAATTCAACTGTAGTGCTGACCTTAATTCTGCTAACCCTCATGTTTGGAGCGGGTTTGACGAGTGCTTCTTGGGGTTTTACCGTAGGTCGCCAAGCTTTGAAAGGAATTACTCAACCGGATGTTCGCCCCACCCAAAGCGGTGGCACTAAGGGAAATTCAATTCCCCGCGATCGAGTGTCTATTTTAAATGAGAAGGATATTCTCAAAACTGTCAAGGCTCGGATGGAAGGCCGCGACGGGGATAAGGGGAGCAGTAAGGACAATTCTGATGCAGACAAGGGGACGGCTAAATCGGCCCAAGCGAAAAAATCTGCTAAGCAGGAAAATGCCAAGACAAAGTTTCCGATTAACAGTCGCGATGGGGGAGTAACGCTGGAGGTAAGTTCGATTCGCCAGCGTGGTAGTTCTCTACTGTTGGATGTGAGCATGAAGAATGAGGGTTCCCAATCGGTGCGCTTTCTCTACAGTTTTTTGAATGTCACCGACGACCAAGGAAGGGCCCTAAGTGCTAGCGCTGAAGATTTGCCAGGGGAATTACCTCCTGGTGGACAGGTGTATTATGGGACGGTGAGTATTCCTACAGCTTTGCTGGATAATGCGAAACAACTTTCGCTGACGCTGACAGATTATCCTAATCAAAAACTTCAGCTACAGATATCGGGAATTTCAGTCCCGAAGTAAGGGAAGAAAGAAAAGGCTAACCAATCGTCGATCGCCGAATTTAAAAATCAAAACTCAAAACTATTTACGGATGGTTGTCCCTGTTGTGGTTGTCAAAGGCGATGCTGGAAATGCCTAGCTCATTTGCTCTTAGTTGGACAGATGCGCTGTCGCGGCTGCTGGCAGTTTTACTGCTGATTGCTATTAATGCTTTTTTTGTGACGGCGGAGTTTTCGATTGTCTCGGTGCGGCGATCGCGCATTAACCAGTTAGCCGCAGTCGGGGATCTAGAAGCTCAAACCGTGCAGCACTTGCAGCGCACAATTGAGCGCGTCCTCTCGACTACCCAGTTGGGAATTACTCTCTCTAGTTTAGCTCTGGGTTGGATCGGTGAGGGGACAATGGCTGTGCTGGTGCGAACTTTGCTAGCCTACTTACCACTACCACCCAATATTAGTGAGGCGATCGCTCATTCTCTGAGCATATCAATATTAACTTTTTTCTTATTAGCCTATTTACAAATTGTGCTGGGGGAACTCGTTCCGAAATCTATTGCTTTGCTTTATTCGGAACAGTTGGCAAAAATTTTAGGTGCTCCCAGTTTAGCGATCGCTCGTTTTTTCAATCCGTTTATCTGGATTCTCAATCAATCTACCCGCTGGTTGTTGCGGCTATTTGGCATGGAGTATGGTGTTTCTCATCGGCCAGTCACTCCTCAAGAATTGCAGCTAATTATTGCTACTTCCAGCGAGTCAACTGGTTTAGAGGCGGAAGAACGAGAACTGCTCAATAATGTGTTTGAATTTGGAGCAGTTACAGTGGAAGAAGTGATGACTACTCGCACTAGCATTGTGGCAATTCCCAGAACTGCGACCTTTCAAATGCTATTGGATGAAATTTCTATTTCCGGCCATTCTCGCTATCCCACTTTCCGGGAATCTTTAGACGACATTCTTGGCCTTGTTGACTTTAAGCAACTCGCTAAACCTCTTGCTGAAGGTTTGCTTTCTCCCCAGACTCCTATTGAACCTTGGATTCGTCCGATTCGGTTTGTGCCGGAAGCAATGACTTTAAGCGAATTACTGTCTTTAATGCAGCGATCGCCTGAAGAAATGGCGATCGTAGTTAATGAATATGGCGGGACATCGGGGTTAGTTACTATTAAAGATTTGATTGCTGAAATTATTGGCGACAGTCACGAAGTGGCTGACGCTGAAGATTTAGCCCTACAAATGTTAGATGACCGCACTTTTTTAGTGCAGGCTCAGTTGGAATTAGAATCTGTTAATGAAATATTGAATTTTAATTTGCCGATTGCTGATGAATATCAAACTCTGGGAGGCTTTCTGATCCACGAATTGCAAAAAATTCCCGCAGTTGGGGAAGTTTTCCTCTATCACAATCTGGAATTTACTATTATTTCTGCTTCGGGAGCACGGTTAGATCAAATTCGGATTCGGCTTTTAGAAACTCCAAATCCTGACAATGTAAGTAATAATGTTTGGTAATTAGGAATCGTAATTGCTAGATTTAGGCTAAACTTTCAGTGACAGTCGGGAGTGCGATCGCAAACTCTGCTCCCGCTCCCAAAGATGAAATCACCTCTATTTTTCCCCGATGTTTTTCCACAACTTGGTAACAAATTGCAAGTCCGATCCCAGTACCTTTCCCTGGTTCTTTAGTTGTGAAAAATGGGTCAAACAGCTTATTTTGAATGGTGGGTGAAATGCCAGGGCCGTTATCGCAAATTCGCACCAATATCTTGCCACTTTCTAACTTTTTAGTTTCAATTAAAATCTGAGGATTTTGTTCTTTTTTGGAGTTACACCAAGAATCTTCTAGTGCATCTATCGCATTGACTATAATATTCATAAATACTTGATTTAGCTGCGCTGGATAACATTCTATTTCTGGCAAATCTCCATACTTTTTAATAACTTCAATTCCAGGTTTGAGCCGACTATTTAAAATCAAGAGTGTATTTTCAATGCCTTCATGGATATCCACTAATTTCATTTGAGCTTCATCTAGGCGAGAGAAGTTTCGCAAAGACAAAACTATTTGCCGAATGCGTTCTGAACCTATTTTCATAGATTCAAATATTTTGAGTAAATCTTCTGTGATAAAGTCTAGCTCTATCTCGGCGATTTCTTCTGCGATCGCCTCTGTGGGTTGCGGATATTCCTGCTGATAAAGACGAAGTAAATTTAGCAAATCTATGATATACTGGTTAGCGTATTCTAAATTACCATAAATAAAGTTAATAGGGTTGTTAATTTCATGGGCGACACCTGCCACCATCTGCCCTAAACTTGACATTTTTTCGGTTTGGATTAACTGAGTTTGTGTGTGTTTCAGTTGGTGAATTGCTGCTGTAAGTTCTTCTGTTCTTGCTTGTACTCGTTCTTCCAAAGTTTGGCGAGCCAGCTCTAATTCATCGGTGTATTCTGCTACCCATTTAACTAATTGATTGATGGATTTTGCTAGGGTTCCAACTTCATCTTCTGTAGTGACAGGTGCTTGCAAATCAAAATTTGCTTGTTGAGTAATAGTTTGAGCTACGCTGGTAACGGCTTGGAGAGGAATGGCGATCGCGCGGCTAGTACAGATGGCTAGAAAAATCGCGATCGCGACTGACACTGACATACTAATTACGATGATTTGCACTCGCAATTTCTCAGCGCTATCAAAATTAATGTAAGCTTGTCTTTGCTGTGCTTTAGCTACTTGTATAATTAAGCTCAAACTCTCTGATAGCCGCTCAAACTTAACATCAATCTTAACTGCTTTATCCCCTCTGATTAAATCTAATACCTGCTGCTGAGCCTCTTTAACTTCATCTGGTTTTAGTGAGGAAGGAGTGATTTGTTTCCAAAAAACTTCGATCAGTTGAGAGTAGGAATCTGTTGTTGTTGTGTAACCGTTTAACAATTCCTTTAAATCAGCAGAATTTAGTGCTAATTCTCTGTAATGTTCTTCAGTCAAAATTTTTATTTCCGCAATATTTTTCTTGACTGTATCAACATCTTTCAAAAATTTAGCAGTTTCATATTCAAACCAAATTGAATCTCCCAAGACAGAGATTAGCCGTTTGGGATGCGACTGCACCGCCTGCACGGAATATTCTAAATCTTTAAGTAAATGTTGTTGCTCGTCGGCGAAGATTAGAGCTTGGAAAGCTTGTTTTTGGTAATAGTCTCCATAGATCATTCCCGCTGTTGTTCCTAGTACAGCTACTCCAATTGCTAAGGAGTAGCCATAATTAATTTTTTTAGCAATGCTTAAACGAGAAAGAAAGCGCTTAATTGCAGTGAAAGGAGTTTTTCTGATGGGATTGATGTCGCCTTCGCTCTCAGTAACAGCGGCTTTATTTTTTCGTTTATTGAGGGTAATTTTGTTAAACCTTACAGCTACACTCTCCCCCTGTTCAAATTTTTGCATACAGTAACTTAAGCTACTTTTATAATAAGTTTATTTAGTAAGATGACATAAATAACGGCTCTGATTCGTAGTAGGTAATGTTCCTATTTTTATAGATTAATGGCTAATTTTTCCTGCAAAATCACCATTAGTAGTATCTTTCTTAAAAGACATTTCCCTGACCAATGGCTTTATAAACTTCGCGAATCATGTTATAATCGCTGTCGTTTGCTGGCACAAATTTAGCTCCTTTATACTTGGCATTGGTTTTCCCAACTAAAAGCGCTTCAATTAGTTTATCTTGATTCTTGACCAGGCGATCGCGCATTTTTTCAACCAAGTTATTAGGCAGATTACTACTAGCAACCAATAAGTCACTAGGTAAGGGTTCGCCTGTGGCGATTAGCCGAAAATCTATTTCCGACAAACCATCACTTTTAAGCAACTCTTTGTATCTTGTGTAACCGATTGCTAAGGCATCAACTTCTCCCTTTTTGAGCGCCTGTAAACCTTTTTTACCCAACATTGAGATTTTGAAGTCAGACTGAGGATTTAATCCAGCTTCGAGTAGAATTTTAGTAGGCCCTAAATGACCGCTAGTTGAACCTACTTCCCACATTGCTATTGTTTTACCTTTCAATTGTGATGCTGACTTAATATCGCTATTACCAGCAACAGCAATAATTGAGTGATAATCAGGGCGGGTGATGGCAATTATGGGAACGGCATTTGTTCTGGCTCGGATGATAGTATATTCTGATGGCCCTGTGAGAGCTAATTTTAGTTGACCAGACTGGAGAGCAACTGCTGCTGTTGTATAGTTATCAACTGGGAAAAATTGAATTTTTTTCTCCAAAACTTCCCCAAGTATAGTCCGAAATTCCTGATAATTTTTCTGCAAATCTTCTATACCCTGAACATCAGTTACGGCAAATTCAAGGGTTTCAGGTTCAGTAACAGCCAAATAGGAAAGATTGGAATTAGATTGATTTACTGTTGCAGAACAGCTTGCCACAAATAATAGGGAAAATCCAACAAAATGCCGCCGTTTCATAAATTTTATAACTTTTAGTGGCAGTTGAAAATCACATAACCATCATAAGCTATTTGGAATAAGCTTTCTTTAAGATAGATTTATCAGTTGGTTAAATTTTAGTCAATGTGGCGGCAAAATCATTAAGAAAAGTTTTATCCATCGGTGTTATGATTGGTAGCGTAAGGCAGCGGATCTTCTAAACCTAATTCATTAAAAGCTGCCAGCCTTAACTGACAGGAATCGCAAAGGCCACAAGCAACTTCACCGCCAGCGTAACAAGACCAAGTTTTTTCCCAAGGTACGCCCAAATTATTACCTAATTTAATGATTTCTGTCTTTTTGAGGTTAATCAGCGGTGTTAAAATAGAGATGGCATTGCCTTCTCTCCCCTGTTTTGTTCCTAGCCGAAATACTTCTTGCATGGCTTGGATATAATCGGGGCGACAGTCTGGATAGCCGGAATAATCTAAGGCGTTAACACCAATGTAAACGCGATCGGCGTTGAGAGTTTCGGCCCAAGCGAGACCAAAACTTAGGAAAATTGTATTGCGAGCGGGAACGTAGGTGATGGGGATACTTTCGGACATTTGATCGAGGGTGCGATCGCGAGGATAATCAATTTTATTGTCCGTTAATGCAGAACCGCCCCATAGGGTAAGATCGAAGGACACGATTTGATGTTCTACAACACCTACTGAATGCGCGATCGCCTTGGCTGACTCTAACTCCCGCCGATGTCGTTGCTGGTAGTCGAAGGAAATAGCATAAAGCTCGCAGCTATCCGCCTGAGCTTGATACAAAACTGTAGAAGAGTCCAATCCTCCCGATAATAAAACTACTGCTTTCACTTCCTGCCACCTCAATAAAAAATATATTTTAAAGAATTATGGATTTATATGTACAAAAATTTGCACTTATTGTAAAAATACTTCATGTTTCCTAAGAAAGATTTTCGTTAAGCTATGAGGTGAGACTAAAGAGAAGCCTGGAGGCTCACTGCAATGATAGCTATTTCTTCTAGAGTTGAATTAAGTAAACCCCGCTGGCAAACAATTGTTATTTTTACATTAGCTTTTTGGCTCAGCGGCAGCTTAATTTTGGACTTGGTAATTATGCCGAGTCTCTATGTCTCTGGCATGATCAATGTTTCTGGATTCGCTACGGCTGGCAATATTATGTTTTCGGCGTTTAACCGCGTTGAGTTGCTCTGTGCAGCCTTGGGGATGACAGGTATTATGGTTTTGAGTAATTCGCCAACTGACTCCGCCAAGGGGAGTCGCACTGCAATTTTATTATCTTTTATTCTTCTGGCGATCGCCTTACTCGATACCTACGCCTTAACCCCCCAGATGAGTGCTCTAGGAGTTCACCTCAATTTGTTTGAACCGATTGCAGAGGTTCCATCTAACATGAATTTGCTGCACGAAAGTTATTTTGGGTTGGAAATAATTAAGCTGGGCGCTGGGGCGATGCTCCTGGGCTGGTGTTATCGGCAGCATGGTTAAATTGGTTAACGGTTAACTGTTAACTGTTAACGGTTAACTGTTAACGGTTAACTGTTATCTGATTCTTCAGCCACATCTGGGCGAGGCCAAAGCAGGCGTACACCTATAATGCCAAATCCGATCGCGGCGATCGCTTTTACCCAGCGGGTAGGTAGCACATCAGCCGCTCCTTCGCCCACTAACACTCCTATTAAGGTAGCTAATAACAGCGCTGCGGCTGTCCCCAAAAAGACGGCGCGGGGAGACTTAGAACTGCTACCAAGGGCGATCGCAGCTAACTGGCTCTTATCTCCCAATTCTGATAAAAATACTGTAATAAAACTCAATCCTAAAAGTTGCCAGTCCATGATATTGGTGATCTTTCGATTGTTAGTAAAAAGTTAGTGCAACACATCCCACAACAGCATCGCAGAAATCAGCAGCAAACTCACACCCGCAGCTTTTTCTAAAGTTTTAGGAGCAATCCGAGTTGCAAGCCACTGTCCCAACAATACCCCCAGCAAACTTGTTGCCACCAGTGCCGAACCTGCTCCCACAAACACGATCCAAGGGGAGTGAGATTGAGCTGCCATCAGCAAAACTGTTAACTGGGTTTTATCTCCAATTTCTGCTAAAAATATCGTGACAAAAGTAGAGGCAAAAATAGCCCATCCCTTTGCTCTGATTTGCCGTTGCCGATCGGTCGCGACGCTCTCAAGTAAAATCGTCTCTATTGTCTCTAAGGTTCCTTCTGGTTCGTTCAGGTGTGAAAGTACGCTGGAGGGAGTAGCTAAGGGAGACGCAGACAAGGTGGGAGGCACAAAAGAAAGTTTCACTGGCGATCTTGCTGGGTGCTATTTATTTTCAGATTGTTTTCATTTTTCCATATTTCTGCCTAAATTGCAAGCCCACTGCTAAAGAATTTGCAACTAGAGGTCAGAGCTGGCTATAATTCCAACTGCTGTGTTAAAGCGGATCATTTCCAGAGAGCGATCGCCATACATATCCTCAATATGCTCTACACAACAATCTATGGCAAAATCATTAACTTCTTCTGCCTCAATGCCATACAAATCCTGAAAAACATCCGGCTGCACCCGACAGAAGCGTGGCCTTTCCGGGTATATACCACATTCTCGCGTGCTGCGGTCAAAATTTATACACCATCCGTCCGACCCTACCAGGCTTAGGTATAAGTCCAATTCCTCCGGGGACAAATACTCATCCAACTCCGGGCGCTCTGTTGGATCGAGGTAACAACAAGCACCACACTGCTTTACACAACGCCAAGTAGCCATCGTCTACAACCGCAGGTGAACATCTCAAGGTGGGCCATCCCACCCTACTATAGCCTTGATTTGAGTATTTTTTGCGTTTTATTTAATTTTGTAAACTTCCTTAAAAAAAAGGTGCGATCGCCCATTAAAATCAGAAGCGGGTTTTCTCACTCACTGAGCTATCAAAAGTTATTAACTAAAGTCGAGAGGAAAAATGGACTTTTTAACCGATCTGGTAA
>DATGYA010000702.1:0-2020 GCA_035298405.1 Kamptonema sp. | reverse complement strand
GTTTAAGACTTATTTAACAATTTAACAGCAAACTCTGCAATCTTATTTTAAGCAATTCTAGCAGATTTATTATTTAATCCCCTTTTTATTGATGTGTGACAGTTGTGGGTGCGGAATGTGGGCTATAAGAACTTGCCGGGTTAACAGAGCCAACCCGAAATCTGAACCCCGAAATTTTGTCTGTATTCCAGTTAAGTAGCGCGATCGCTTTCGCTATTTGTCGGTTGGACTGCCATCATGTAGATTGGCATATTTACTGCTGTTGTTGAGATACTGCTTTGGGGCGCAGCAACTAAATTAGCTGGATTCAAAGAAAATAATCCCCCAGTACTAGCTACTGAAGCAGTTGGATTCGTGGGTTGAACCGTCGTCATTTGCGTTGATTGGGATACAAGCGCCCCGCCAACGACCGCCGCGAAATATAATGGCACCACAGGAATCAATTGTCCCGTTTCCTCTACTTTCGCTTCGCTGGAAACACAAATAATTTGGGTAAGGATGGACGCAAATCCTCCCAAAGCATCTTTGTCAGTAAAAGCCTGTCCACCTGTTTCTCGTGCTACACGGGCGAACTCAGCCGCTGTTTTGTCTCGTCCCTTGCTCTTAGATGTGCCAAAATAAGTATGGACGATCGCTCCAGCACTTTTAGCTTTTTCAATGGCGCGATTAGCTGCTTCGATATCCTCTTGTTCGGTATCGTCACCACCTTCAAGAGCTTCGTCACTTAAATAAAAAATCGCACGGGATGCACCATCTCGCCAATTAAAGTGTGTCGAGATATCCTCAATAGCTCTAGCTCCATCTTCTTGCGCTCCGCCACCAGGAAGTTCGCCGCGCTTGCGACCTCTTATTTCTGTTTCCGCAACTCCGCAATTATTAATTAGATATTCCCGCAAAGTTTGCTGGAAATTGGTATTTTTCCAAGTTCCTTCCAGCCCAAACCACTCAACGCGCAAATCACACGGACAGTTGAAACTAGCCTTTTTTATAGCAGCTTCTGCGGCATTGCTCAGGCCTTCAGCTTCGTCTTTCATGGAAACGCTGGTATCGATGACTATCACCAAATCAACCGACTTATTTTGAGGAGTAGAACTCGTGCTTGACTGGGTACTCGTTGCTGAAAAACCAACTAAATGCTGCGCTTGCACGAAGTAAACAGGGATAACGGGAACGAGTTGAGGAGTAGTATCTCTATTTCGAGTCGAGCAAATAACGGTTTTCAGAATCTCAGCAAAACCGCCAATAGCACCTTGATTTCTAAAACCGTGTCCGCCCGTTTCTTGTGCTAGGCGGACGTACTCAGCCGCCGTTTTGTCTTGTCCTTGGCTTTTAGATGTTCCGAAATAAGTATGGACGACAACTCCAGTATTTCTGGCTTTTTCAATGGCGCGATTAGCGGCTTCAATATCCTCTTGTTCGGTAATGTCGCCACCTTCTAAAGCTTCGTCACCTAAATAAAAAATCGCACGGGTGGCACCATCTCGCCAATTAAAGTGAGTGGAAATATCTTCAATAGCTCTAGCCCCGTCCTCTTGTGCGCCGTTTCCAGGAACCTCACCCCGCTTGCGACCTCGTATTTCTGTTTCATCGACTCCGCAATTATTAATTAGGTATTCTCGCAAAGTCTGCTGGAAATTGGTATTTTCCCAAGTTCCTTCAATGCCAAACCACTCAATTCGCAAATCGCACGGACAGCTTAAACTAGCTTTTTTGATACCAGCTTCTGTGGCGTGGTTAAGAATGTCGATTTTGTCTTTCATTGAGGGGCTGGTGTCGATAACAATTACTAAATCGACGAGGGTAGCCTCTTTTTCAGGGCGAGTGATTGCAGCCATGATTTTTTGTTCTCTAAATAAGTCTTTTTTAACTTTCTGAAAAATCTCACTTATTCGCTAAGACCAAATCCGACCCCGGCGGAATGGCTGCGGTTCTTTTTCTGAAGCTTTTTGATTTTTGAGCATTTCCTCCCACCAAAAGCCATTATTTTTAAGTCCGGTGGCTAACAAATGTTGTTTGGCAT
>DATGYA010000701.1:0-5928 GCA_035298405.1 Kamptonema sp. | reverse complement strand
TTGAGCGAGTAAAACTGGTGGTCGAACGCTACGGAGCGCCAGAAACGATTACGCTGAGGGTTTTTGACCCTCAAGGTCGCTTGCTGGCTACTTCCGATCCTCGGTTAGACAAGTTGGTTACGAACTGGTACGAGGTGCCGGGGATGAGGAAGGCGTTCCAAAATCGCTCGGCGCAAGGGATCGCCAAAGGGGTTTTGTCCGGGGAGGATCGACTCTACATTGCTCGACCGATCGCTCGGAATGGTCAAATGCTGGGTGTGCTGCGGATGTCGCTGACTTTGAAACAGTTTCAGCGCCAGTTTGCAAAGGTGATTTGGACGGTTTGGGGGAGTTTGATGCTGACGCTGTTGCTGTGTGCGGTAATTAGCGATCGCTTTGCGCGGAGTCTTTCTAAACCTGTGGAAACAATGCGGAATTTTGCGATCCGCCTGGGAAGCGGTCATTTTGGCGATAAGCTGGCGATTCGTCAAAGCAATGAGTTGGATCAGTTGGCGGCGGAACTTAACCGGATGAGCGAAAGGCTGGCTTCGCTGGATCAGGAACGGAGAGCTTTTCTGGCAAATGTTTCTCACGAGCTCCGCACTCCTATTAGTAATGTGTTGGTGACGGTGGAGGCACTGAGAAGTGGTGCTGCTGATGAGCCGGAATTGCGCGATCGCTTCTTTCAAACTGTAGAGGATGAAACTATACGCCTGTCTCGCCTGGTTCGCGATTTGCTGGATTTGGGACGGTTGGAGGCGGGTGTCACTCAGTTAGAACAGCAAAATTTAGTACTCAGCAATTTAATTAACCGCGCTGTCGGTGCTATGAAACCCCGGATGGAAGCGCAAGGTGTGTCTGCGATACTGGATGTGGCTGATATTATCGTGTTTGGCGATCCAGAACGGCTGTTGCAGGCAATTTTGAACGTACTCGACAATGCTATTAAGCATTCCCTAGCGGATTCTCAGGTGTTGATTTCTGGACACAAGGAGGGAAAAAAAGCTGTGATTAAAGTTGAGGATCGAGGGCCTGGGATTAGTTCTAGCGATTTACCGCGCATTTTTGAGCAATTCTATACTACAGATCCCTCGCGTTCGGGTAGCGGTACGGGTTTGGGCTTAGCGATCGCTAAGCGGATTGTAGAGGCGCACGGCGGTAGCATTACGGCTGAAAGTAGAACTGGTAAGGGGGCAATTTTTACGATTTGCTTGCAGCTTTAAGCGTGGCGGTTTGGGAAAATGGTTGGTTTGGCAATTGAGAAGTTTTTTGCGCTCGCTTGCCGTCGCAGAGATTAGCATAGAGAGAGGGATGGATGCCAAGCTTTGGGTTGTTGAAGCTGGGCCTTAACTACCTAAAGGAAGGGACAAATGACACTTAACTTGCGGCGACCGATTTTAGTTGGCGGGATTGGCTTATCGTTAGCGCTTTGGCTATTAGATAGCCTTCAGCACTCTGTTGCAGAACTCGGTGAAGTGGCGCTGTTGGGCGTGGCTGTAGCTGGTGCGGGGTGGTGGTGGTGGCAAGGGCGATCGCCCTCTGTTGATTTTACACCTGCACCTGTGGATCGGGAAACGGTGCTGAAGGCGATCGCAGCCGCTGAAACTGCCATTAATTTACTAGCAGCAGAAGCACCAAATTGTGATGCTAATTCCAGCTTAAAACAAAAGCTCAGCCAGTTAACAGCAGAATTGGATCGGCAAGATTTACACCTCTGCGTTGCTGGTGGTAAAGCTGTCGGCAAAACTGCGTTAATTCAAGAGTTAAAATCTAACTGGAAAGAGCAACAATCCCAACACTTAAGTTTTTGCGAAGCAGCACCATTATTTATCGGTAAAGATGAGGTAAAAATCTCCTCCGATTTAGTCTTATTTGTCACCGCTGGCGATATCACCGATCCAGAATTTCAAATCTTATCGCAGCTCGTTGCCGCAGGTCAGCGCTTAGTCCTAGTTTGGAATAAACTTGACCAATATTTGCCAGAACAAAAAGCACAGGTGTTGCAGCAATTACGGCAAAGAATGGCGGGAATATTAGCAGCAGAAGATATCGTTGCGATCGCATCTTCCCCCAATCCAATTAAAGTTCGCAAACACCAACCAGACGGCACAATTAAAGAGTGGAACGAGCCACAAACCGCACAAATCCAACCTTTGACTGAAAGATTAAGTCAAATCTTAACTCAAGAAAGTCAAAAATTAATCTGGGCAAACACCATTAGATTAGCATCGCAGCTAACGTTAGAGGTAAAAACAGCATTAAATGGAGTGAGACGCGATCGCGCTTTACCCATAATCGAACAATATCAATATATCGCCGCCGCCGCCGCCTTTGCCAACCCAGTAGCAGCCTTAGACTTGCTAGCAACAGCCGCCATCAGCACCCAAATGGTAATCGATATCGGGGCAATTTATCAGCAAAAATTCTCCGTAGATCGGGCTAAGACAGTAGCAGGAACCCTGGCAAATCAGATGCTCAAACTAGGATTAGTCGAACTGTCTACCCAAACTATTACCACCCTTTTGAAAAGCAACACAATTACCTTTGTTGCCGGGGGAATCGTACAGGGTGTAAGCGCTGCTTACTTTACTAGAATCGCAGGTTTAAGCTTAATTGAGTATTTCCAAACTCAGGACATAAGCACAGACGAAACAGATGTTAATAATCTGAAATTAAATCTGACTAAAACCCTACAAACCGTATTTCAACAAAATCAGCAAGTAGCTGTCTTACAAGCATTCATCAAGCAAGTTATGCAGCGTCTCTCACCAGAGTCCTCTAAATCCGAGTTACCTTTAAACGCATAACATCATCTTCCTCCTTCCTCCGCATCCTCTGCGCCTTTGCGGTTCGCTAAACTTAATTATGGGGTAAGCCAAAAAGCCTGCCCCAATTTTTTTGCGATCGGCAAAATCTTATGGTAAAATCGGCTTAGCATTAGCGCAATCAGGGTAAATTACAGCATCTCTTTCTAGATTTATGTTATTTCCAACCTACGAATTTTTAGTATTTTTTCTCATTATTTTTAGTTTGGCAATTTCGTTAAAGAAAAAAGTAGTTTTATATAAAGTATTCTTGCTAGCAATCAGTCTAATTTTTTATTCATTTTGGAGCTGGAATTTCCTAGTCTTGCTAGTGGCAAACACTGTCATCAATTACCTGATAGTTAGAGCTATATATCTCAACAAACATCAGAAGCAAATTTTAATAACTGGAATAATTTTTAATATCCTTTATTTAGGCATTTTTAAATATTACAACTTCTTCGCTAACTCTTTATTTGAAGTTTTAAACGACCTAAAGATTCCCACCAACTTTCAAGTGTTACAAATTATTGCTCCCGTTGGAGTATCTTTCTATGTTTTTAAAACGATCTCTCATTTAGTTGACTCCTATAATAAAAAAAATCCCTGTCCAGGCTTAGTAGATTACGCCGTCTACATAACTTATTTTCCCCAAATAGCAGCAGGCCCAATTTCACGAGCTAAAGAATTTTACATTCAGTTAAATGCCGTCAAAAAATATAACTATGAAATAGAAGAAGTCATAGTTTTAATTTTGTCGGGATTATTCAAAAAATACACTTTATCTAGTTTTTTATTCAACTTTACTCAATTACCTTTCTTATCACCAGATCAATATTCCAGATTCGATCTAATCTTAGCAGCAATTTCTTATTCTTGCCTAATCTATGTAGATTTTAGTGGATATTCTGACTTAGCTAATGGAATTTCCTGTTTGCTTGGTTTCAAACCTATTAAAAACTTTAATATGCCTTACCGAGCCTTAAGTCTGCAAGAATTTTGGAGAAGATGGCACATCAGTCTTTCTGAATGGTTGAGAGATTACCTCTACATTCCTTTAGGCGGTAGTAGATATGGCAAATTCAGAAAGTATATAAATTTATTGTTAACTATGGCGCTCGCTGGATTTTGGCATGGAGCGGGTGTAAATTTTATTATTTGGGGTGTTATTCACGGAGTGGGATTAACAGTAAACCACATATTTAAAGATTTACAAAAAACTATTCAGGCTAAATCAGCAAATTTATTCAATATAGCTACCTCAATTTTTAAATGGTTTCTGACTTTTAGCTTCGTAACTTTAAGCTGGGTATTTTTTCAGGCTCAAAGTTTTGAAGCCGCCGCTAACTTCTTCCGGCAAATTATCCAGCCTGACAACAACCCTATTCGATTTAACTATTGGCAATTATATCTAGTTTTCCTCACAATCGGATTGATGAACTTTTATGGAGATAAATTGACAAAAATATTGCTCAGTGTATTTGCAATTAAAAATTTATTTGTGCAGGTGGTCTTAGTTTCAATGTTTGTCTATGGTATATTAATGCTCGGCCCCAGTACAGTACCACCTTTTATTTATTTTAGCTTTTAAAAGATATGAAAGACCGTGAGTTTTTACTAATGGTTAGTTTGGTAACGCTGACTTTAATTTTTTCTAACTTTTCTTTATTTCTCAAGAGTTTAGCATCAAGTAAGTTAGTTGATTCCCAGATTCAACAAGCTGTGGGACAATTAAAAATAGAGGGAATTAGAAAAAATGAGCAAGAGTTTTGGAGTAAAATTAAAGAGGTTGATTTTGATAAAATTAACAGAAAGCCAGAAATAGCAGTAGTTGAACAAAAACCTGCAATGGTAGCGGTCAAAAAAACTGCGATCGCACCTAAAAAAGTAGTTAGCGTCAGTCAAAAATCTGAGAGCAAAAAGTTAAATAAAAAGTCCGCGATCGCAAAACCTAAAGTCGAAAAACCTTATCAGAGTTTTTTATTCGTTGGCGATTCTATCATGCTGGATCTAGGAACTCAAATTCAGTACGCGCTACGAAAAGATTATCAACTCACTAATGCCAGATTAGATTATAAAGTTTCCTCTGGATTAAATCGAATAGATTATTACGATTGGTATGCTAGAACTACTAAAGTTATTAATGATTACAAACCGGACGTGCTGGTAATTATGTTTGGGGGAAATGACGATCAAGACATCATTGATTCTCAGGGTAAATACAGAGCAGCACTTACAGAAGAATGGAAAAAAGCTTATCGAGAAAGAGTAGAAAAATACGCTAAACTCGTTTCCTTATCTTCAGTCAGGAAAGTTTACTGGATTGGTCAACCAATGTCTAATAGACAGCGATATCAAAAATATTTCTTAATTTTGAATAATATTTACAGCCAAGTAAGTAAGTCTTATCCAAAGATTAAGTTTATTTCAACTTGGGAAACATTTTCTGAAGGTGGAAAATATGCTACAGTAGTCGCCGATAGAGCGGGAAAAAAAAGATATGTCAAAGTCAATGACGGCGTACATTTTACCACCCATGGAGCTAAAATTATCGGTGACTTAATTATTGATAAAATGGTTCAAGATAAAATATTAAAAGCTCAAGCTAAAAAATCCTAGACTGGTATTCAACTATACCAAAACACTAAGATTTGCTAAACTAACAATAGTCTAACTTCTTAGTACCATCTTGCCTAAGATATTTGAGTAAAGCTTCACAACCATCTTGCTCGCTAACTTCAAATATCTGCGAAAGATAATGAATTTTTTCAATGCCTATTGACTCAAAGTATTGACATAAACGCCACGAGTCAATCGCTCTTGGAGCGTCTAATAATCCTGTGTGAACATCAACAACTTTGCCGGATTCCTGTCCTGTAAAGCATATCCCTAATCCATGCCGCTGAAATTTCCACTCTTCTTCCCTCGCATAAAAGTATCCAGACCGGGGACAATCAAGCAGATACGTCCAGTCAGTTAGATTGCTATACTTCTGTCGAAATACCGAAATAAGTTCGTCTTGAAGATTGACAAATTCTTGAATAATTGCCACTGCATCTACGTTTTTAGTTAGATAATTCATGGTACATTTCAGCGTATAACTAATAGGGGTAATCTATTGCTGCCTCTGCTACTTGGTGCAAAA
>DATGYA010000700.1:0-2970 GCA_035298405.1 Kamptonema sp. | reverse complement strand
TGGCTTCAAGCAAAAGCAAGTTGAAAAACTATTAAAAATTAACCAATCATCCATTTCTCGCCGCATAGAGACTATTAAGATGAAATTCCTAAAAACTCTGGTAGAAATGTCCCAACCCCATCAATGGGTTGCTGATTATGTAGCAGGATGGCTACATAAAAACTTCCGTGCTCCCCGGCACTCAGATTTAATTGAAGTGGCTTTAGTTCAAGCAATGAAAGAACTTGAATCTAAAGAAAAAGAGGTTTTGCGCCTCCGGTACGGCCAGCAGGTAGCGGAAGAGAAAATTGCCTGTCAGTTGGGCGTGAGTTTGTTAGAAGTGACTGCCACAATCTCTCAAGCTCAACAGAAATTACAGGCAAATTTAATCGAGGTACTGAATACTTGGGTAAAAGAGTATGTGGAAAAGTGGCTAGTAAACTTTTATCAAGCTAAATTTTTAGCTGCTTGTCGAACTCTGAATCTATCTCTAGGAGGTGAAGATACTTCCCCAACCATTGATACTATCGTTCAAGAATGCTTGCAAACTTTGATAACTTGTAAAAAAGGAGAATAAGAAAATGTTTCAATTAAACCAATTACAGCCTTTTTATTCTGATAATTCCTACCGTTTGCGGTTGACAATTGACGAAGCAGATCGAGAAACTGCATGGCAGAAAGCTCAACATCATTCTAATCCTATTTCTCGCTATAATGCTTATCTTAATGCCACTTGTTTGCCAGCTTTTTTGATCTGGCTATCAGAATGGTTGGTAGAAGAAACATTACCTCAACCTTCAGTTTGGCACGATCCGAATCTTGCTAGTATTTGGGAAGTGGTGAATGGAACAGCCATTGAAATTGGCGAAACTAGACTGGTATTAATTCCCAGTGATGAGGGAGATTTAGAAGAATTGTCTGTACCGC
The DNA here is from genome assembly GCA_035298405.1 of Kamptonema sp. GTDB lineage: Bacteria > Cyanobacteriota > Cyanobacteriia > Cyanobacteriales > Microcoleaceae > Kamptonema. The sequence goes on along the minus strand of DATGYA010000700.1, from coordinate 2,064 downwards.
AGGAGTGGGTGGATATTCCCAATTGGAGTGCTGATTATTACCTAGCGGCGCAGGTAAATTTAGATGGAGATGAGGATGAATTGTGGATGGAAGTATGGGGATTTGCTACTCACAGTCAACTAAAGAATGAAAGTAGATATAACGGGCGCGATCGCACTTATTCTTTAGCCATTGAAGAGTTAACAGAATCTCTCACCGTCATACAAATTACTCTAGGATTAAATTTGCAAGCAGATGTTTCACCCTTGCCAAGCTTATCAAAAGTAGAATCCGCAAAAATGTTAGAGATTTTAGGTGATTCATCAGTTTATTCTCCCCGGTTGAAAGTACCCTTTGAAAAGTGGGCAGCATTCTTAGCAAATGATGAATACAGACAACATTTGTACGAGAAACGTTTAAACTTAGCTCCTGTATTATCGACCGCAATTCAAGTTACAGAAAACTTACTTCAGCGGGTAAATAATTATTTCCAAGCTGGGTGGCAAACAGTTGCGGAAATAATAGATAATTTAGGAAACTCAGAACCTGATTTAGCTTATGCTATAGAAGGATATGAACGGTATCGCGACGGTAATTCTGGTACTCATAATAAAATCCCCACGCTAATTGAATTATTGCACGATCGCCGCAATCAAGGAAATCAATGGCGGGCAGCGGAATTATTAGGTCGCGTTGAACCAGGAAATGTAGAAGCGATCGCGGCACTAACTCAGCTATTGCAAACCAACCCCGATGACAATTTGCGCCGCCAAGCTGCTGTCAGTTTAGGAAAAATTGACCCTAAGAATGCTGCTGCGGGCGTGAGAGTTGGTAAAATTATCGAGTTAAACATAAAACTGGATACAGTGCGCGTAGTGCTAGTAGTGACTCTCTTACCTGAAGGAAGCGATCGAACTACTGTTCACTTACGAGTATGCCCCGTGCGATCGCGAATTTTGGCGCCAAATCTCCAATTAATTATCTTAGATGAAGACAGCCAAACCTTCTGGGAAGAACAAGCAGATAATGCCACCGAAAACCTTCAATATCAATTTATGGCAGATATCAACGATTATTTTCAAGTTAAGGTTTCTTTGCAGGGAGTGAGTGCCACAGAAGATTTTACCGTTTAACTCAATTAGTATCAAGAAGGCAAAGACTATGAGCAAGTTTGTAATATTAGAAATAGGGGATATTGACAATAAGCAATGCTATCCAGTAGCCCTCAGAATTGGTGATAGTATTAACTCCAGTATTATCGAAAGTAGGGGGTACTTACCACCTGTTACAGACTTTCTCAAATCCTATAATAATTTGCAACAATCTCGGAGTCAGTGTGGTTTCGGTTCTACCCGTGCTTTACAACATATCAACAAGGGACAAATCACCAAAACTTCGGTGCGAAAATTAGCAACGGAAGTTAAGGAAAATATTAATACTTGGCTAAATTCTGGAGATAGTCTTTTTCGGCCAGTTAGGGATAAGCTTTTACAAGTATTAAGCGCCGAGCGAGCTAGTGTTAGATTAATGATTCAAACAGATGATGTTGAACTCTGGGGTTGGCCTTGGCATTTATGGGATATTCTTGATAAAGATAAAATCGAGCCAATTTTTAGTAGGTTAACTAATTCTGTTTCTAACAATCTCCGAATTAACCCTAAAGATAAGGTGAGAATTTTAGTGATATTAGGGGAAAATACAGATATAAACGTTCAGGCAGATTTGGAGATATTAAAGGGAGTAATTCAATATAATGCTGAAATTGAAGAATTAACAGCCATTCGTAGCAGCCAGCTTAACGAGCAGTTATGGGAGCGAAATTGGGATATTTTATTTTTCGCAGGACATAGCTCTAGCAAGCCTACTTTTAGTCAGGGAACGTTGTTTCTAAATGAAGATGAAAATATCCCAATTGAAGATTTAAAGCGAAGTTTAGAAAATGCAATTAAGCATGGCTTAAAGTTAGCAATTTTCAATTCTTGTGATGGTATGGGATTAGTGCGGGAATTAGCTTCTCTACAAATTCCGGCGGTAATTGCGATGCGAGAGCGAGTACCAGATGAAGTTGCTCAGAAGTTTTTGGAG
>DATGYA010000699.1:0-3787 GCA_035298405.1 Kamptonema sp. | reverse complement strand
CCACCTTAAGCCTAAAGACACCTCCCAAATTCTCTGGTAATTGGGCTCAAACACCACGCTGGGGTCAAAGCATTGCAGGATTTCCAGTAACGTCTGCTTACGGCCCCCGCAGTTCTCCCTGTGTTGGTTGCAGTTCGATGCACTTTGGAACAGATGTGGCAACACCAATGTACACGCCTTTGTATGCGATTGGGCCAGTCGGAGGAACCGTTAATGTTCGGTGTTGGGATAACCGCCGCTGGGGTTGGGTTGCTAGCTATTCTGTAACAGAATGGGGTGTCAGTTTCGACTACGTACATTTGCCTGTTGGAGAGTGCAAAAGCGGCTTTCAAAAGGTAGGCACAGTCATCGCTAAATCGGGTACGGCTGGCACTGGGCCGCACCTTCATTTTCAACAGCGTTCGGGTGGAACTGATGGTGAGAAAGTACCGCCACAAGCCGGGTTTATCCAGATGGCAATAACTGGTAAATTGCTGGAGAAAAGTCAATGACAGTTTACAAAATCAAGCATCGGGATGAATTTGATTTTAGGCTGGTTACTTGGGGAGTGGTTGCACTAAATGGAGCCTATATTTTAGTGCCACCAGTCATCCAATCCGAACCAGCACAACAGTTAATTAGTGTTGCTCAAATTACGGCTGATAAAGTTACGGGAAAAACACAAAAAGATGCTACTAATATATCAACTAATAAAGCAGAAGCAGCCTTAAAACTTGCTTTTGGCTTTGAGGGAGGCTGTCAGAATTTAGGTAACGACAGTGGTAACTGGTTTCAAGGACAAAAAGGCTTTACTTGCATGGGAATTATTCCTAGTGTGGGTTGGAATCATCGCAACGATTTACTCTCAGATTTAGGTGCAGGATTTAACGGTCATCCATCTATGTTTGTGAAATTTGCTTATGATAAAAATCCTTCTGCATTCAAGACTGCGGTTGCTGAGATTTACAAACAGGATTATTTTGCACCTGGTGGCTGTGCTGATTTGTCTCAGCCTGCTTTTGAAGTATGTGCCGATATTGCTATTAATTCGGGGGTGGGGAGGTCGAGACAATATTTGAGGGAAATTGACACTATTACTGACCCGAAACAACTAGCAAAAGCTTTGAATGAACGCCATCGACAAGACTATATTCGGTGGAGCGCACCGGGTAATAAAGATTCGGTTTTCCGGGCAGGTTGGCTCAGTCGAGCCGATAGGCGGGATAGGTATATTGATAAGTTTTAAGCTGGTGTATTAGCGCTGTCAAGAACCCAAATTCAAACTCGGACTGGTTAAGGCTGTTTACTATTGCAGGTAGTTACAGTTAAAGCTGCCTAAAAAATTCCCGCCTCGGAACTCGCTTTTTGCAGCTATTTTTGTCAATGTCTCGAAACAAGGGCGGTAGCCGTTTTAATGCAGTAGTTGCAGTTCAGTTGTCTGGTTAAATGGAATGACGTGCTACTGCTATTAATAACTAATCCAGTTCAATCGAATGGCGTGCTACTGTTGTTAACAACTAATCCAGTTCAATTTCTTGAATGCGTTGTTTTTGGTGTTGGCTATTTTGTTTATAAGTTAGCTGTTCTCGCTCAATTATCTGTTTTTGCTCAATTAATTGTATCCAGATATCATTCCAACTTGACTGGGGATTGGCAATTTCTGCATTCGGAAGCAGCTCGAATACATTTTGAGCAAGCAGAGAATCTTCTGCTATTGCTATAATAACGGTATCGAGTTCTTGTAAGAATTGTCTAGGCAGTTGTGAAGCTCGTTCAATTCCTATGTAAATTGTGGGTGGTACAGTTGTATAGTTATTCGGGTTGTTTTCCCGTTCAATAAGCAGAATTGAAAGGGTTTCAATTGGGTTACAGGTAATCACTGCTCGCTCAATTTCTCCCGTGGTTGTTACCCAGAAAATAGCTTCAGATGGCAGAGTATGAGTTGTAGTAAAGTTGCCGATTTCATCCAGAACGAAAGCTTCACAGGTTTCTCCGTATAGTGTTTGCTTCGTAAAGACAGCTTTTGCTTCGCTATCGGCATATAGCCAAGAATGAGAGTGCAATAAATCGAGCAATTCTAAAGGCAAACTGTACTCTTTGGCTAGATGTGAACGTACTCTTGTCCACTGAATTTCATTACTTTCTGGCAAGATTGAGAGTTGTAATTCTAATTCATTTGCTATTGCAGGAGTTACAGGTGCGGTTGCTCTTACCTCAGATTGTAATGATTCTAATTCATTTGCTCTTACCTCAGATTGTAACGACTCTAACTCATTTGCTGTTGCAGGTGCGGTTGCTCCCAGCTTAGATTGTAACGACTCTAACTCATTTGCCTGCTTTTCACTCCCAGCACTTTCTAAGTGTTGTGGCTGCATTAAAGCTTCAATTAGGGCGTTATCTCGCCCTTGGTCATAGCTAACACTTCGATACTTCTGCAATCCTGAAAAAGTGTAGGCTTTACCTAATTGACTACCGCTAAAAGCAACTCCATCTAATTTGTAAGAAATGCCTTTAATCAACCCAGTTCGAGTTAGCCTGATCTGCACCTCTACACCTTGTTGCTGCAACTGCTCAACTAATTCTGGCATAGTTGGCTTGTCTTGAGTAACTTCATCAATTAGGTCTTGCAATTGCACTCTGACACTCTTATTTCCCTTGCTTTGTAAGTACCTGTGTTCTCCTGTAGTCGGAGCTCGCTTATCTAATACCCAACTGGGTGCAACAGCTTCTAAATTGTAGTCTCGTTCAAGCTGGCGAATTACTTCTTGGCTTTTGTAGTAATCCCAGCTATCATCAACGACACTTCCATCTAGGCGAATGCGACTGGCGACGATGTGAATGTGGTCATGGTCTGTATCGTTGTGCTTGACAACTGCATACTGGTTGTTGTCAAATTCCATTGCTTTCATGTAGTCGGCTGCGATTGCTAGCCAGCGCTGGTCATTTTCAACAGAATCTTCTAGTTTCTGAGTGCTTGCTACAGATAAAGTAGCATGAAATACTGCTACTTTCAAGTTAGGTCTTAGTTGTCTGGCAATGGCAAATTCAGCAGCGAGTTCTTCAGGGGTTTGTCCACACATAGTACCGCCAATTAAGTAAGCGCCTTTTTTGCCAAGTACATAGTTCAGACAGCCCCTCCAGCCTGTACCTTTGATTTGTTTGCCAATCATAACCGTTTCGTAGTAAGTTTATTACATCGATTGCTCAGGCTTGTTAAGAATTAGCGTACTGTAGAATTGGTGAGGTTTGTGACTATTGTTTTAATTGCAGTTTGGTTTTGTTGAAGGAGGTGCTGTACGCTTTCTAAGAGTCCTCTATTGACAATAACGGGTTCTCCCAATACCACAGCACTATTGCAAGCTTTAGCAATCTGATTAATATTGTTTCCGGCAATTCTAAGTTGGGCATTAATTTGGCATAAAACTTGATAGGCTTTCAAGTCAAATGCAGTTAGAGGGCGTGGCATGGCTCTTTTCAAAGCTGCACGACGCATGAAGTCGCTCATACTCAAATTTACTTGGTTCGCTAGTGTTTGAATTTGGCTATAATCCGAGTCAGTTAGGCGAATGTGGATATGGTTTGATAGCCGTTCTCTAGGTCTTACTTTCTGTAAAGTTTTCATGGCTTTTAAGTAAAAATCTATTGCCAAGATACAAGTTAATAACTGTAATCGACAAGCGCTATTCAGGTGATTTTATCTCCCCCACTTGGAGAGGGTTATTTAGACAGTTTATTAAGGTACAGACTGACTTTAATTTCCAATATCTCTCACTTTCAAAAAAAAAGATACCTACAAGACAACTGTTGG
>DATGYA010000698.1:0-12174 GCA_035298405.1 Kamptonema sp. | reverse complement strand
GAATTAGTTTGAGTTTGAGTATTACCAGGATTATTCATGTTACCTGGATTAGTTTGAGTATTACCAGGATTATTCATGTTACCTGGGTTAGTCTGAGTATTACCAGGATTGGTATTATTGCCTGGATTGGTTCGCGTATTACCTGGGGTAATAGTCCCCGGAAAAGTTTCGGTATTACCGGGATTAGTATTATTCCCTGGATTATTTTGGTTGTTACCGGGATTAGGATTATTCCCTGGATTATTTTGGTTGTTACCAGGATTAGTATTATTCCCTGGATTATTGCTGCCGTTATTTGCAGGAGCGTTATTTCTCGGAGCAGTCCTAGCGTTAGTAGAATTGGAACCGCACAAGCTTCTTAAATCCAAAGTTGTGCCATTTGTAGTTTCCATATAACAAACTGGCACGTAAACCGTGGGGTTTGACACCCTGGGAAATTGAGAATTTAAAGGCTGGCTCAAAGCAGCCTCCGTTACGATTGGAGTCAAAGCAGCCGATAAAGCCGCTAAAGTGCGCCATAATTTCATCAGCATTTCCTCAAGCATTTAACTCTTCTATTTCTAGTATTACCCAGAAAATATAAAGTGTCATCGTCCTCAAAGCTGATAGTTTAAGTATCTATACTTAACCCAATGGGTTAGGGGTAAAAGCTGTTAGATAATTTCACTAAAACCCCTATCATAAGACAGAGCTTAAATTTTAGGTACGTAGTTGGGCTTTAGCCCTCTTTCATATCTGCGAAGAGGGCTAAAGCCCAACTACGTACCTTTATTTAATGTGACAGTTGGCTTTAGTCCTAAAAGCTATTTCTGTTTAGTACCTAATTCGTGGATCGATATAGGCGTTTAAAAGATCGATGACGATGCTAGCCATCACGACTATTGCCGCAAAAAAGACTACAATTCCTTGCACCGTAGGATAATCTCGATCGGAGATTGCCTGATAGAGTCTATTGGCTAATCCAGGCCAAGAAAATGTTACTTCTGTTAAGATTGCACCGCCCAAGAGTGCGGCAAAAGTTAGTCCTAAAACTGTGATCACCGGAATTAAGGCATTTTTGAGAGCGTGTGCCCATAAAATCTGCAATTCGGGAATGCCTCTGGCTCTAGCTGCTTCTACATAATCTGCTTGCAAAGTTTGCTTAAGATTCACTCGTACAATTCTCTCAAAAATGCCACTGAGGAGGATGCCTAGTGTTAAACTAGGCAGTGTTAAATAATGTAAACTTGTGAAGAATTGGGTGAGGTTGCCGCTAAGAATGCTATCAATAGCGTATAGTCCGGTGAGGCTTTTGGGCGGGGGGAAAGTGACAGGAAATCTGGTTCCCAGAGGAAACCAACCTAGTTGGACTGAGAAGATTAATTGCAACACCATGCCTGCCCAAAAAGCGGGAACTGAGTATGTAATAATGCCAAATAAGCGACCTCCCGCGTCAAGAATAGTGTTAGGGCGGGATGCGGCGATGGAACCTATGGTAACGCCAACTATGACGGCGATCGCCATGCTAAATACGGCTAATTCTACTGTCGCTGGGAAATTATCTTGGATAATTTGCCACACACTTTGGCCGCGACTGGTGATGGATGTGCCTAAGTTGAAGCTGAGTAAGTCTTTCATGTAGTGAAGATACTGCTGCCACAGCGGATCGCCTAAACCTAGTTGTTGGCGCAAAGCTTCTTTGACGCTGGCGGGAGCTCGCGGCCCTAGAATTGCATCGACTGGATCGCCTGGGGTTGCTCGTAGGAGTAAAAATACTACTGTGGTAATAGTCCACAGCATCAATGGTGCTAACATTAAACGGGTGAAAATATAATATTGTAGCGCTCTGGAACGGGACATAATAATTGCTAATTGCTAATTGCTAATTGCTAATTGCTGATTGCTAATTCATCTAGAGATGCGATCGCAACATCTGCTTTCTCTAAATGGCTAGCCTTTGCGTTTCCCCAACAAATCCCAATACAACCCGCTGCACCTGCATTTCTAGCCATCTCAATATCGCCAGCAGAATCTCCAACCATCAAAGTTACAGTGGGTTCAACTCCGAGTTTCTGGCAAGCTTGCAGGAATAATGCCGGATCGGGTTTATTAAGGTTAGCTGAATCAACTCCCATTTCTAACTGAATGTAATCTTTGAGTTGATGGCGTTCGACAAATGTTCGCACTGTTTCCGTTGTCGCTGCTGAAAGTATACCCAGTTTTAAGCCTGCTTCTGAAAGATATTTCAGCACTTCCAAACTGCCTACAAATAAAGGCGAAGGGGCAGCATTTTTCAGCATTTGGTCGGCTTCATCAAAGGCGCGACGAGCAATAGTTAAAGATTCTAACCAACCCCGACCAGTTTCGGCAATATAGCCAGCAGCTACTATTTCATTTTCTCGCCGACTGCCGACTGCCATCAAGCCTGTGGGGTCAATTTTGCTGCCGTCGATGCCAAATGCCATGAGTAAAGGTTCGCCAATACCAGGAATTTGCGCGTCTGCGAGGCGCGATCGCTTTAACCCTAGATTTCTTAAAAATTCCTGTGAATCTTCTAATGTACCGTCTTTATCGAAAATGACAGCTTGAATATTTTGGAAAGTAACACCCTGACACTTAATATTTACCAATTCACCAAACTCCTATATTTTGTTAGTTGTTAGTTGTTAGTTGTTAGTTGTTAGTTGTTAGTTGTTAGTTGTTAGTTGTTAGTTGTTAGTTGTTAGTTGTTATATCAAATCTGGCTAAATTTTGTAACAGTTAACAGTTAACAGTTAACAATTTATGGAAATAGCTATAAAAAAAGAGGGTATTTCCCTCTTTTTCTAAGAAAAATTGGGAGTTAATCTTCCGTTGCTGGGGGAATTTCCTCTGCCGGAATCCCAGCTACTATCTGTTCAGTTGCTGTCGGAATTTCAGCCGCTATCTCCTCCATTGCTGACGGAACTTCAGCCGCTATCTCCTCCATTTCTGACGGAATATCGTCTAGTTCCTCAGTTGCCGAGGGAATATCATCGGGAATATCGTCTAGTTCATCAGTTGCGGCTGGGACTTCTATGGGAATCTCAAGAGCAGCTTTAGCTTGCTTTTGAGCTAACATTTTCTCGCGGAATTTTGCAGCCATTTCTTCAGCTTTTTCATAAACCAGGTCACGATTTTTGACCATTGCTCCTGGTTCAGGTTCTAACTGCTTCGTGGAGAGGGAAATTCTACCCCTTTCTGCGTCCAAATCAATGATCATGACTTTCACTTCATCATTAACATTGAACACGCTATGAGGTGTATCGATGTGATCGTGAGAAATTTCGGAGATGTGTAGCAGACCGCTAACGCCACCGATGTCGATAAATGCACCGTAAGGCTTGATGCCACGAACTGTACCGATGACAACTTCGCCAACTTCGAGACGGTTCATCTTCCGTTCTACTAGGGCTCGGCGGTGGCTTAAAACGAGGCGGTTACGGTCTTCATCTACTTCTAGGAATTTTAATGGCAGTTCTTCTGCGACTAATTCTTCCTTGGGTTTGCGGGTGCTGATGTGAGAACCGGGGATGAAACCGCGTAACCCTTCAATTCTTACTAATGCACCACCGCGATTGGTTGCAAATACTTGCGATCGCACTGTGGCATCTTCTGCTTGCAATTGCCGCACTCTTTCCCATGCTCGCATATATTCTATGCGCCGGATGGAGAGGGTGAGCTGTCCGTCTTCGTTTTCATCGGTGAGGATGAAAAATTCTCTAGTTTCGTTGGATTGCAATACCTCTTCGGGAGCTTCTACCCGATTGATTGACATTTCCTGAATGGGAATGTAAGCGGCGGTTTTAGCACCGATATCAATCAAAGCTCCTCTGGGTTCTATACTGAACACCGTACCTGCTACTATATCGCCAGGGCTGAAGTGATAGTCATATTTGTCTAGTAGGGCTGCAAAATCCTCGTGAGTAAAGCCAACTTCTTTTACTGCTGTTTTCTGATTGACCATGCGAATAGTTTCCTGGGATTTCTCTCCTTAGTTTTTTGTTCCTGTGGATGGATGCTGTAGATTTTAGTTAATAAGCTGTTCGCTTTTCTAGAAATCTTTTGTAAAAGTTAGCCATAGCTAAATTTTACCGGGTGCAACCCCACACCCGCTACCATTATTATTACTCAAAACTTTAGGTTAGGAGTGTTTATTATAATCATGGGGCGGTAAGATAGTTTATTATAGCCTACCCATGCCCGTTTAAAACTATTTGTGACGAGTTTAGTTGGGTGTCGCACAGGATGCCTGAGTTTCTAGCTCTCTGGACTCTGATGGGGGCAACTGGGAAGATGAGATCGCATCTGGGGCGGTTTCTACTTCAATACTAGCGTCGTGGTCGCTTTGTAAGCGATCGAGAGCTTCGACAAAATCGCGGATGCCTTTAAATTGGCGATAAACTGAGGCAAAACGCACGTAAGCAACTTCGCTTAAACGCCGCAATTGTTTGAGAACTGATTCGCCAATGTCTGAGCTTGCAACTTCTCGGTGCGATCGCCCTTGTAGTTCTGACTCGATTTCATCGGCAATTTTCTCAATTTCTGCTGCGGCAATACCTGTTTTTTCGCAGGCGCGAATGATACCGCGCAGCAATTTGGATTTGTCAAACGATTCGCGTTTGCCATCCCGCTTAATTACTGTAATCGGTACAAATTCTATGCGTTCATAACTCGTGAAGCGGTGCTGACAGTTTAAGCATTCACGGCGACGGCGAATGCTTTTGCCTGATTCGGCGGTTCGCGACTCTAGAACGCGGCTGTTTGGATCGTGGCATAAGGGACAGCGCATAACTATTGATGTTTACAGGCGTTTCAAATAGATCGGATCGCAATTCATCTCGGCTCAAGGTTGAGTGAGATGAATTGCGGAACTTGTATGTATTGCTCAGCAATGACGGCTGAGAACTGTGGGAGAGTAGTAATATCTCTCAGTCGGATAGTTACTTACCAATCCGAGGCGGTTCTCGGAAGGCGATCGCGAAGAAGAGTACACCTATGGCTAAAGCCAAAATCAAAATGTAAGCAACGCTTTCCATATCCTAGTTTTCCTTAATCTTCCAGTTCAATGTAAGTTTATCCCAATTGGGGAAACCATTACTAGCAGGCTCCCGGCTATATGTTTATTTTAATGAAGTTTTGCCCCAGATGGTAACGTACAAGATCGAGCCGATTATTCCTATCAACATCAGCAGGCTTACGACTATCAATCCCATTTCCAGGCTGACGTAAGGTAATAATTTCTTAATTTGGGTATCTGCGGGAAACAGTTTCTCACTGATAGCGAAGACTTTAGTAAATTAGGACTAAAGCCTGTGTCACACTAAAATTGATTTGTAGGGTACGTCAAACGAAGTTTTATAAAGACTATCAAGGGTTTCAGCTTCCGGGACACCCTACGATATGTGCCAATTGGCTTGAGTCCCGATCGTGCAAGTGCTTCGTGTGCCTGCAATGCGGCAGATGAGAGCGCTGCTATATCCTTTGACGGCTATGGGAATTACTCTGGCTCCTATGTAGTCGCGATCGCTTAGGAACTATTAGTTGCCGTTGTCTGCTACGATCGCTTCGCCAGCAATATTTAGTTCCCTAATCACATCTGTATTTTCTTGATACAGATTATCTCAGCTTTTGGTTAAGTTTTTTAGCAACTATTCTGGCAGTATACTATAGGTTGGTTAACTAATGACTCGAAGCGTTTTTCTGGTTTTACTCGCTGCTATCCTGTGCGGTGTTTTAGGTCAATTTAGCCTTAAGGGAGCCGCCAATATTTTAGGGCCTATTGGCACAGCTAATTTAGTTGAAAAAGTCATAGCAATGGCAAGTCAGCCTTTGATCTGGATTGGTTTGATTTTATACGGATTCGGTGCCTTTGGATTTATTGTCGTACTCTCGCACGCAAACATTAGCATAGTCTCACCGTTACTCTCAATTAGTTATATCTGTGTAGTTTTAGGCGGTAAGATTCTATTTAAGGAGCCTTTGCCACCGCTGCGATTGGTAGGCGTAGCTTTAATTATGACTGGAGTAATTTTTGTACTGAATAGTTCCCCCAGTAGTGCAACTGGTGGGCGTTAGAATTCCTTAGAATTTATACGCAACTGGCATTATTAACAGGGTGCCTCAGCATTCAAAACCTTGATTTGATAGATTAATCGCTTGGTACGCAGTTATAGAGTGCGTCAGCAGTCAAAACACTGATTTTATCAATTAATCGCTGCATCTGACGCACCCTACAAGCTGATTTAAGTTTGACAGTTTATTCTTGACGAAACATTCATCCTCACTAAGGAAGAAAGGTAAATTGAATACCGTTGATGCCTAATACTGCTTCATTTGCTGTCTCAAATGTATCTGTGAGGTCAAAGTTATCAGCATTTAAAACTATGCCGAGAATTTCTCCTGTGTTATTAATCCGCACCACCATATCATCAAATTCTCCGTCGCTATCAAAATCGATGCGATCTTCATCATTAAAACGTAAGTCTAGCTGTGTTAGTCCATTGGTCAGTCCAATGCGATCGCCTTCTCTAAAATTAAAATCGGTGATAACATCTGCCTGATTAATATTAAATGCCGCTTCATCTCTCCTAAAGACAAAGGTATCAGCACCTTCCCCTCCTGTTAAAAGGTCAATTCCGCGATCGCCAACTAGAAAATCGTTCCCTCCATCGCCGTTTAGACGGTCATTTCCTTGTCCTCCTCGCAATAAATCATTGCCGGGGCCGCCAAAAACGAAATCATCCCCAGAGTCGCCTCTAACTACATCGTTGTTGTCGTTTCCATCGAGGCGATCGCTATCTTTCCCACCAAACAATATATCATTACCGCTGCCACCCCCAATAACATCCTCACCGTCATTGCCAAATAGCCGCTCATTGGAGTCAGAAGAACCTGCTATAGTATCATTACCGCCGAGTCCCCACACTCCCCCAGGGAAACCAAATAAATTCCCAGACCCCAGTTGAATATCATCGGATGTAGGATAAGCTAAAAGCCGACGGCCACCCCCCACAAATACCGGAAATCCGGTCGGATCGTCGATCAGATTATTAACGAATAAAGGCACAATTATTCCTCACAACAAAGTAGATAGCTGTTTTCTCTATTTAAAATTGAAATTTAATAAATGTCAACTTTAAGAAATAAATTCAAAGCCCCCCTTTTTGAGGGGGGGTGGGGAAAATCTGCAAATCACAAACCTTAGCCTCAATTCTAATCAAGGGGATGTCACTAAGCTGTGATGTATTTAATTTGAAACGGTGATCTAAGCCAGTAAAAGGTTTCAGGCGCTAAATTATTCGATTTAGCTGCATATCAGCTTATCTCACTAATGAATATTTTTTACAGTCGGCTGTTGGCGTTTATGCCGCACAAAAGCTAGGACACCCACAAATCCCAAGCTTCCCAAAATCTCAACGGGTTCGGGAACGGTTTCGGGAGGACTTTCAGCATAAACCAAATCGTCAAGGTAATAACTTTCGCGATCGCCAACTTGAGTTCCTTTTGAAAGGATCACCCTATTAAAAGGACTATCTGCAACTAATCCCCAGAAATCACCTTCCAAAGTATTAGAAATTTCGCCTATAAAGTCCTCGCCGCCTAGTAGCTTCTCAACTGTCACCGCAATGCCAGTACCTTTATCCAAGGGCCCAGCTAAATTGAAATTACCACCCCAAGCAAACAGAGGTTTAGCAAAACTCCAAGTATTTGTTTGATTCTCACTTACCTGATCTTGCCACACCCCATTTTCGATAAGTCCTTGGGAAATGACGCTAACTCCTAGCGGCAAATTAGTGCTGTTGAATTGTTCTGTTTGGAATGGCTGATTATTCAGAGCATTTTGCCATTCAGCTTTATTGTTGTAGACATTAAAGCTAAAAGCCTCAGCCGTTTCTGGGAAGCTGAAAACTGACAAGCCTATAAATGCCGATCCAGCCACAGCCATTGACAAGTTTGCGATCGCGTTTGATGTACCCATAACATTGGTTCCTCAAAAAAGGTGCATATTAACAGTCTCGGATGACCGCCATCTACGTAAAATCCACAGTTTGCTGTCAGATATTCTTACTGATTTCTTTATAATCTAAGTGATATTACTTAAAATCAGCCATCTGGGTGATGTTATTTGTTACAATTCTTCATATTTTCTACGTAATTATACGGTCAAAGGAAAATTTATGCGCCCATAAACCGATTTATATTTGCTTCCCATCCGACTCTACTTTTAGAAATATAAACGGGGATGTCGTGACTTTAAAACCGCATAAGTTAAATGAAAAAAAATTTGGCTTTCAGTTTTCACAACTGATAAAAAGTTCTCAGCCACATCTGCGGAATGTGGGTTATATTACCTACGCGATAACCTTTAGTTGATGTAATAGACTTAGCCTTAGTCAATCCAGAGATTTATTTCAAAAGTGCAGGAGAATTTAAACAAGGGCTTAGTAGAGGCGGAATATGGGAGCGATCGCGTATTTTGACAATGAAAATCATCTCAAGTTTCCGCCTTACCAGCAAGACCATTTCACCGATTCGCTAGCGCCAAACTATCATTGGTCAGATAAATATGACCTAACAGTTTCCCATTGTAAGTACGCTTAGTAAACCGCCAGCCAGGTTCCAAATTAATCTTAGTTAAACTATTACCAACGCCGCGAGTACGACCAATCACTATCGGCGCAGCAGAGGGATCGCGGCGGTTAGTGCCAACCAGTAAAATATCTCCATTAACGCGCTGCACGTTCAGATTATAACGCATCCCTAAGTCAGTTCCCGCAACGCGAATAGAGTAACCATTACTATCAGTAGCCCGCCCGCAAATTCCGGTGAAATTAAACTTCAATAATAGCGGGTTGATATTCACAGGACGATTACCGCTTTCACTCCAGCAAGCTCGTTTATTAGATACCTGTTCCAGAATTACTAACTGATGAGCAGAACCGCCCCGGAAAGGAACTGCTGCGGCAACAAATTTAGTTTGATCTACTTCTTTTTGACCAAAACTGAAGGCCGCGATCGCAGGAGTTATAGCAGAAATTGTTCCGAGTGCAGTAGCAGCAAGAGCCGCGATTTGAAGTTTGACTGAAGTTTTCATAGAGCGCCTGTATTTGAGTTATGAACCCATTATTTAGAAGGCGCTTAAGATTTTGTGCGGTATTTGTTCTACTTCCTGAATTGTCAAGTTTGGTTTTTAATCGGCCTGAGCGAATAAAACTGTGCAAGTGGACAGAAGCTTTACTATGTCTCAACTTTGAGGGGAACTGTCAGAGGTAGATTTTCCCTGAAGTCCGCATCAGCATTGTTACAGTTACCCAATTGTCTGGCTTCTGGGCATCTTGGGCCTCTAAAGCGCGTATAAATCAAGTAGCCGCTTTAGTCATTGCTATATCGTTCCTGGGCCCAAGGTTCTCCTCGCCTGTGGTAGCCGTTGCGTTCCCAGAATCCCAATTCCTCTTTGTCCAAAAACTCCAAGCCGTTGATCCATTTGGCGCTTTTCCAGGCGTAGAGGTGAGGTACGACTAGCCGCATGGGGCCACCATGATCGGCGGTTAATGGCTCGCCAAACGCAGTGTGAGCGAAGAAGTTGTCCGATCGCAGGAAGTCCGCGATCGCAATATTCGTAGTGTAGCCGCCGTAGGAATGCTCCATAACATGAACGGCTTTCGGATCTACTTCTACATAGCTCATAAAATCTGTCACCTTCACCCCAGTCCACTGTACGTCCAGTTTTGACCAATGGGTGACGCAGTGAAAATCAGCAGTGAAATTGCTTTGAGGCATCGCCATTAAGTCTGACCATGTGAAAGTAACTTCTTTTGCCTGCCCCCAAACTTTAATTTGCCATTCTTCAGTGCTGATAGAGGGCGTATCGCCATAAGTCAACACCGGGAAGCCTTGGGTTAAGTGTTGGCCGGGGGGGACGCGATCGCTTTGTTCTGGCCCTGGCTTACTGAAAAATTTACCACTCTTCATAAAAACCTTATATATCAATTATTTGAGCTTTACTTAGTCCCACTTAACCATTTTAATGATCTCAAACACTATCCTGCAAGACATGGCGTGTATGCCGCCAAGCCGCCGCACCCATCATGGCAACCACAAACCCCAAGCCCAACAGTACAAGGCGCAAACCCAGATCGTCTGAACCTACCGCTTTGCTTACCCCATCCGTCAGTGGCCCCGTAATCGCTAGAGGCAAACTCAGAGCAATATTAATCGCATTATTTTGAAATCCAAATACCTTGCCCCGCATCGATTCTGGCGTTTTCTCTTGAATTAATGCCTGCATTGGCCCATTAATCAGAGAAGCACCTAGACCAAACATAGCGCTCAGTAACAATCCTAGCCACAAATACCTCGTAAAAGCAAACATCCCCATCACAAAACCCATCATCAAAAAACCGAGCAAAGGCAAAGGTTTATTGTGCAAGCGGTCTGACCAATGCCCCAACAAGCCTGCACCAAATACCATGCCCACTCCTGCTGCTGCCAGAATAAAGCCAAACTGAGTTTCTTTGAGACCGATTTTGCCAGAGAGAGATATTGCCAACACTTGCAGGGCGGCAAACACTGAATAGAGGATAGTCAACTGCACCATCGCGTTGCTAACTAGGCGGTTGTGCTTGAGATATCGCAATCCTTCTTTAAAGTCATGTAGGGGATGAATTAATACCACGTGAGACGATACATCAGTTTCTTTTGCCTGCATCAAATAAATCAAACCCGACGAGATTACATACAACCCTGCCAGCAAGAACTCTTGAGCGCGATCGCCTGCGGCATCTTTTGCGAAACTCAGTAAAGGTTCGCCAATGGTCATCCCGACAATTATGCCTCCCATTGTGGTTGAGGCAAAAAGGTTATTGGCTGTCATCAATCCATTTTTCGGCACTACCAGGGGAATAGCTGCCTGTTCCGCTGGAGCAAAAAATTGGGTGACTGTGGAAACTAGAAAAGTAATTATCAAGAGGATGATAAAGGCCTTCGGCAAAAATGGCAGCGCCATGATTAAAAAGGCTCGAATCAGGTTACAGCCAAGCAGCATTTGCTTTTTGGGAAAGCGATCGACGTAGATTCCGGCTGCTGAGCCAAATAAAATTGCTGGTACGGTGAAGGCTACCATGATCGCCGATCGCATGGAATTATCGGAATGTTCCAAACTAGACCAGGGGCGATAATCACCTGCTTCCAGCAGGATAATTAGCAAAACATAGAATACCTTATCCGCCACTTGTGCAAAAAGCTGGCCAATCCACAAAGCAAGAAAGGGACGGTTTTTGAGCAGGGCGTTAAACCCGGTGCTGTCAGGGGGTGGGCTGGCTGGGTGCATAGCGATAGTTAAGCTGACCGCCTCCGGCAGTTAAGGTTAAAAGAAATATACGCAAGTTTGACACTGGAGACAGGGAGGGCACTAAAACTTGTTTCTCCTTTGTCTTCTATTTTTTTACCAGGTCAAATAGGGTGGGCTGCCACTTTCCTACTCTAGCCTGAAGATTAGCGCTATTGTGTTAGCGATCGGAAACAGAGCATTAGTAGCAAAAGTGAACCCATCTTTAGCAGCAATCTAGACATGAGGTATTATATGTTACAAAACCGTCTCTGGTGACGGTGATATCAAGAGGTCGTGCTCACTTAAGCCATAAACTAGAAAACTAAGAGTTAGGAGTGAAGAACTTGAAAAAGGTAGAAGCTATTATTCGGCCGTTTAAACTTGACGAAGTGAAAATCGCGCTCGTCAATGCTGGCATTGTGGGGATGACTGTTTCAGAAGTTAGAGGTTTTGGCCGTCAGAAGGGTCAAACTGAACGCTATCGCGGTTCTGAATACACGGTTGAGTTCCTGCAAAAACTGAAGGTTGAGATCGTTGTAGAAAACGATCAAGTTGATATGGTGGTTGATAAAATTATCGCTGCCTCTCGCACTGGCGAGATTGGCGACGGCAAGATTTTCATCTCTCCCGTTGAGCAAATTATCCGCATTCGGACTGGGGAAAAGAACCTGGAAGCGATTTAAGAGGAGGGGGGATGGGGGAGATGGGGAAAATGGGGGAGATGGGGGAAATGGGAAATTTACGGACTCTTCGTCAACTCAAAACCCCTAGCACCTTGCTTGACGCTTACACTGAGCTATGGGAATTTATCGAAACTCCCATCTCCATCTCCCCACCATCTTCCC
>DATGYA010000697.1:0-4482 GCA_035298405.1 Kamptonema sp. | reverse complement strand
CTGCCAAAGAACTCACCTCTAACCCAGTGCGGACAGCCCAACGAGACGAACGGGCGATGATGGAACGCACCGGGGAACCCAGTATTAAAGTACGACTGCAAACTTTGATCAGCCAAGCCGCAACCGAATCTAATACGATTTCCGAATTTATAGAACAGTTGGAATCATTTGGTGTAGGCGTACTGCCCAACATGGCATCTACGGGTTTCGTATCGGGAATTAGCTTTCAATGGGGCGAAACCATAATGAAAGGTTCTGCCCTCGGTAAAGCTTATTCGTGGAAAGGATTGCAAGAAAAATTTGGATTAAACTATGAACGAGTTCGAGACAACCCCACCCTCGCTGCCGCCAGAAGTAGAGAAATTAGCCGCCCTGAATCAGCAGTTGAAACAGCAATCTCCACTCAACAAACAGAACAGTTCCCCTCACCCGGACTTACTGACCTTACAGCAGAATTTAGAAGCGTTACTTCTAGCATTATCAGCCCTAGCAGAAAGATTGAACAGTCTGGAATCGAGGCATTCAGAAATACTTTTAGCCCTCAACCAACAACCCCAGATTTTAGCCGATTGCCAACAAACTTTAATCAACAGCTTGAACGAGAACTTGAAATTATTAGTATCCCGTCAGCTAAAGCTAGAACAGCGGATGGAAACGATAGAACAAAGCATGACGACGCTGCACGACCACTTAACCAAATTAGCCAAATTTTTATACCCAGTTCCCAAGCACATAACGAACTTATCTCAACAGGTAGAAGAAGCAGACGAAAACTTAGAGCAGAACTTGACAAACTTAGTACAAACTTTGCAGATATTGCCTCAGAAAATAGCCAATATGGAACAACGGCTAGCGCTGAAAGAGAAGAAGGATTCGGAATTAACCAATCAATTGAACAACTTAGTCAAAGCTTTGGCACCCTTACCTCAGAGGATACTGAGTATGGAGCAGCGGCAGATAGAATCTACAGAAGCAGACAAGAAATTGCAGCAGAGTTTGAGCAGCTTACTCAAAGTATTGCAGACAAATATATAGATAAGGTTAAAGTTCAAACTGCTCCTTCTAAGCGATTGGAACTGCCAGAAGAAGCTGAGGCCAAACGTGCGTATCTCGATAAATTTTACCAACACTTTGCTGCTAAAATTAGAAAACAGACGGGCTACAAGCAGATTGAAGATGTGGATGTGGGAGTGGCCTACGATGCACTGCAAGAAGGTTTCGGAACCACCGACATCAGGCGGATATTGTTTCGCAGTCCCAAAGGCCAATATTTCCGGCAGGTTGGGAGTCCCATTGAAGAGTTTTCCGAGTATACCAAACAGCGAGTGGCGATCGCCCTCACCTACAACCAGCTAGAAAGCGACCCAGTGCAGCGCCAGCGGGTTGAACTTGTGGAACCGATCGTGCAAGAATTGTCCAAAACAGTCAGGAACGGGCAGCAGTTCCAAGGCACAAACTACACCCTAAAGCGAGAAGGGGATATCCTTTCTGCGATCGCCCTGGACGGACGGGGGGAAGTGCTAAAGCTCAACGGTAATTGGGTGGAGTTAGCGGCGCTGGAAGAGAAAGATGTCCAACTGTGGCAGCAAGCTAAAGTACGGTGGGAAGAACGGCAGCGGCAGGAACAAAGCAATCTGCTTAAGCACGCTCAATCCCCCAGTCGCGAGCAGAAACAGATAGAACTGGATTAACAAGATCGCCAAGTGCCAAAATGTAAATAGAAAATATTAGTTCAAACGTACTAACTTTACTAATAACCGCATTGAGGTGACTATGCTTAGCTGTCACGACGTAGCAAAATACTTCCTCACCAAGGTAGACCCTGACGCTGGCGACTTAGTTTCTAACCTCAAACTGCAAAAGCTGGTTTACTACGCCCAAGGACTTCATTTAGCTCTATACGAGGAACCCCTATTTCCCGAACCTATTGAAGCATGGCCGCACGGCCCTGTCATACCCGTGTTGTATCATGCTTACAAACAATACGGTAATGCTCCTATCGAATACCCTCAAGACGTTGATTTTTCTCTTTATGACGATAGGATACGCAACCTTTTAGATGAAGTCTACTCTTTCTTCGGTCAATTCTCAGCGTGGAAACTGCGGGAAATGACCCATGAGGAAGACCCTTGGAAAAACGCTCCCACCAATGGAGTTATCGATTTGCAGTCAATGAAAGAGTATTTCTTGGCATGGTTAAAACGGCATCCGGGAAAAATCAAAGCAGTTTCAACTTCACAGCAAGCAGAGATAATTCAAAAATTTGAAGCCCTTGCTTCAGAGTGGGAATTAGAAGTTGCAGGCTGCTCATTCGTTGCTGAAAAATATAACCATCCTGCCTATCAGCAGATTATAGACATGGGGCCTGCGGTCATCCCTTTACTGCTAAGAGAACTCGAAATGAGGCCAAATCATTGGTTTGGGGCGCTCAGAGCCATCACGGGTGCAAATCCCATCCAACCAGAACAACGCGGCAGAATAAAGCAAATGGCACAAGCTTGGCTCAACTGGGGCAGAGAACACGGATATCAATGGTAAGGTTAGATAGTGGTATCTAGAATAGATTCTTGGATTGCAACTTATTGTCCAAACTTATCTCCTGGTTCTTATCAAATTACCAGTCCAAGCACACCAGATTACAACTGCATTGCTTGGGCTGCCGAGCAAGACAACTGCTGGTGGGACCCGACAGACCCAGAGCAATATTGGCCAGATGGAGTGCCGAGGGAATTAACATTAGAAGCCTTTATTCAGGCTTACCAAACTATTGGTTATGTGCCTTGCGATAGCGTTGAATTTGAGCCTGAATTTCAAAAAATAGCAATATATACCAAGCCTGCTGGTGAGCCAGATGGAGTGCCAACTCATGTAGTCAGACAGTTACCTTTTGGCAGATGGACTAGCAAATTAGGCAACCTTGAAGATATAGAACACGAACTTGATGCACTGAGAGGTTTTTACTACGGAGCAGTAGCACAAATATTAAAACGACCTATCAGTTCTTGACTTTTAACTTACTGTCTGACGGGATTTGGAGAATAATTCTTCTACTCGTTAATGTGTAGGTAAAACCGCTACAAAAGACCCCCAGCGCCTTGCGGCATCTGGGGGTTTTATCAAAAAATTCAGATCTCATTGCAATCTCTAAGGGCGTGTTTCGCATTCTAATTAGACCAAAGCTCTCCAATTTTGCTTTTTATTGAAAGTCACTCAACAAAAAGATTTGACGTTTCCGAACGTCGCCCAAGAATCGCATCCGGCTTCCCTTAGCTTGCGACAATACACTGCCAGACAAGCTTTTGTTAAGCTTACTAGCTCTAATATTACGCAGCGTCTTGGCCGCTAATCTTGCCATTCTCTCACTGGTTTGTTTATGGTTTTTTTTCATTTGTACATCACCTCCTTTCAACCATTTAAATATATTATACAGCATTATTTGGTAAGTTGTGATAATTATTCTAGCGTATATCTAGAAATAAGCTAATAGTAAATATGGTAAAAGTAGCCACAATTTTTAACTTGATGATTCGATTTTGGTTACTTCGGTTGACGCTTTAGTGTACCTCAGTTTTATATACCCACCGCCCTGGAATAAAACGCCTATCTGCTAGATATAAGGGAGTCTTTTGGGAGTCAAGCTGTTAGCCAAAGCTGGCGAGGTTGTTAAGACTGTCTCTCACAACTTGGCTAATGCGAGTAAATAATTCCAAGTGCTTCTGATTCTCTACTCATTACTCTGTGGATAAAACCGCTTACTTTTTGGATCGAACTGCCAAGCTATCCCCTCTGGATCTCGCTCCTGGCTCCACTGGGAAAAATGGGGTTGGGACTGCACGCGACTGATGCGGCTTTTGTCTATTTCTAATCGTTTCGCCAAGGCTGCTTGAGTTAGTGGTTCACTTACTGGTTTACTAATTGGTTCACTTTTGGTTATCTTCCCTGCCCCTCGATCGCTTGCCTTACGCTCTGGTGTGCTACTGGTAGCCTTTGAGCTATTCGACTTACCAGGTGGTTTACCAGGTGGTTCGTTCTTTTTTGATTTACTTAGCGGTCTACTGGGTGAACTACTACCAGCCTTCCGGTCTAGCGGCTCTTCCGGCTCTACCGCCGCCGTCGGGATTGGTAGTTCACTATATTCTACTGGTGGACTACTTACGTCTGTCCGGTCTGGTAGCCCACTTTCGGTAAGTGGTTCACTATATTCTACTGGTGGACTGCTCGGAGCAGTTGCAGGTGGGTGGCTCTGTTCTACTGGTGGTTCACGATGAACTACAGGTAAACCACTGGTGGCTTGAATATCCGCGATCGCTTTCGGCATAACGGAGCTTACCGCCTGACTGAGTGCCGCCACTGTCTCAGTCAGGCTAACTACTTTCCCTCCAGGGTTTCCAGGCGTTGAACCGTGGTATCGCTCGCCAGAGCCGCCGCAGCCTGGGAAAGTCCGAAGTATTCCTCCAGGGCAGCGGTTACGGCCATTGAAAC
>DATGYA010000696.1:0-5438 GCA_035298405.1 Kamptonema sp. | reverse complement strand
TTTTCAGCTACCGTGAGTTGTGGTGAAAGTTTACCAGATGCTATAAATTCTAAAATGCGTTTAATTTCCTCATCATTAAATTTAAGAGCGTTTTTACCAAACATACTTTTGACGTTTTTCAGGTTTTCTGCTTTTAAAAGTAAGAATTCTTCTACCTCTGCAAAGTGACCTGCAAAGCTGGCAGCCCTTGTAGCAGGGATTCCCAGTTCTTTTTCTAAAATAAATCCTAAAAGTTGATGAAGTTGGTCAGACATTATTTATAATTTCCCCTCAATCAAAAAAATACACTCTAGAATAAAGAAAGCTGTTCAAACATTAATTTACCTTTAGTTTTATGCCCTTTAACTATTTGGTAAAGATACCGAGCGATCGCTTCCCCCAAAAGTACCGGGACTGCGTTTCCAATTTGCCGATACTTAGAGGCAATAGAACCATAAAAAACCCAGTCATCAGGGAAGGTTTGAATTCGTGCACACTCTCTAACGCTCAAAGGGCGCAATTCATCGGGGTGACACATATCCGTGGCTTTTTGATTAGGGCTAGTTGTCACAGTAGGGGATGGTTTATCCCATGCCAAGCGCCGATAAAAGCCAACTTTACCGCCTTCAGATTTGTAAGCACCTCCCATTGCTTCCTGCTTTAACTCATTGGGTAAATATCTCCAGTTCTGACCAGCTTTTAAAAGGCGTAAATACTTAAGGCGAGCATCAGAATAAGCTATATACTCTGGCTGAAAATCGACTAACCCCTGTAATCCATCTCTAAGTGTAAGCCATTTTGGAAGTCTACTTACGCCAGTTTCACTGTGAGTAGGCAGCGGCATAGTCACTGAATCACTATCCTTATAACCAATAAGAATGACTCTTTCCCTAACTTGAGGAACGCCGTAGTCAGCAGCATTTAGTAAATCATAAACAACCTCATATCCAATGCGTTTTATCTCTGCTAAAATCACCCGCATAGCCGCACCAGGCATCTCATCAGCTTCGAGAACAGGGCAACCTAGCCCCCTTTGTTCGTGGGGTCTGTGACGAATTGGAGCTGATAGCAACCCTCTAACATTTTCCATTACAAAAAATCGGGGTTGAATTTCTTCAACGATGCGGATGAAGTCCATAAATAAGCTGCCGCGTGGATCGCCAACCGATCCTCGTTTTCCAGCGGTACTGAATGGTTGACAAGGCGGGCCACCAGTCACAAGGTCTACTTCACCAGGGCGTAAAGGTCTATCTATACCTAATATCTTTCCCCCTTCTTGGAGTAGAGTCTGGGCGCTGACTTCGCGAATATCTCTGGGTATAGCACATAGGGAAAGGTGGGGGCGGTTGAGAGAGATAGTTTTGACAGCATCAGGTTCAATTTCTATTAAGCTTACTGTCTGAAATCCTGCTTTTTCTAGGCCTAAATCTAAACCGCAAGCGCCTGTAAATAAACTAACAGATATTGGCTGATTATTAATCACCAATTAAACCCTCATACTAAATTACATTCAAATCGCAAATCTGCCCTCGCTAATTAACAAAGCAGGGGCAAGTTTAAAAAACTCACCCCTACCTTCTTTCTACATCTAATTAACAACTAGCAACCTAAGCCAAAACAGGCACTGGTTGCGGCCACCGTTTCACCGCTTTACCAATTACGGCCAATTCATCCACCAATTGATCGAACTGATCTGGTGTCAAAGATTGCGGCCCATCCGATAACGCCTTCTTCGGATTCGGGTGTACTTCAATCATCAACGAATCTGTACCAGCCGCGATCGCAGCCATCGCCATCGAAGGCACATACTCCGCCCAACCAGTCCCGTGACTAGGGTCAATCATAATTGGCAAATGAGTCAGCGATCGCAACACCGGAATCACCGACAAATCCAACGTATTCCGCGCATACTGACGGTCAAACGTCCGAATTCCGCGCTCGCACAAAATCACATCGGGATTACCCGCAGCCAAAATATACTCAGCCGCCATCAGCCACTCTTCAATCGTCGCCGACATCCCCCGCTTCAGCAGCACAGGCTTATTCCGAGCCCCCACTTTCTTCAACAGCGAGAAATTCTGCATATTTCGCGCACCCACTTGGATCACATCAGCGACTTCCTCGATCGCATCCAAATCAGCCGCATCCATCACTTCCGTAATAATCCCCAGGCCGCTAGCTTCCCGCGCCGCCGCCAACAGCCCCAAAGCACTTTCGCCGTGTCCTTGGAAAGCATAAGGTGAAGTCCGAGGCTTATAAGCCCCACCCCGGAGAAACTTAGCCCCAGCCGCTTTCACCCGCATCGCCGTCTCGACGATCATCTCCTCATTTTCTACCGAGCACGGCCCAGCAACAATCGAAATCGGGTGATTTAACCCGATTGGTACCTTCCCTGCGGGAGTAGACACCCAAACTTCACTCGGTTCTCCCTGACGATACTCCAGGCTAGTCCGCTTGTATGGCTTCTCCACCCGCAGCACATCCTCGATCCAAGGATTGATCTCGCGCAATTGCAAAGGATCGAGGTGGGCTGTTTCCCCCACCAAACCCATCACAACTTTATGACGACCAACAATTTTTTCCGGGGATAAACCCCAACTGCTGCGAAGTTCTTGGTCGATCCGCTCAATCTCGGCTTCTGGAGTGCCGATTTTCATCACAATAATCATTTTTCTCAGTTGGTAATTGGTTAACAGTTAACAGTTAACAGTTAACGGTCAACAGTTAATAGTTAACAGTTAACTTTTCGGCTGTTGCGATCGCCATGCTGCCCGCATCCGTCCAAAATTAGTCGTAAATTCTTCCCAACCAAGTTTGCTACCCGGATTTTCTTCATCCCAAGATGCCGACAGCACGCCATAGCTTAGCCCTAAGACCCCTAAACCTAAAAAACCCATACTCAACAGCACTACCGCTGAGTTAGGCAGAGGCAACCAGCCCTTGCTTACGACTAAATAACTGGCAATAAACGTCGCCATTCCTCCTGCTGTGGGTACGCCGCAAAATAGCGCCATGCGGCGAATCATGCGTTTGCTCACCACCTCTGGAATTGCCATTGCAACTCTCTCGGTTGAAGGCTGCTTTGTGTCCTCAGCGGCCTTTACCTGGGGTTCTGGGGGGGCTTTAGGCTTTTTTTTCGTTTTTTTAGCAGGTTCAAAAGGCAACCGCTCTTTAGGAGATTCTGAGGACATATTCAGACTCTAGCCCCGAATGCCGAGGCGGGCAATCAAAGCTTGATACCGGGGCTTATCTTGTTTCTGGATGTAGCTGAGGAGGCGGCGGCGGCGACCGATCAACTGCATTAAACCACGCCGAGAAGAAAAATCTTTTTGGTTGGCTTTCAGGTGGGTGCTGAGCTGATTAATACGTTCGGTCAGCATTGCTACTTGCAGGTCTGACGATCCTGTATCGGTTTCATGGGCTTGATATTGACCCATGATTTCTTGTTTGCGCTCTTGTGTTAGTGCCATGAATCGAACTTAAGTTTTACTGTACTAATGCGACAATCCCTAATAATATCACAAGGGGTATGAAATTGAGCAGGGAGAATTGTATAGCATCCACAGTCACAACATCTAGCTTAAGCAGACTCATAACTGATATATTATACATTTGTATAACCAGATGGGATTATTAAACAAAAATCCTCCCCTCTCCCCATCCGTCATCTTCTTTGGCGTTGAGCTTCGTATAATATCAAAGCTGCCGCGATCGCGACATTCAGAGATTCGACACCTTGACTCAGAGGTATTCTGACTTGCAGACTGGCTAAATTTGTCAAATCCTCCGACAAACCTGCGCCTTCATTTCCTAATACAATCAAAGTCGGCACTCGCAAATCTACTTCCCAGTAACTCAAACTCGCATTAGGTAAAGTCGCTAAAATTTGCATCCCCCGATCTTGGCAGCGTGAAACTTCTGCTTTCAAATCAGAAGTAACTGCCATTGGTAATCGAAACCACGCTCCTGCTGAAGCTCGCAACACTTTAGGATGGTCTAAGTCTACACTGTTTTTACTCACCCACAAACCATCAGCCCCAGCAGCAGCAGCCGTGCGAATTATTGTCCCCAAATTACCGGGATCTTGTATTGTCTCTAAAGCTAGCCCTAAACTTGCTGTCGTTACTGACTGGATTTCACTCCGGGATGCAGTCGCGATCGCACCATCTGGTTTTACTGTAGTCGCGATCGCCTCCAACACGCGATCGCTGACCAACTCCACTCGCTGCGCCTGCAAACAAACTTTTTCCCACAGTTGCAGATATTTTTCACGCCATTCTACAGTACAGCAAACCGTCGCCAAATGGTAATTTTGAGCGATCGCTTCCTCCAATAAATGCGTCCCTTCCAACAGAAATAAACCCTGTTCCCGCCGCCCTTTCGACTCATGCAGCTTACGAATTTCTTTTACCAGAGGATTCTGAATACTCGTTATCATCAACAGAATTTAAGCAACTGACACATATAAAAGGGTGCGTCAGACACTAAAACCCTCGTTATATCAATTCATAACGAAAGTCTGACGCACCCTACAACTTACAACACATTAAACAAAGGTATGTAGTTGCGCTTTAGCGCTCTCTTCTTTTATCAACAGAGCGCTAAAGCGCAACTACGTACCTACATAAAAAAACTGATTTTGGATTGTACTTCAATCTAAAATCTCAAATTTAATGCGGAACCCGGGACTTGAACCCGGAAGGCTTGCACCACATGAACCTGAATCATGCGCGTCTACCAATTCCGCCAGTTCCGCATCTGTCACAATTTTTTATTATTACACAACCTACAGCCTGTGTCAACTACTTGAGAGCTTAAAGTTCGCAAACCTCAACTCGCATATAAAAATTTTCAGCACTGCGCGACCATAGCCCCCAAACTAGAGATGTCACCCACGCGCCAGCACCAGGTAGGTGTCCTGTGGGGGCATCCGCGCTGTAAGTCAGGTAAGATAAGATATTGTCAACCACTTTTCTCCCACACGCCACCCAACGCGATCGCCCATTTTTTCCCAATCTCTTCCAACTTCCTCATAAATACGCTTTTGTACGCTAAAGCCGAAACGCCCTTTTGAGCGTTCTAGCCAAAGTCGGTCAATAGTGCGAAGGTCAGTACAGGGTAATTTATATATAGTGTCGTCATTTAGCCAGCCAATGCTTTCCCTTCCAGCAACCTGAAGCATAAATTCTCGCGTTTCGTCGTCCTTGGCGGTTGCTATAATAGCCGTCAGCCACCAAATAACGTACAGATTCTGGCAACAAAGAACGAGTATTTTTTAAATGCTTTGCATAGTCGTCAACTTTTGTTATATCAGGTGTTAACAATACTCCGGACAGTTTTCAGGGTCGCGATCGCAACACAGCACAGAAGCCAAAAAATTGAGTAGAACCTGAGCCCAGACAAAACAGAAAAAAAGGCACTCTTTTAGGTTAAGCTAAAAAAAACTACAAGCTTAATAG
>DATGYA010000695.1:0-22750 GCA_035298405.1 Kamptonema sp. | reverse complement strand
CGGGTATTGAGTGTTTGTTTTAGCCCAGATGGTAAGTATTTAGCGGCAGGTTATGCTGACGGGGTAGTTAGATTATGGCCGATAGAAAACTTAAATCAATTATTAGCAAGAGCAAGGGAATGGTTGCAATTTGACAGGACTTAGACAATTGTCACACTTTAATACTTTTAGCGTGCGTCAGACACAGGAATCGATCGAAATCGTCAGGGTTTTAGCGTCTGACTACTGATTGTGCCAGTTGCGTAAGTCCTGTATATGAGGAGTATCACCCTTCATACGTACTGACAATTATTTCCCATAGTGACCGCCAACAACCTTACCCCGAAAAACAACGTAATTGTAAATGTTGTAAAACAACATAATCGGGATCAGAAAGCCAATGAAGATAATCATAAATACTAGAGCGCTTGGGGAAGCTGCTGCTTGGTAAATCGTGATTTGAGTCGGGATAATATAGGGAAAAACTATCAAACCCAACCCCAAGAAACTCATCAAGAAAATTAGGATAGTCCAGATAAAAGGTGTCCGTTCTTCCTTACGCTCAATGCTTCTCAGCAATAGCCAAACTAACAGCACTCCCAACAAAGGAATGACGGCAAAAATATAAACCAACGGGGCATCAAATAACTTTGCCCTCGCAGTCTCAGAAAAAATTGGAGTGGTGATAGTGATCGCAATCGCTCCAATCAACGTTGTAATTGCTGCAATTTTCGCCGTGCGATAGTGAATCGTTTGTAGTTCCCCACCTGTTTTCATAATCAAATAGGTAGAACCAATCAAAACATAGCCTTGAATTAGCGTTAAAGCGACAACAATTGAGCGCCAAGTTAGCCAGTCCCAAGTTGTGCCGATAAAGTGTCCCGCTGGGTCAACGGCAATGCCTTCTAGCACCCCGCCAAGGGCTAAACCTTGGGCAAAAGATGCTAAAAAACTCCCCGCCCCAAAAGCATAATTCCAGAATAATTTCCGGTTAGAATGTTCGCGAAATTCAAAGGCAACTGCCCGAAAAATTAACCCGAACAACATCATCATAATG
Organism: Kamptonema sp.; assembly: GCA_035298405.1. GTDB lineage: Bacteria > Cyanobacteriota > Cyanobacteriia > Cyanobacteriales > Microcoleaceae > Kamptonema. The sequence goes on along the minus strand of DATGYA010000695.1, from coordinate 21,714 downwards.
GGGATGTACAAGGCGTTTAAAATCGTGCCGTAAGCTAGGGGAAATGCCCCAAAAAGTGCGCCTCCCATTAACACCAGCCAGGTTTCGTTAGCATCCCAAACATTACCCAGACTGGTCATTAAAATGCCCCGCCGTTCTTCGTCATCAGCAGTGAGTGACAAAATTCCTACGCCTAAGTCAAAACCATCTAGCATGACATAGAGCAATAGAAAAAGAGCTAAAATTACAAACCAAACTTGGGGAAGAAAATGCTCTAAAGCTGTCATAAAATCTCCTATTGCTGTGCTTCTGCCGGTCGGCTATCGGGAATGTGTTCGGCGGGTTCTGTTTCAATTGCCGGTTCATCTTCTACGTCTAAACTTGGTACTGGTAAACTGAAATTGGGGCCTTGACGAATAATTCTGCTACCAAAATACAAGGTGCAAATTAATAGAAAGCTGTAGACAATAGCAAAGGTAATTAGGGAACCTAAAACATTACTGGCGGGAATAGCAGAAACAGCATCAGCGGTGCGAATTTGTCCGTAAATAGTCCAGGGTTGTCTACCTACACAGCGCACTATCCAACCTGATTCTACCGCAATATATCCCAGGGGAGCGGCTAAAATCCAAGCTCGCATTAGCCAAGTTTGTTGAGCAATATTTTCAGCAGAAAGTTTGCCTCGAATCCACTGAATTACACTGAATGCCATTAATGCTGCAAAGTAGAAACCAATCGCTACCATGATGCGGAAAGAATAGTAGATTAAACCTACCATTTTGGGTCTATCTTCTGGTTTCCATTCTTTGAGGCCTAGGACTGGTTCTGACAGCGTTGGTTTAAATTCTAGAACTAATCCTAATGTTTTAGGTATTGCTAGTTCCCAGTCATTTTTTTCTGCTTTTTCGTTCGGTAAAGCTAAGGCTAGCCAATCGGCAGATTTTCCGGCTGGAATTGTTTCCCATTGCGCCTCCATTGCCGCTAGTTTGGTAGGCTGATAGTGATAGACTTGTTCGGCGCTTAAATGGCCGATATAAATTTGCAAAGGGGCAACTGCGATCGCAGCGGCTATTACAATCTTTAATGAGTAGGAAAAGAAGGCTGAGTGTCGCTTATTTAAGATGTACCACGCACTAATACCACCAATCACAAATAGCGACGTTTCCAATGTTGCAAAGAACATATGGAGAACGCTATTGAGCATAAATGGATTGAGGATGGCTTGAAAGTAATCGGAAACGATAAATTTGCCATTCACAAAGTCTCCACCTGCGGGACTTTGCAGCCAGGAATTAGCTACTAATATCCAGAAGGTTGAGAGGTTCGCGCCAAAGGCTACCATGATGGTAGCGAAGTAGTGAATGATGGGATTAACTCGCTCCCAGCCAAATAGCATGATGCCTAAAAAACCTGCTTCTAGCATGAATGCCATTGCAGCTTCAAAGCCTAAAATACTGCCGAAAAAGTCGCCCGCTGCTTCGGAAAATGGAGCCCAATTTGTGCCAAATTGAAATTCCATTGGAATACCTGAAGCTACGCCAATGCCGAAGTTAAGGACGTAAAGTTTTGCCCAAAAGCGAGCATGATGGTAGTAGTCAGGATTGCGGGTTTTTAGCCACATTCCCTCGACTATTACTAGATAAATTCCCATGCCTGTAGTCAATACTGGCCAGAGGATATGGAAGATCGCAGTCAGTGCAAATTGCATTCGCGATAGCGCGAGGGTATTAGAGAAAAAATCCATGTCTGACCTCGGTTAGTTAGGAAGGAAGAAGGAAGAGGGAAGAGGAAGTAGCCGCGTCTCAATCATTCTACAATATTAGGACTTACGCAACTAGCAAATTAAACAAAGGTATGTTGTTGCGCTTCAGCGCTCTTTCATATTCTAAGAGCGCTGAAGCGCAACTACGTACCTAAAGTCCTGAATATGTTAACCGTTAACCGTTACCGAACCGTAACTTCATAACTTAATTCAAAGGGTTTAAAATTAGCTCCGCCTTTGGCTTTGCCACTGAGTTCTAGTTCGTAAATTCCGGCTTTGGGAAATACGATCGCTGCTCCCGGAATGCCTTTGTATTGTTCGGCTGATATAGCTTCTAAGCGTGGCTGCATCAATGGTTTATCGCCTGCTTTATGGGGATGATTGTAGACGGCTAACTGGCAATTACACTGTGATAAGGGGATAATTTGACCGCCTTTACGAGTGAGGGCAAACCATACGCGAGACTGCTCTCCGGCACGGGGATTATGATTTGGTTCGAGGTGAAATGTCGCTGCGACATCGCCAGAAACTTCTACTTCGTGCGCTAAAGCAAAATTATACTTAAATGTAAATACAGTTGATATTGCTACATTTACTAATAATCCTAAAAAAACTAGCAATCCTAAACTTTTACTTTGGTTTGACAGGGGAAACATAGAACCTCTCTAATGATAAAAGTGTCCAAAATAGGTGGGATCTAACTAACAAAATGGAGAGTGCGATCGCGCCTAGCAATGCCGTCAATAGCTTATTTTGCGCTGTCCATTCAAAGCCGCCGAGATAGTGGGAACCGATCGCGATCGCATGAACCGCACACAGCAGGAAAGCGGGCACGCTTAGCAGGTGAATTTGCCGCCACCGCTGGCCGAGGTAATTTTGGGCGCGATCGCAACTTGTAATCGCCGCAGGAGTCATCAACAGCAACGCCGTCACCCCCGTAGCCATACCTAACTGGTGCAATGGCAACATAAAAGATACAGCGTCAAAATTCCATCTCAGCGCGTGATCGATCGCGTGTAAACTATGAGCAATTGCCAGCACAAACGCTGCCACACCCAAGGCGCGGCGGTAACGCAGGGGTTGCGCCCACAGCTTGCTGACAGGACGTGCGATCAGTGCTAGCATTAGGCATAACAGCGATCCGTGAGCGGTGAAATCCACCATTTCATCGGTTCGCAACAGGGTTAAAATGCCGATCGCGATCGTTACCCAACCTCCCATCTGAAACAGTTGACTGCGCCTCGAAGCACTCAGTCTACCAGCAAAAATCCCCACCCCTAGCATAGTTGGCAGAGTTCCCAGTCCAAACGCTAGCATTGTCGCCGCACCCAAAACCACGCTACCAGTTTCAGCCGCCTTAATTTGCGCCACATACAGAAAACCGCAGGGAATCAAACCCCAAAGCAATCCCAAAGCTGCTGGCATCCACCAGCTTTTGTGCGCGGAAACCCCGATCATTGCCTCTTGTATGCGTTGATGCGACAGCGGATGCAGCATCGGCAGACGCGGTAGCAAGTTGGGTTTAATTTGCAGCAATCCGAACCAAATCAGCATTAAACCCGTGATAATCGCGATCGCGCGGCGCAATCCGCTACCCGTACCGGCCATTTGTCCGCTAGCAATTAACACCGAACCCACTCCCCCAATAGCACTACCTGCGATCGCATAAGCTACAATCCGGCCTAAATTTAGCAGCAAATGAAACCGCAGCGCAGCGCTTTTTTGGTTAGCGGTGGTTTGGGAGAGGGAAAACGCGATCGCCAGTGGGCCGCACATTCCCGCGCAGTGACCAAAACTGCCCAGAAATCCCAAGGTGGTAATTAACAGTAGGTCTAGCATCTTGCTGTTCCCCAAAAAATGCCATACAAGTTAAACGGATGCTCGCTGATTTTTTGGCTCAGTGCCAATATTTAATATTACGCGATCGCTTTTGTCAAAAGACAAGCCGTAAAACTCCTTTGAGATGAAATATAAGTAGTTTCGAGAGCGGCTACTTAAATAAAATTGATGCAACAGTTGCGATCGCACGGAATTATATCTAAATTATTAGGCAACTTCCGATCGATTAATTCAGTTTAATTAATAAGGCGTAAAACTTTAGCGGAACTCGTTCAAGCTACTCGCTCAAAAGTTAATAGGGACGGGGCGCGAAATTCCGTAACCCTGAGCATAATCTACTCCGATCTCCCGCAATTTTTCTAAGATAGCCTCGTCTTCGACAAACTCAGCCACAGTTTCAATATTCATGGCATGGGCAATGCGATTAAAGCCTTCCACGATCGCTTGAGAAATCAAATTCTCACTAATATTCTTCACAAATATACCATCAATTTTTAGATAATCAACTGGTAAATTGATCAGATAAGCAAAGGAACTCAACCCACTGCCAAAATCATCTAAAGCAAAGCGACTGCCAAGCTTTTTGAGTTCGCTAATGAAATTTCTGGCTTGGTCAAAGTTAGCGATCGCTGCGGTTTCAGTAATTTCAAAACAAATGGTCTGCGGGTGAATTTGGTGGAGAGTAAATTGGTCAATTAAAAACCTCATAAACCTATTGTTACTAATACTAGCACCAGAAAGATTAATCGTATATAAGCTGTGATTAAGAAGGTTTTCCCTAGATAAATTTTTATAATTAGAGAAAAAAGTTTCAATTACCCAGTAATCGATCTCGGTTATCAAGCCATAACGCTCGGCGGCGGGAATAAAAGCATTTGGAGATACTAATTCTCCATTTTCATCTAGCATTCTGATCAAAATCTCATAATGCTCTACTAATGGTTTAGAGGTAATAGAGATAATCTTTTGGTGGTAGAGACAAAAACGATTGGTTTCCAGCGCTTGGCTGATTTGGGAAATCAACTGCCTCTCCCCACGTTGTCTAATTAGTTCGGTATCATCTAGACGATAAACATGAACGCAGTTGCGCCCGTTAGCTTTGGCAGCATAACAAGCTGCATCAGCCGCTCCCAGAATCTCCATCAAATTTTGGTTGTTTTGGTCAATGGCAACAACCCCAATACTGACCCCAATGATAAAGGTTTTGTTATCCCAAACAAACCGAAATTCATGCACTAAGTCTTTTAGATTCTCGGCAATCTGAGTTGCTTGATAAAGCGGACATTGAGTGAGCAAAAGACCAAATTCATCACCTCCCAAGCGAGCCAATATATCATTAGTACGAATTCCCTGTTGTAAAAGCGTAGTGATTTGGCGCAGTAGCTCATCGCCAGCAATATGACCGACAGTATCGTTAACGACTTTGAACTGGTCTAAATCTAAATAGCAGAGAGCGTGCTGTTGATTACCATCTTGAATAGAGGCGATCGCATCAACTAGGCAATGCTCAAATCCTCTACGATTGGTTAAACCTGTCAGAGCATCATGACTGGCTTCCCAAGAGAGTTGACGGGTGAGATAGCGCGATTCGGTAACATCATGAAAGACTATTATTGCCCCAATAACTTGACCTTGGCGGTCTCGAATGGGCGCTGCTGAGTCCTCAATGGCATATTCCTTCCCATCGCGGGCAATGAGAATAGTATGGTTAGACAAATCCACAATTGTCCCCTCTAACAGAGCTTTGGTTATAGGATTATCTGCGGGCTGTCTCGTTATTTCATTAACGATCGAGAAAACTTCAGACAGAGGCAGTCCTTCAGCCTCCTCAGCTTTCCACCCTGTTAGTTTCTCAGCAACGGGATTAAAATATCTAATATTACCTTGAGCATCGGTAGTAATAACGGCATCACCAATTGATTGTAATGTCACCTGAGCCAATTCTTTTTCCGCAAAAAAAATGTCTTTGAGGCGTTGATTTTCTTCTATCTCTTCGGTCAGGCGTAAATTTTGTTCTTGGAGGCTTTTTTGGAGCCGTTGGATAGTCAGATGAATTTCAACACGGGCTAATACCTCTTCGACTTGAAACGGCTTAGAAATATAATCTACTCCGCCCACTGTTAGCCCTTGAACTTTATTTAAAGTTTCATTGAGCGCACTCAAAAAGATTACTGGAATGTGTGCAGTGCGATCGTCAGATTTTAATTGTCTGCAAACTTCATAGCCATCCAGATCGGGCAATTTAATATCTAGTAAGATTAACTCCGTCAAGGGAGATTGGGCGGCTCTAAGTGCCATTGCCCCTGTCGTGGCACTGCGAACCTTATAACCTTTTTCGCTCAAAGTATCCCTAAGCAAACGCAGGTTATCGGGTAAATCGTCAACGATTAAGATATTACCTCGATAGCTGGTGACTGGATAGCAGGTCATAATGATTATTAAGCTATTTAATACATGATGAGTCTAAGTGGATCGATACAGCAGCTCCCCCCTATAATATATTCAAATTATACACTACATTTAAACTCTTTCACTATCCAATAATCTCTTTAATCTTAACCAAAACAACAAGTCTCCGACCCAACCAACCGATTTATGAACATTTATGAACAAGTATATTTCTCAAATCACTGCGTCGCTCGTCATCTCCATCGCGGTAAGCGTACTGATCGGATGGCAGTTTGACATATCCCTACTCAAAAGTGGATTTATAGGCATATCCGCAAACATGAAAGCGAATACAGCTATTTGCTTTTTATTTGCTGGATTATCTTTGATGTTGTTGCACCACCAACGATTAACCCGACTGTATTATCGAGTTTCTCAAGGGTTGGCCGGCGCGATCGCTATCATCGGTCTGCTGACACTGAGTGAGTATTTATTTGGTTGGAATCTGAACATCGATCGGTTGCTTTTTCGAGATGTTGTCTCTACCACAACTCCTTACGCAGGCCGCATGGGAGTAAATACCGCCTTAAATTTTGTCCTGATGGGAGTAGCACTGTTACTGCTAGGGCGAAATTGCCAACAAAATACTTGGTGGGCGCAGATTTTTAGTAGTATTGCAGCTTTAATTTCTCTGTTAGCTTTATTCGGACATATATTCAATGTCAATATTATTGAACGATTGATCTTACTGACAACAACTCAAGCGCTCAACTCAATTCTCAGCTTTTTCATTCTCTATATAGGAATTTTGTCGTTCCGACCGAAGGAAGGATTAATGCAAGTATTAACCAGTCCCTTAGTTGGCGGAGAGATGGCTCGGAGGCTACTACCTTGGGCGATTATCTTTCCAGTAGGATTAGAATGGTTTACTTTTCAGGGTCGAAAATTAGGCTGGTATAAGTCTGAATTGGGCTATACATTTCGGTTAACCTTGATAGTTTTTACGTTCTCAATTCTCATCTGGGGGACGGCTCGATTTCTGAATCAGATAGATAGCAAGCGCCAACAAGCCGAAGCAGAACTTAAAAAACTTAATGAAACTTTAGAGATTCTTGTAGCTGAACGGACAAAAGCTTTACGAACCAGTGAAGAGCAGTTTCGCCATTCGTTTGAAGATGCCTCGATTGGGATGGCAATTGTTTCCCTTGATGGGTACTTTCTTAAAGTTAATCCTGCCTTATGTCAGATTATTGGCTACTCCTCAGAAGAGTTATTAGCGTTAACATTCCAAGACATTACCCATCCTGAAGATTTAGACGTAGATCTCAGTTATGCCCAGCAGCTATTAGCAGGAACGATTTCAACTTACCAAATGGAGAAACGATATTTCCATAAGCAAGGACATATTGTGTGGATTCTGCTAAATGGATCGCTGGTACAAGATGAGCAGGGCAACCCACTACATTTTATTGCTCAAATTCAAGACATTACAGCTCGCAAAGAAGCTCAAAAGACTCTCGAACTGCAAAGCATTATTATGAATAATATGGCGGGAGGAGTATGTTTAGTTAAAGCCTCAGACTTGACAATCGTTTACACTAATCCCAAATTTGATGCCATGTTTGGCTACATAGAGGGCGAACTCGCAGGTCAACCGGTTGGTGTAATAAATTATGTCGATACACAGGTTACACCCGACATCAGCGTTCTAGATATCGCCACTCAACTCGATCGAGACGGAGAAGCAAAATATGAAGTCCACAATAGAAAAAAAGATGGCACACTCTTTTGGTGCAGAGTTCATACTTCTAGGTTTGAGCATCCTGAATACGGAACTGTATATGTTGCCGTTCAGCAGGATGTAACAGAGCTACAACTGGCTGAGAAAGCCTTGCAAGCTACCACAAATCGCCTTAACTTTCTCCTCAACTACAGCCCCGTCGTTATTTTTAGCTGTAAACCTGATGGAGACTATGGCGCAACATTCATTAGTGAAAATATTAAAGATGTATTGGGCTACGAAACTAGCGATTTTTTAGAAGATTCTAAATTTTGGGTGAATCATTTGCATCCCGATGATGTAGACCGAGTATTTCATGGTTTAGCAAATCTATTTGTCAATAATTATTATTTCCATGAATACCGTCTTCGTCGCTCCGATGGGGTTTATCGCTGGATACTGGGTCAACTCAGATTAATTCGAGATTGTACAGGTACACCAGTGGAAATATTAGGATATTTAATTGATATTAGCGATCGCAAACAAGCTGAGTTGGAACTTCGGCAGGCGAAAGAAGCAGCAGAAGCAGCCAACCAAGCTAAAAGTGTCTTTCTCGCTAATATGAGCCACGAACTCCGCACCCCCCTCAACTCAATTTTAGGATTCACGCAATTAATGAGCTATGAGAGTAATCTAACTTCTTCTCTTCAAGAGCGATTGCAGATAATCAATCGTAGTGGTAGACATTTGTTGGACTTAATTAACGATATTTTAGATTTATCCAAAATTGAGAGCGGACGGATGACGCTCAATAATTCTGACTTTGACTTGATAAATTTATTAACTTCCATTGAAGAAATGTTCCAAGTTAAAGTTAAATCTAGATCGTTGCAGCTAATTGTCGAGCGAGAATCCGATCTTCCCAAATTTGTGCATACCGATGAGAAAAAACTATATCAAGTCTTAGTCAATCTACTCAGTAATGCGATTAAGTTTACTAAGCAAGGAAGCATCACCCTACGGGTAAAAGCAGAACAAAGAGAAAAAACTTCTTGTCACTTATGTTTTGAGATAGAAGATACAGGCGTGGGAATTTCGCCAACAGAAATTGATAAATTATTTAAGGTATTCGTGCAAGCCGAAGCTGGAAATAATTTGAGTCAAGGCACTGGTTTGGGTTTAGCCATTAGTCAAAAACTCGTCCAACTCATAGGCGGTCAAATTCGAGTTAAAAGCACTTTAAACCAAGGTAGCACTTTTTCCTTTGAGATTGTTGTAGAGTTACCTCAAGCAGAACCATTACCATCAGAATCAATTAATCAAAGAGTAATTAGTTTAGATCCCGGACAACCAACTTACCGCATTTTAGTCGTTGAAGATTTAGAAGAAAATCGTCGCTTGTTAGTCGAGATTCTGACCTCGATTGGCTTTGAGGTGAGAGAAGCAACACAGGGAATTCAGGCACTCTCACTATGGGAGAGTTGGTTGCCACACTTGATTTTTATGGATCTGCGAATGCCAATCCTAGATGGATATACTGCTACAAAACGCATTCGAGAAAACCCTAAGAGCCAAGAAACTGTTATTATTGCTTTAACTGCCAGTGTTTTTGAAGAAGATCGAGAAAAAGTTCTTAGGGCTGGCTGTAACGATTTTATCAGCAAGCCATTTCAACAGAGAGAAATTTTTGACAAAGTTGCTAAATATTTGGGAGTGCAGTATATTTACGAAACAGTAGGACAAGTCCCTAAAAAAACATTGGTTGAAACACTTTCTGTAGAAGATTTATCTGTAATGTCTCCTCAGTGGTTAGAAGAAATGTATCAAGCTGCTTATTATCTTGATACTGAAGCTATGAACGAATTAGTCACACAAATTCCCGAATCTAAAGCAAGTTTGTCTAAGGCGCTAACTGATGCTATCAATAACTTTAATTCTGACCGAATTATGGAGTTAATTCGACCTCTGCTACCAAATCCAATTTAATTATCAACTTTAGAACCAATTTAAAAATCACTATTGTAATTAATTCTAGCGGATTACTTACAAAAGTTTATCACTCCTTAAAGAGGTATGACATCGTGAAAACGATTATAGTCTATCGAGCGTTTCCCATCTGGCGCTTTAGATAAAATATCTACAAACCGCATATTCCAGAGAATTTCTTCAGGTACATAAGAATGGCGAGCATGAATAGTTTGAGAAACAGTCTCGTCGATGCCAGTCATTGTCACCACGAGCTCAACTTGATGGGTAACTAAATCCTCTGCCGTCATTCCATACAAAGGACTATTCTCATCAATTACGTGCATAACTGTCCAAGTTAATGCAAAAATAGGTGTGCGGCTGCGAACCAAATGCAAGTCATAGAAACGACGCATAAATTGTCCTTCAGCAGTGATTTCATCGCGGACTAAAGTGACTCGCTGCTGAGCTTCTAAAATTTGGTTATAGCGTTGGTTTGCCGTGCGGTACATTAGAGTTGGCAAACCATTTTGAAGAGTGATAATAGCAATGCGGCTGAACAAAACTCTAGCTGTAGGTCTGGAAAATCTAGCAAAAGCTAAACCTGTCACCATCGCCACTCCTAGCAAACCAAAAAGTGCTTCAACAGCAACAATGATATTAGCATAGCTTGTGCGCGGATACATCGCACCATAACCGATAGTGGCCATTGTTTGAACGCTGAAGAAAAAAGCATCTTTGAACTCACCCGGTTGAGCGTTAGCAATGCAGTCTCCTCCCGCTAGATAAGCTAAGGCAAATAAAGCGTTACTGATTATGTAAAGTAGAGAAATGAGACCAAAAAATCCAAACCAAGAAAGAGTTTGTAACCAGTGGTAGAGATCGCGGAAACCCAAGCGAGATGAACCCAGCCTGACAATATTTACATTCAATTTTCCATTGTGACCTACTAAGCGCATTTGCTGATGGCGGTGGTTGTATTTTTTCATTGCGATTTGTAACTAGGGTGATATTTAGCGGAAACTATCCTTTAGACTGATCTCTGATTCCAAAATTTAGGTTATTAAGGAAGTTTACCAATGCTAGAGCTGAACTGGCGCGATTATCTCGTTATAGTTTCTTTTGCAGCTTGTATTGTTGGTCTCGTCTTGATGTCGGAGGCTAAAGCCGAATCAGCGGACGACCTCGGATTCAGTGAGGAAATTCTTTTGAAGATGAGCTTTACTTATTGGATAGTCTACTGTATCTCTGTCTTTGGAATGAAAATTCCTCTACCTGAGTGGCTCAGCCTATTACTCAACTTGAAAATGATAGCAATTTTTTCTTACTTGCTAACCAGCTCGTGCATACTCTGCTTACCTCTACAACGCATTGCAGTTCAGCAAGTAAAAGATTAAATGAGTAATATAGCGGCTTTCAATTGCATGAGAAAAAGGTAATTGCTAATTGCTAATTGCTAATTGCTAATTGCTAATTAAAAGCACTACCTATCCACAAATTGAAAACTGCTATAAACTATAATTACTCATTCCCAAATCAGAATTATGAAAGTTTGGCATTTTACTAAATTTTTATCCGCTTTTCTCACACTACTTGCGTCGAGTATTGCTTTCAGCGACCCTCTACTGGCAGATACTCCTGCTGTTGAAAACCCCGATGTTGATGTACCGCTTTGCTATATGCAAACCCCGGATGGCAGAACAGTCAATTTAGTTAATATGTGCGGTCAAGAAACTATTCCTAATACTACGAAAGGTTGTGCTGCGGGTGCTAATGCTGCTAAAGTTTCAATCGCTAATTATAGTTATGACGGGAATTTTTTGACAGGTAAAGTGCTTAATCAAACCTGTCAAAATGTGAAATATATCAAAGTAAATTATGAAGTTTTAGATGAATCAGGTAGCATAATAGATAACGGATTTATCTACGCTCAACCCGTGAATGTTGGGCCTGGACAGTCAGCTTCATTTCGAGGAGCAGTTGTGTCTGGAGCTAAAGTACAAGCAACTCATTTAGACTGGAGCGAATAATTTGTGCAGGAATTCAACCGACACATTAAATAAAGGTAAGTATTTGGGCTTTAGCCCTCTTTTCTATACGTTTGAGGGCTAAAGCCCAACTACTTACCTAAAAACATTGATGTTTTCAACAGTTACAAACTGCGTTGTTGCATCATGTTACTTACCTGAACTCGGCATCCCGGACAGTAATTATTAACTTACTAATTAACTTACTAGCCTTTCATCTGTCTCTACAATAAAATATGATGCCAAAATTCAAACCATTTCAGCCAATTGACCGCTTTGCTTTATGTCTTATACTGTTGTTAAATGTGTTAATTGGGTTATTGGTACTGGGGGGCGATCGCTCTCAGCCAAGAGTCCGAAATTTTAGCTGGGAAAACAAAGTTATTGGAGCTACAGATACAGCTTTTATCCTCACTTTTAATCGCCCAATGGATCGGGCCAGCGTGGAAGCTAATCTGCATATTGAACCACCGCTACCTGGCAAAATTAGCTGGTCTGGCAAGCGCTTAGTTTATACCCTAACGGCTCCAGTCCGCTATGAAACAAATTATCAAGTAAAATTAGATCGAGCTTTACCTAATATAGGTAAGGGAATTGGCAATTCAATTCAAAAGTTTGTGGGTAAATTTCGCACCCCAGAACGCGCTTTTGTTTACATAGGCGTAGAGGGAGAAGAGAAGGGGAGATTAATTTTATATAACGTTACTCTTAAACAAAAAAATATTCTGACTCCTAAAAATTTAGCAGTTAAAAATTTCAAGCCTTACTCTACAGGCGATCGCATTTTATTTTCTGCTGTTGAATGGTCGAATAACAAACCAGGTTTGTTTGAACAAAATTTGTATACTGTTACAGTTAACAGGATAACTCTCCAAACAGACGCAACTCAAAAAAGTGGAAAAGTAGAGCTAGTTTTAGACAGTAAAAACTATCACAATTTAAAATTTGACTTATCCTCCGATGGTAAAGTAATTGCAGTTCAGCGAATAAATAGAAACAATTTAGAAGATACTGGTTTGTGGTTACTGCGTTCCGATACTACTCCTCAACGGCTGACAAATCGCCCGGCTGGAGATTTTTTGATTACTCCAGATAGTGCCTCTATATTAAATCCCCAGACTGAAGGAATTGCTATCTTACCCCTTGTGGAAAATGCGAAGCCTCTAGATTTTATCCCTTCTTTTCGGAGAGTATTAGATATCAGTATTGATGGCAGAAATTCAGCAATGATTAAGTTTAACAGCGATTCAACACCCTCCCTATTTTTCGCGACAAATCAAGGGTTTAAGAAAGAACTGACGCGCACCCCAGGGGAAATTTTTAACTGTCAATTTGACCCCGCCGCACCGTTTCTTTACTGCTTGGTAACTAGACCAAAACTAGGACAGAAAGAATACTCTGAACAGCTAAATCTTGAGGCTTTTGACTTGAGGACATTTAAAGTAACAGTGTTGTCAGTTCTTCCCGATCAATGGGAGACAGTAATGAGTCTATCACCAGATGGTACAGCAATGCTATTTGACCGCGTGGTTGAGAAGAAGGTCGAGCCGAAAATAGGAGATTTGAGAACAAATTCAGGAACGGCGATCGCAACTTCTAGTATAATGCTGCTGGGCGTGAATAAAAATCCGGTATCTACTGCTGACAAAGTGCAGCCTCAAGAGTTACCTTTGCGGGGTTTTCACCCTGGCTGGCTGCCGTGACTGGGTAGGGATAAAAACCGCTATAGTTCAAATATTTCTTAAGTAAGTAGCAGGGCGAAAAATCTTGAAAATTAAATCTAATTACTGGCTAATAATACCCTACCTCCGTCCGCAGTCGTCAACTATTGCTAAGGCATTAGCTTGTACTTTAGCCTTTACTGTATTCTGGCCGATCATCGCGTGGCTAATTGGTGAAACGGCAAAATTTATTGGCCAAGGGGATCTGAGGGGTTTTGCTCAAATTGCCGGACTTAGTGCTGTAATATTTTTAATTCGCGGTACAGTTCAATATGGTCAAGATACGCTGATGGCACAAGCCGCGTTAACTATTGCTTTAAATCTCCGCAAGCAAGTTTATTCTCACTTGCAGAAACTCAATCTTGGCTACTTTGAAACTTCTAAAACAGGGGATTTATCATACCGCCTAACTGAAGATATCGATCGCATTGGTGAAGTAATTAATAAGTTTTTTCATCAGTTTATTCCTTGCATTTTGCAGCTAATTGTTGTTTTGGGATACATGATTTATCTCAACTGGCAATTAACTTTAGCTGCATTAATAATTGCACCAGTGATGGCGATATTAATTGGCTGGTTTGGTGAAAGGCTACTTACTTACTCTCGCCGCAGTCAAGATCGTATATCTGATTTATCGGCAATGTTGACAGAAGTATTTAGCGGCATTCGGCTTGTGAAAGCTTTTGCTGCTGAGGGGTATGAAATTAACCGTTTTGTACAGGAAGCAGAACAAAACCGCCGCGCTAAATATTTGGCAGAACGGGTAAAAGCACTTCAGTTTGTGATAGTTGGATTTTTAGAGGCGATGAGTGTGATTTTGCTGTTTTTCTTAGGAGGATGGCAAATTTCGCAAGGTAATTTGACTGGTGCAGGGTTTATGAGTTACGTGGCTGGGGTCGCACTTTTGATCGATCCAATTGCGATTACAACTAGCAATTATAGCGAGTTTAAACAAGGGGAAGCATCTTGCGATCGCATTTTTGAATTATTAGCAATTCAGCCTACGGTAGTGGAAAAAACAGACGCGATCGCGCTGCCACCAGTTAGCGGCAAAGTTGAATATCGAAAAGTCACCTTTGCATACCAAACGGAAAAACCTGTACTACAAAACTTAAATTTACTGGTGCATCCCGGAGAGATGATCGCACTTGTTGGCCCTTCCGGTGCAGGTAAAACTACTTTAGTTAATCTGTTGCCGAGATTCTACGAACCCCAACTAGGACAGATTTTAATTGATGATATTGATATTCAGAATGTGACATTAAGCAGTTTGCGGCGGCAAATCGGAATTGTACCCCAGGAAACTATTTTATTTACAGGTAGCATTGCCCAAAATATTGCCTTTGGTCAAGCTTATTTTCAAATGAAAGATGTGCAGGCGGCGGCGGAAATCGCTAATGCTCATGAGTTTATCAGTCAATTTCCCGATGGGTATGAAACTTGGGTAGGGGAAAGGGGTGTGAATTTATCGGGGGGACAGCGGCAAAGGATTGCGATCGCGCGTGCAGTATTGTTAAATCCTAGAATTCTCATCCTTGACGAAGCTACCTCCGCCTTAGATTCAGAATCTGAAGCTTTAGTGCAGGAAGCTTTAGAACGACTGATGCGCGATCGCACCGTGTTTATTATCGCTCATCGACTGGCAACTGTGCGCCGCTCTGACCGGATTTTAGTAGTAGAAAGCGGCAGAATAGTAGAATCTGGGACTCACGAAGAATTGTTAGAAAAAGGCGATAGATATGCTCGTTTTTATGCTCAACAGTTTAAATAGATGGATGTATATATAGCGGTTCTCAAGTAAGTGAGGTACGTAGTCGATGCTCTAGCCCTCTTAATAGATGGGGGTAGGCACGGGGGCACTACCCCTACAATATTTGCTCAAATGTCTAAATTTTAGTTCATTTCAAATGAACTTGTAACTTTTTCTACTAAACTTAAATACTCTGAGTATTCATCTTTACTTGCTTTGTAAGTAATTATATAAGCTTGATTATTTTTTACTGTCCAAATTTGCATTTGCTGAATATTACGATCTTCCTCTGTATCCGTAAAAATAACTTTATAAGCTTTTGTATTTGCTAATATATCTGAACTTTCCTCTAAAATCTTAGCATCTTTTAGGCCTTTTATTTGAGTGAGAGTTACTTCTGTATATTTCTCTATTGACATCGGCTCTGAAGATAAATCTTGTATAGTGACAATAATCTTTTTTTGATAAATATTTGAACCGCTTTTCTTAGGTGGCAGAAATGTAACTACATTGGGATCGAATAAATTTTGCTTTTCTTTCACTTTCCATTTTTCAGGGTATTTTATCGTGAAGTTATTCTCAGGGTTTTGATAGGGTAATAATTTTTCTGGTGGAGTTTGAGGGAGCAATTTAGGGACGATCGCGGCAAGTGCGATCGCCACTACCACCCCCGCAACAATTGAAATTAGCTTCTTATCAACACGAAATTTCGGTTCGGGATCTGGAGGATCGTTAAGTTTAGCTATACGCTGCAAAAGCACAATAGTATTTTGAGGACGAGCATTAACTGAATCAGCCATCATATCATCAATCAAATCTGCTAGTGCTTTAGACATCTGTGGAGCCAAAGTGCGCCAAATAAACTTTCCTGGTGGAGAATTTGCTTCTAAATCCTTCGGTTGCTGACCCGTTAACAAATAAACAAAAGTCCTACCCAAGGCAAAAAAATCCGACCTCGGCTCCGCATTCCCCTGCATTTGCTCAGGTGGCGTGTATCCCTGGGAAAACATCCTACTTATGTTTCCACTTTTGCGTTCAATAGTTGCTGTTAATTCCCGCACTGCCCCAAAATCAATTAATGCTAATTGCCCGTTGGAACATAACATAATATTTTGCGGCTTAATATCCCGGTGGAAGTAATTTTGATTGTGAACGAGATCCAAAATTCTAGTTATTTGTTCCAACCAGTCAATAGCTTGATCGGTAGCTAGCGGTTGATAACTGCGATTTTTTAGCCACTGTTGTAAGTCTAAGCCTTCAATTTTCTCCATTACCAGACAATGGAGAGGTTGAGTATTTTTGGGCGTAAATGTAAAGTAGCCATCTGACTCTACTATCGGCAATCCCGGATGCCTCAGTCGCATCAAAACGTGAGCTTGTTGTTGAAATAGCCTCACACTCATGGAATCGTTGTTGGTGAGTACCTTTAAAACTTTTGGGATTCCGACCTCATTTACCTCATAAGTCTGACCAAAGCCACTTTTCCCCAGGGAACGGATTACCCAATAGCGTCCATTAATCACCAATTTAGAGCCGCAATTTAGGCAAAAGCTAATATTTTCAGGATTCTGAGGGCGGACGCACTTGGGGTTGATGCAGTAGCTCATGCTGGGAAAGAATTAGCTTTGTCGCAATTTGTTAAACATGGTATAGCATTACTATCCCTTTTAATAGTTGATTTCGTAACAATCTGGATAAATATCCCAATTTCTTCTATAAGGTTTTGCCTGGAAACATGAAATAAAATTGCGGCTAGCTCAAGATTCTAGATCGCAAATTCGGCTAACTTATTTTAATCCGGGCGTTTTTACTGCTGGAATTTGACCCAGAACTGCGATCGCACTGCGGAATCGTTTTCTACTCATCGGTCGCGATCGCGCCCCCACTCTACAACTCAACTCCCCAATTGTATCTCCCCACCACACCACTATCAATACTAATACCACTTCTCTAAATTAATGCTACAGTCTTGGGGCGGGTTTATTAATGTTATTTGTGGGTGGCAAATTTGATCGCGAACCCGCCCCTACCCAAACTTTAGCAAACTTTTACCAGAAGTGGTATAACGCTTTCGATCGCTACGTCCTCATAGAGCGCTCATTAGTCGAATCTCGCTCACTCAAACGCTAATTGCTAATTTTAGCAGAGACTGAAATACCTGCTGAGCAAAATAATTACAGCTTATTTTACCCCTGGTGACAGCTTCGTTAGATATATCCTTTCTACCCAACGATCGTCAAATACCAATTCATAAATACGGTTATTGACTTGGAGATAATCCTCTCGTTTGACCACTAATCCGCACATAAGCAATTCCATTTCTACTTGACTATCAACAGACGCAACCTGTCCTTGATGTAAAATTTTTTGGTAAAGTTTTAGCAGTTCAACAGCACGCTGTTTATCTTGCAATAGACGATCGCGAATTGTCCTCAAATGCTCTGGTTGATCTTGCGATTCCCAATTTTCTACGATTTGCGATCGCACCAATTCTTCCACATAAGCTGCTTCATTGTTAATAGGAATAGGAGAGTCAGAACTGCAAATCATTTTGCAGACTTTTTGAGTGAGAAAAGGCTGTCCGCCCGTCCAGGCTATTACTTCTCTGAGTAAGGTTTGCGGATTAGTCACTCGTTTGGTCAATCCTTGCAGTAAGGGTTGAGCTTCATGTACTTGAAAACCTTTGAGTTCAATTGCTTGACCGACATTAAAGGGAGTACGGTTTCTATCTAGAATTAATTGGGAAGGAGTAGCCACGCCTAATAAGACAAAATTCAGACGCTGATAGTCGGAATTATCAGCGCGTTTGTTATAGCAAGTGCGGATGATGCTAAAAAATGCACTGTTGTCAAACTGAAGATCGAGGACGCTATCAATCTCATCTATGAAAATAATAATTTTTTCAGAAATTGTGCGTAATAATACTTCATTGATAAATTCCGACAAACGTTGCACGGGCGATAATAATTCGCGATCGCGCCACCAACTACGGATATTGACTTTATCTAACAGATTCAAACCACTAACTAATAGGTAGGCAAAACCTGCGTACCACTGCTCTAAAGTGATCTGAGGACTGCTAACTACAGAAATATCGATCGCGGTACAAGCAAAGCCTTCTGCTTGCAGCTTTTTCATAATTTGGACGCGCAAGCTAGATTTCCCCATTTGTCGGGTATTGAGGATGTAACAAAGCTGACCCTGCCTTAAAGCTTTGTATAAATATCTGTCTGCCGATCGCACCACATAAGTAGGTGCATCTATCGGCAAACTTCCCCCTACTTGGTAATCGTAATTCGGCGGTTCTTCCGCACTCCTAAGCAGAGCATTTTCGATTACCAATTCGGCTTGAGTTGCTTTGAGAATTTCTAGGGTGTGTAACAATTCTTTGGTGCGTTCTTCTACTTTTTGCTCCAAAGTTCGGTTGTAATCTTCTACTTGTTCGTAGAGATTTGCATTTTCAATCGAGATCGCAGCTTGAGCAGCAATAATTTTTAAAGTTTCAACTCGTTCCGGCGTAAATGCGCCGATCGCGAGATTATTTTCTAAGTAGAGAATGCCACCGAGTTTGCCTCGATCTAGTAGGGGAGTGCAGAGGATCGATTTGGGTTGAGTTGCGATAATGTAAGAATCGCGAGTAAATTGTCCTTCATCGGTGGCGTTATTTAATACTACATTTTCGTGGCTGCGAACGACGTAGTTAACTATGGCGGTTGATAGCAGGGGAATTTGAGTTGAAGGATCTACAGAATCTACGGGAATTGATTGTAAAATGGTAATGCGATCGGACTCTACTGCTGCTTCCGCTTCAATCGCCCAATTCCCGCCTTTATCCAGAATCAGAAAACCTTTTTGTGCGCCTGCGTTTTCAATTACAGCCTTCATCACCTGGTTTAGCAATTGTTCTAGAACGATTTCACCGGAGATAGCTTGGGATGCTTTCATTACTGCGGCAAAATCCAGCGCTTCACCTGATTTTCCACCAGTTGTGGTAATCGGATTCTTGGTACTTTGTGTATCTGTGGGAGTTGAACCAAGCCACTGAATATATTTTTCATATAAATCTTCTACTTTACGTTTAGCTCCCCAGATTTGATAACCTTGGTATGCCTTTTTTAAATGAATTTGGGCAAAATCAGGTTTTTCTTGGGCAAACCAAAACTTGGCGGCTAGTTCGTTGGCGAGTGCTTCATCGTGAATAAATTCATTTTCTTTGGCAGATTTAATCGATTGGTCATATAAATTTATCGCTTCATACCACTTACCAGATATTCGGGTCATTTCTGCGGCTACTAAAAGATACTTGTGGAGAAAATTTTCCGAGCAATTGTTTGCCCAGTTTTTCATTTGCGCTTGGTTAGCTTCGATTTGAGTCCAGTATTCTTGTTGTTGTTCTGGGGATACAGAGGGATAGAGTGCAGCTAAAATCAGGGAATAGTAAAAGTTGTAATTAGAAACTTGAATACTACCGGAAATAAACGCTAATAGTTCCTGCGCCTTGGCTATAGATACTAACGCTAGTTGCAAGTCGCCATATAAATAGAGAACTTGAGCTTTGAAAATGTAATAATAGCAGATTGCGCTTGGGTTTCGGCTAACTTCTTCTTGATTTAGATAGTCCGATTCGTCAATCTCATCGCAGCCAAAATAAAGCTGATATTGCGTTTGTCCGAGCAGGTTTTGTAATATTATTTTCTGTCCCAAGGTGCAATCAACAGACCATGGGTTTTTGGTTTTTTGGCAGAAAGGGAGAATGTCAGATGCCTCTTGAGGAAGTAAAGATAGATTTTTGCCTTGGTAAATTCCATTTAATAAAGTATGAGTCATGCTAAAGCCAGCATATTGAAGCATCCCTGACTGTAACCCAGCCTCAATTGATTCTGCGTTAATATTTTCAGTTTGCTTGATATGCTTAACCCATGACAAAGAAAAATTGGCAAGTACGTTAGCTGTTTGGCTGATCGAGTATAAATCCTTAAACTTTTTACTTAAGTTATATCCTAGCAGTGCGAGTTGGTAACTTAACTGATAGTTTCCTAATATTGTCTGTAGTAGACCAAATATACTGTAGCTGATTGCAGATTTGGATGTATGCCCGTATTCAACGCTCAGATTGGCAGATTTACTCATTACGACACCGGAAATTTCGGGAGCGCCTAAGTAGCTTGGGGGTAGCATTTTTATCAGTAGCTCTAAAACAATCTGCTTGATAGGGTCTTCCATTTCTGGATTGTCAATCAGCGAAGCAACTTCTCGTTTTCCCAAAATTTCTGTAAACTTAGCTAATTCAGCTTCAACAGCTTTGTCAAAGTCACGATCGGGAAAGTCGATTCCCAATTGTGCTAAAGCTGTTCTCCCAACTTGAATCGCCTCCAAGTATTTGCCCTGCATGGTATACAATTCGATGAGCAAATAATAAACATCCGCTCGTTCGCTTGCTGCCTTGACTCTATTAATACCGAATTCAATCAGCAATTCTGACTCTATAAAGTTGCCATTGAGATATTCAATCTGGGCTAGATTTTTATATAAATCCATAGCCATTTTATAATTATTTTTCCCTTTCCATATATTTCCAGGAAAAGTTTCCTTAGCTAAAAGCAAATATTCTCTAGCCGCGGTATATGCGCTAGCTTCTTTGGCTTTTTTACCTGCCTTTAGATTCAATTGGCTCAACTGCACTTTTTCTGCCTTGCTGGCAATCAAGTTTTTTCCTTTATTAAGATGATCGACTATGGCAAAGATATTTCCTTCCAATTCATCTGGAAGTGTATTTGTAAGTAACAGCCTGCCAATTTTAAGATGAACGGTTTCCTTGTGAGTTTCATCGAGCGAGGCATAGGCGGCTTGCTGGACGCGATCGTGTTGAAACTTATAATTCAGGATAATCAAAGAGGAATCGATGGGATTGTTTGAGGTTGTTTCTAGCGATGAAGTAGGTTGAATCAGCCCCGATTGGATAGCGGGTAGTAAATCTACAAATGTGTCTGTAAGGGATTTTTCACAGACGATCGAGAGCGTTTTCAGATCGAAGCTATTCCCGATACAAGCAGCCAGAAGCAACGCTTGCTGAGGCGCATCGGGTATTTTTTTTAATTTGTCTATCAGCAAATCCACCACATTTTCTGCGATCCCTAAAGCATCGATTGGGGGGATATCCCAGACCCAACAACGCTGTTGCCGATCGAACTTTAATAAATTTTCTTGATATATAGTTTTGAGAAATTCATTGACGAAGAAAGGATTACCTGATGTTTTGCGATAAATTAACTCAGCTAGTGGTTCAACCAATTCTAGATTGCTGTGGAGAGTATCGGCAATCAATTGAGCGATTTGAGGAGTCGGTAAGGGGGCTAATGTCATCCTGTTGAGAATTACTCCCTCTTTTTCTAACCGATTCAAGGTTAGAATCGAAGGGTGGCTGGGGCTAACTTCATTGTCCCGATAAGCCCCAATTATGAGCAAATATTTCATCTGCTCGTCAGTCAGCATTAATTCAATAGACTTTAAACTAGCTGCATCCGCCCACTGTAAGTCATCTAAAAAAATGACTACTGGATGTG
>DATGYA010000694.1:0-2316 GCA_035298405.1 Kamptonema sp. | reverse complement strand
ATCTTTCATAGGCTAATAGAACCGGTATTAATCGTTAAACAGCTTTTCGCTGACTTGGGTACTAACTATGGGTAATTTCAGAACTGCTTGCTGAGTTGGTGGGGCGATCTGTCGCTCCACTGAGGTAAGCTCGTAGAAACTGCCACATAGAAGCAGCCGATCGCCTTCTTGCAGATCCGCATCGCCCTCTGGCCACCGTATAAATTTCCCTTCTCGCTGGATTGCTTGCACCTCTACTCCACACAGATTCGCCAGATCCAGTTCAGAAAGCTTTTTACCCGCCCAAGGGCTATTAGCTGCCACCGCCAGCCATTGACAAGAGTTACCACCCTGGGGAAGTGCCACCTCGCCCTTAGCCAACAGGTAGAAACTAGCAAGTTCTTCGGGTTGTCCAACTACCAAAACGCGATCGCTTGGCTGCAAGAGCGTCTGGGCATTTGGATAGTCAATTTCCTCCCCAAACTTACGCACGATTGCCATCAAACTCACCCCTGTCAATTGCCGCAAGTTAGTTTCTTCCAAAGTCATACCCGCTAGTGGAGAATTTTCCGGTAGCGAGAACCACCTGCTGTTCATATCTTGAACTGCAACTTTGAGTTCCCGCGAGACTTCTAGCGGTTGTCGCTGTGGGCGGAACTTCAGATAGCGGCTGCTGCGGATATGTTTCACTTCTCGCTCGATCGCGATCGCAGATAGCCCCATATTTTGCAGCAAGTGGGAGGATAGTTCTAAACTCGCCTCAAATTCTGGCTGCACAACTTCCAAAGAGCCCAATTGATAAAGCAGCTCGATATCTTTATCCTGGTTTGCTCGCACCACGATATCCAATTCTGGAGCTAACTCCAAAGCTCTTTTCAAGCAAAGGCGAGTGCTCATAGAATCAGGAAGTGCGATCGCCATAGCCTTTGCCCATTCCACCCCCGCAGCTTTCAGTACGTGCAAGCTGCCCGCATTACCATAAATATAAGGAATATTTTCTGTCCTGCACTCTTGCACCCTACTTTCTGACTGGTCGATCACAACCACAGGATAACCGTGACTTTGCATCAACCGTACCAAATTTTTACCCACTCGCCCATAGCCGCAAATCACAACGTGATTTGACCCCGGCAAATTTTCAGCTATTACCGTTGGTTTGGAGGTTTGGTCAAAATAAGGTTGCAACGGCTCGAATGTTTCCGCCCAATTTAATAATTGCGGCACCAATCGCATCACAAAGGGTGTCATTACTAGCGTCACTGCTGTTGTACCAGCAATTAACAAGTAAACCCGCCGCGAAACTAATCCCAAATTCTGCCCCGCACTAGCTAGTACAAAGGAAAATTCACCGATTTGAGCTAGTCCCAAACCAGCAATTAATGCTGTTTTCAAGGGATAACCAAAGGATCTTACTATCGGCGTTATAATCGCAAATTTTCCAACAAATACTAGAAACACCAACCCCAGAATTAATTCTAGATTATTCCATAAAAATCCGGGGTCAATTAACATTCCAACTGCGACAAAAAATAGGGATGCAAATATATCTCGCAGCGGCTCGACATACGTTAAAGTTTGGTCAGCATACTCCACCTCCGAAATCATTAAACCAGCAACAAAGGCTCCCATTTCAATAGAAAATCCCAAATGTTCCGTCAGCAGAGCAATGCTTAAAGCCAAGACGACAACACCCAGCAAAAACAACTCTTTGCTCTCAGTTTTCGCCAAAAAACGCAACAAAGGCGGGATCGCCCAAATCCCAGTGATTACAGCGCCGAGAGCAAATAAGCTAATTCTCAGTAGCGCTTGCCCGATCGCCAAGCCAATAGCTTCCGCTGGCTGGTTGAGCGCCGGCAAAACTGCTAGCATCAGCCCCAGTGCTAGATCCTGCACCACTAAAATCCCCAGCATCACCTGACCTTGAGGTGTGCTGGCTTCGTTGCGCTCCATCAAGCACTTGAGTACGACGGCTGTTGAAGATAAAGAGAGCACCGATCCTAAAAATACTCCTTGGGCCGGCGAATGCACCCACCCCATCGCTACCGACACTAAGGTGGTAACGACGATAGTTAGTGCAATTTGTAAACCGCCTCCGCCCAAACTGATGCCCTTGACTTTATTAAGTTCGGCGAAGGAAAATTCTACACCCAAAGCAAATAGCAAAAAGGCAACCCCGAACTGAGCTAGGGTTTCTACCTGAACTAATTCTTTAATCAATCCCAACCCCGCAGGGCCGACAACCATTCCTCCCAGAAGATAGCCGAGTATTGCGGGCTGGCGCAAAAGCGATGCGAAGAGTCCTCCTGCGGCGGCAGCAGCGAGAACCATAACTAAGTC